>NZ_QKSU01000013.1:0-90593 GCF_003234665.1 Curtobacterium sp. MCLR17_059 | reverse complement strand
CTCTCCGTAAAAAAATACAGACCCAACACCCGAAGGCATCAGACCGAGTTGATTCTGACTGTTGACTGTCTACTGACAATCTTCAATCCAAAAGGAATTGCTTCATGACCCGGTCAGCAAGCCGACCAGGCACGAGGTCAATCAATAAATTGGCATTGACAATGTGCACGCTGTTGAGTTCTCAAGGACCAGACGCACTTGCTCCTCGGCTCGAGTTCGAGCTTCAGCCACAAGGCTTGTGTTCTTGGCTTGCCACCGGTTGTTCGTCGGACCCGGAGGTCCAGTGGCTCATCCCGAGGGGAGAGAACCGGTGGGCTTGTCATCCTAGGCGTCGAAGCGATCCGGCGCAAGGCCCGATCTGAACTTCAGTGGAGGATGGTCCCGCTTGAGGGCCGACGTGCTCTGGGCTTTCGCTCCAGCCGCTCCGCCGCACCTTTGGGGTGACGAGTAAGAACTATACGCAGCCCTGAGCGAGTGCGCCAAGCCAGCCCCCATCCCGGGCGTGTCGCGTTGTGCAACACACGTCGCCCGGACGCAGCGATGCCCGGTTCCTCAGGGGAACCGGGCATCGCAGGGGGTCGAGCAACCGGGATCAGGCGAGCGTCACTCCGGCGAGGGTCTTCTTGCCACGACGGAGGACGAGCACTCCCCCGGGCAGGGCGAGTCCGGACAGCGGGGCGGCCGGGTCTTCGGCCCGGACGTTGTTCACGGAGACGCCGCCCTGGTCGATCGCGCGGCGGGCTTCACCGAGGGACTTCACGAGTCCGGTCTCCACGAGTGCCCGTGCGACGTCCGCTCCGGAGTCGAGCGTGACCGACCCCGGCAGCGCGGCGATCGCCGACCGCAGGGTCTCCGGGTCGAGCGCACCGAGGTCACCGTTGCCGAACAGCGCGGCCGCGGCATCGATCGCCGCCTGGGTCGCCGCGACTCCGTGCACGATCGAGGTGACCTCGAAGGCCAGGGTCCGCTGGGCCTCTCGTCGGAAGGGCTCGTCGGCGACGGCCTGCTCGAGTCGTTCGATCTCGGCGCGCGTCAGGAACGTGAACTGCCGCAGTCGGGCGATCACGTCGGAGTCCGTCGTGTTGAGCCAGAACTGGTACATGGCGTAGGGCGAGGTCATCTCGGCGTCGAGCCAGATCGCGTTGCCCTCGCTCTTGCCGAACTTCGTGCCGTCGGAGTTCGTGATGAGCGGGGTCCCGAGGGCGTGCACCGTGGCACCTTCAGCACGACGGACGAGCTCCGTGCCCGAGGTCAGGTTGCCCCACTGATCCGAGCCACCGGTCTGAAGCGTGCACCCGTACTGCCGCCAGAGTTCGCGGTAGTCGAGCCCCTGGAGGATCTGGTAGCTGAACTCGGTGTAGCTGATCCCCGCATCGGAGTTCAGGCGCGCGGCCACCGCGTCCTTCTTGAGCATCGAGTTGACGCGGAAGTACTTGCCGACGTCGCGCAGGAAGTCGATCGCGGACAACGGGGCGGTCCAGTCGAGGTTGTTCACCAGGCGGACGCCGTTGTCGCCGTTCGGACTGAGGAACCGGGACACCTGGGTCTGCAGCCGGGACACCCACTCCGCCACGGTCTCCGGCGTGTTCAGCGTGCGCTCGGCCGTGGGACGCGGATCGCCGATGAGACCGGTCGAACCACCCACCAACGCGAGCGGCTTGTGCCCCGCGAGCTGCAGCCGCCGCATGGTCAGGAGCTGCAGGAGGTTGCCGCAGTGCAGTGACGGCGCGGTCGGGTCGAACCCGCAGTAGTACGTGATCGGCTCACCGTCGAGGGCCTCTTGCAGCGCGGTCTCGTCGGTCGAGACCTGCACCAGACCGCGCCACTGCAGTTCGTCCCACACCGAGTCGAAGGCGGGGTCGTTCTGCTGGCGCGTCAGGACGTCTTGAGCGGTATCACTGGACACCCCGCCATCGTAGCGGCGACGGACGTCCGGCAGGCGCGGCGGCCGGGAGGCCCGTGGCCGGGTTCACGAGTCGAGGGCGCCCTTGTGCCGCCGGTACGTCGAGACCGTGGGGTCACCCGTCAGCCAGAAGCGCCAGGGGTACCGCGCCCCGCCGGCGATGCCGCCGACGCCGGTGCGCGGCCCGCGGGAGATCCGCGGGACCGCAGCGCCCGCGGGCGGACCGGCCAGGGTCTCGGACAGGAGCTCGTCGATCACGTGGGCCGGTCCGGCGGAGGCGAGCCGGGCCTCCAGGCCGGGTGCCAGGGTGAGCACGAACGGGCCGGACCCGTCGAGGAGCGACGTGCCGTCGTCCTGCCCGAGGACCGCTCCGAGCGCACCACCGAGGTTGCCGGGCCCGCGTGCCAGGGCGACGTCCGCGACCTTCGACCCGCGACGCGCTCGCGCGACGTGAAGTCCCTCGACGACCTGCGCACCGCGCAGCAGGGAGCCCGACGAGGTGCCGGCCGGCCCGCTCACGACGTTGACGCAGGTGTGGATGCCGTACGAGCGGTAGGCGTACAGCGTGCCGGGCGGCCCGAAGAGGTGGCGGTTGCGCTCCGTCATCCCCCGGTGACCGTGTGATCCGGGATCGGTGGGGCCGGAGTAGGCCTCGACCTCGGTGATGCGGAGCGCCACGCCGCGCCCAGCGATCGTCGCACCGAGCAGGGCCGGCGCGGCGATCGGGGCGGGCTCGGCGAGCAGCGCGGCGATCCCCTCGGTCATCGCGAGAAGGGCGCGCCCTCGGCCAGGTCGCGGACGCGGCGGGTGACGGACGCGAGCTGCTCGGCGACCCGGTCGGGTGCAGTGCCCCCGACGCCGGAGCGCGATGCGACGCTGCCCTCGATGGTCAGGACGGCACGGACGTCGGGCGTGAGGTGCTCGGACACGGACCGGTACTCGTCGTCGGTCGGCTCGTCGAGCTCGATGCCGCGCTCCTCGCAGTACCGGACGAGCGCGCCGGAGACCTCGTGCGCGTCGCGGAACGGGACGCCCTGCCGGACCAGCCACTCGGCGACGTCCGTCGCGAGCGAGAAGCCCTGCGGCGCGAGCTCGGCCATCCGGTCGGTGTCGAAGGTCAGGGTCGCGATCATGCCGGTGAACGCGGGCAGCAGGACCTCGAGCGTGGCGACGGAGTCGAAGACCGGCTCCTTGTCCTCCTGCAGGTCGCGGTTGTACGCGAGCGGCAGTCCCTTGAGGGTCGCGAGGAGCCCGGTCAGGTTGCCGATCAGGCGCCCCGACTTGCCCCGGGCGAGCTCGGCGATGTCCGGGTTCTTCTTCTGCGGCATGATGCTCGAGCCGGTCGAGAAGGCGTCGTGGAGCCGGACGAAGCCGAACTCCTTCGTGTTCCAGAGGATGACCTCTTCTGACAGGCGCGAGACGTCGATGCCGATCTGCGCGAGGACGAACGCGAACTCGGCGACGACGTCCCGGGCGGCCGTGGCGTCGATCGAGTTGTCCGCCGGGCGGTCGAAGCCGAGCTCCGCGGCGATCGCGGCGGGGTCGAGGCCGAGCGAACTCCCTGCCAGCGCACCGGCACCGTACGGGCTGACGCTCGCGCGGCCGGCCCAGTCGCGGAGGCGCTCGAGGTCGCGGACGAGCGGCCAGGCGTGCGCGAGCAGGTGGTGGGCCAGGAGCACGGGCTGCGCGTGCTGCAGGTGCGTGCGCCCCGGCATGATCGCGCCCGGGCGCTCGGTCGCCTGCTGGGTGATCGCGTCGACGAGGTCGATCACGAGTCGGCCGATGCGCCGCCCGTGGTCGAGCATGTGCATGCGACCGAGCGTGGCGATCTGGTCGTTGCGGCTGCGACCCGCGCGGAGCTTGCCGCCGAGTTCGGGACCGAGGTCGGCGATGAGCAGGCGTTCGAGGGCGCCGTGGACGTCCTCGTCGGAGTCGTCGGGCTGCAGCGTGCCGTCGGCGTGCGCCGCTTCGAGCCGGTCGAGGCCGGCGAGCATGCGTTCGAGCTCGCCGGCGGTCAGGTAGCCCGCGGTGTGCAGCGCCCGGGCGTGGGCACGGGACCCCGCGATGTCGTAGGGCGCGAGCTGCCAGTCGAAGTGCGTCGACTTCGAGAGCGCAGCGAGGGCCGCACTCGGGCCGTCGGCGAAGCGGCCGCCCCAGAGGGCACCGGTGTTGGTGGCGTCGGTCTTCTCGTCGGTCATGTCGTCCTGCGTCGTTTCGTCGGTGCCCGGGTGAGGCTGGGGCCGCGGGCTGTTGGTCGGTGCGGGGCTGCTGTCGGTCAGTTCGCCGCGTCGCGGCGGGCGGAGATCTTGCTGGGCAGTGACCAGAGCTCGATGAACCCCCTGGACACGGACTGGTCGAACGCGTCGCCGGTGTCGGACGTTGCCAGGTCGAAGTCGTAGAGGCTCTGCTCCGACCGACGGCCCGTCACGGTGGCACGCCCGCCCTGCAGCCGCAACCGGACGTCGCCGGAGACGTGCTGCTGGGTGTGCTCGACGAAGGCGTCGAGGCTGCGCTTGAGTCCGCCGAACCACAGGCCGTCGTAGACCAGGTCGGCCCACTCGGACTCGACGCCGCGTTTGAACCGGGCGACGTCGCGCTCGAGGGTGAGGCTCTCGAGCTCCTCGTGCGCGGCGATGAGCGCGATCGCGGCCGGCGCCTCGTAGACCTCGCGCGACTTGATGCCGACCACCCGGTCCTCGACGACGTCGATCCGCCCGACGCCGTGCTTGCCGGCGACCGCGTTGAGCTCCTGCACCATGCGCAGCACGCTGAACCGCTGCCCGTCGAGGGCGACCGGGACACCGCGGTCGAAGGTGATCGTGACCTCGTCGGCCTGCTGCGGGAGCGCCGGGTCCTGCGTGGTCGAGTAGAGGTCGTCTGCGGGGGCGGTCCACGGGTCCTCGAGGAGCCCGGTCTCGACCGCTCGGCCCCACACGTTCTGGTCGACCGACCACGGCTCCCGCTCCGAGTGCTGGATCGGCAGGCGGTGCTCCTGCGCGTAGGCGATGGCGCGGTCGCGAGTCAGGGCGAGGTCCCGCACCGGTGCGACGGTCCGCAGGTCCGGTGCGATCGCCGCGACGGCTGCCTCGAAGCGGACCTGGTCGTTGCCCTTGCCGGTGGAGCCGTGCGCGACGCTGTCGGCACCGAGTTGCTTCGCCGTCAGCGCGAGGTGCTTCGCGATGAGCGGGCGGCTCAGTGCCGAGACGAGCGGGTACCGCTTCTGGTAGAGCGCGTTGGCCCGGAGCGCCGGCACGATGTACTCGTCGGCGAACTCGTCCTTGGCGTCGACGACGAGTGACTCGACGGCGCCGCAGTCGAGCGCACGCTGCCGGACCGCCTCGAGGTCCTCGCCGCCCTGGCCGACGTCCACCACGAGTGCGACGACGTCCTTGCCGGTGGCGTCGCGCAGCCAGCCGATCCCGACGGAGGTGTCGAGACCGCCGGAGTACGCGAGGACGACGCGGTCAGCCACTGGTGTCCGATCCGTCGGCTAGTCGTTGGCGAGCAGCCAGGCCAGCAACGCCTTCTGGGCGTGCAGACGGTTCTCCGCCTCGTCCCAGATGATGCTGCGGGGGCCGTCGATGACGTCGGCGGTCACTTCGAACCCCCGGTCGGCCGGCAGGCAGTGCATGAAGACGGCGTCGTCGGCGGCGTGCGCCATGAGCGCGTCGTCGACGCGGTACCCCGCGAAGGTGTCGAGGCGCGACTGCTTCTCGGACTCCTTGCCCATCGACACCCAGGTGTCGGTGACGACCACGTCGGCACCCGCGACCGCGGCAACCGGGTCGGTCACCACGAGGACGGAGCCGCCCGTCACGGCGGCGCGTTCCTCGGCGTCGGTGACGACCTGCGCCGACGGGGAGAACTCGGCGGGGGCGGCGACGCGGACGTGCATGCCCGCTGTCGCCCCGGCGAGCAGGTACGACTGCGCCATGTTGCTCGCACCGTCGCCGATGAACGCCACGGTCTGCCCGGCGAGGGCGCCGCGGTGCTCACGGATGGTGAGCAGGTCGGCGAGGAGCTGGCAGGGGTGGAAGTCGTCGGACAGCGCGTTGACGACGGGGACCGTCGTGCCGGCGGCCATCTCCTCGAGCCCGGCCTGACCGTAGGTGCGCCACACGATCGCCGACACCATGCGCTCGAGCACGCGGGCCGTGTCCGACGGGGTCTCCTTGCCGCCGAGCTGGCTGTTCGCCGTCGAGATGATCAACGGGCTGCCGCCGAGGTCGGAGATGCCGACGTGGAAGGACACCCGCGTGCGGGTCGACGACTTGTCGAAGATCACCGCGACGCTCTGCGGACCGGCCAGCGGCTTCTCCGCCCAGCGGTCGGCCTTCATGCGGTCGGCGATGTCGAGGATCGCGGACTGCTCGGCCTGGCTCAGGTCGTCGTCACGGAGGAAGTGGCGGGTCATGCGGTGGGCTCCTGCGCTGCGGCGACGGCCGCGAGGCTCTGGGCGAGGATCGACAGGAACTCGTCGATCTCGGCGTCGGACACGATGAGCGGCGGCGCGATGCGCAGGCTCGACTCGTTGGGGGCGTTGATGATGAGGCCACGCTCGAGGGCGGCAGCGTTGACGGCCGGACCGATCGGACCGGTCAGACCGACGCCGATGAGCAGGCCGGTGCCACGGACCTCTTCCACCAGCGGGGAACCGATGGCGCTGATGCCGTCACGGATCCGCTCGCCCTTGACCACTGCGCCGGCGACGAGTTCCGCACGCTCGATCTCCTCGAGCACCGCGTTGGCGACGCGGGTGCCGAGCGGGTTGCCGCCGAAGGTCGAACCGTGCTGCCCGGCCGAGAACAGGTCGGATGCCCAGCCGAACGTGACCAGGGCGCCGATGGGGAAGCCCCCGGCGATGCCCTTCGCGACGGTGATGGCGTCCGGCGTCACACCGTGGCCCTGGAACGCGAACCAGTTGCCGGTCCGGCCGACACCCGTCTGGATCTCGTCGAGGATCAGCAGTGTGCCGTGCTCCGCGGTCAGTCGGCGTGCCGCCAGCAGGAAACCCTCCGGCAGGTCGACCACGCCGGCCTCGCCCTTGATGGGTTCGAGGATCAGGGCGGCGACGGAGTCGTCGATCGACGCTTCGAGCGCCTCGATCGAGGTGTCGATGTGCTCGACACCCGGGATCATCGGCAGGAAGTCCTGCTGCAGCGCGGGCTTGCCGGTGAGCGCGAGCGCGCCCATCGTGCGGCCGTGGAAGCCCTGCTTGAGCGCGAGGATCCGGGTCTTGGTGCCGTCCGCACCCTTGTTGAGGCGAGCGAGCTTGAACGCAGCCTCGTTCGCCTCGGCGCCGGAGTTGCCGAAGTACACGCGGCCCGCGTCACCCGCGCCGGTGATGCGCTTGAGGCGCTCGGCGAGTTCGAGCTGCGGCGGGGTGGCGAAGTAGTTCGACACGTGCACGAGCTTCGCGGCCTGGTCGGCGATCGCCTCCACCAGGGCGGGGTGCGCGTGGCCGAGCGAGTTCACCGCGATGCCGGCGAGGAAGTCGAGGTACTCGTTGCCCTCGACGTCCCAGACGCGGCAGCCCTGGCCGCGCTCGAGCATGATCTTCGGCGGGGTCAGGGATCGCATGAGCGACGCCCCGAACCGGTCGTTCCAGGTCTCGGTCTGCGTCTCGGTGCTCACTGCTGGTGTCCCTTCTCGTCCGTACCCGCCACGTGCTGGCCGGTACTGCTGTCGATCGACGGCGACGCCACGCGACGGCCGATCTCGGCGTGGGTCATCTGGTTCTCGGTTCGTCGGCTCGGGTCCGGGATCACCTCGGTGCCCGCACCCCGCAGGGTGAAGACCTCGAGCAGGATCGAGTGCGGGATCCGGCCGTCGATGATCGTCGCACCGCCGACCCCGCCGACCACGGCGTCGAGGCACGCGGTCATCTTCGGGATCATCCCCGACTCGAGGCTCGGCAGGAGTTCGCGGAGCTCGTCGACGGCGATGAGGTCGACGATCGAGTCACGGTCGGGCCAGTTGCGGTACAGGCCGGGGACGTCGGTGAGCATCATGAGCTTCGAGGCCCGCAGCGCGATCGCCAGGGCACCCGCCGCAGCGTCCGCGTTCACGTTGAGTGCCTGGTCGGGGTGCGCGTCGTCGATCGCGATGCTCGAGACGACCGGGATCCGGCCTGCCTCGATCGCGGCGAGCACACCGGACGGGTCGACGTGGGTGATGTCCCCGACGTGGCCGAGGTCGTACTCCTGCCCGTCGACGACGACGCCCTTCTTCTCGCCGGTGAACAGCGAGCCGCCGTCGCCGAACACGCCGACGGCCAGGCCCTCGCCGTGTTCGTTCATCAAGTCGACGATCTCGCGGTTGACCTCGCCGGCCAGGACGTCGCGGACGACCGTGATCGCCTCGGTCGTCGTGACGCGGTAGCCGCCGCGGAACTCGGACTCGATGCCCTGTTCCTTGAGGGCGGCGGAGATCTGCGGCCCCCCGCCGTGCACGACGACGGGGTGCAGGCCGGCGTAGCGCAGGTAGACCATGTCCTCGGCGAAGGCGCGCTTCAGGTCCTCGTTCACCATGGCGTTGCCGCCGAACTTGACCACGACGACCTTGCCCGAGAAGCGCTTGAGCCAGGGAAGCGACTCGATGAGCGTCGCGGCCTTGACCGCGGCGAACTCGTGTTCTTCTTCCTTCGTGAGGGGCGTGCCGGCCCCGTTCGTGTCCGCCGCCATCAGCTGGAGTACGCGCTGTTCTCGTGCACGTAGTCGTGCGTGAGGTCGTTGGTCAGGATCGTGGCCGAGTGCGTGCCGACACCGAGGTCGATGCGCACGTGGGTGTCACGCGGGGTCAGGTCGACGGAGTCGCTCGGCTCGTCGGGTGCGCCCGCGTGGCAGACCCGGACGCCGTTCATGCTGACGTCCACCGCGTACGGGTCGAACTCGGCGTCGGTGGTGCCGATCGCTGCGAGCACCCGGCCCCAGTTCGGGTCGTTGCCGAAGACCGCAGCCTTGAACAGGTTGTTCCGGGCGACGCTCCGACCGACGGTCACGGCGTCGTCCTCGGTCGCGGCGTGCACGACCTCGATCGCGATGTCGTGGCTCGCACCCTCGGCGTCCTGCTGCAGCTGGCGGGCCAGGTCGGCACAGACCGCAGTCAGGGCCTCCTGGAAGTCACCGACCTCGGGCGTCACGCCGCTCGCACCCGACGACAGCAGGACCACGGTGTCGTTCGTCGACATGCAGCCGTCGGAGTCGACCCGGTCGAACGTGATCCGGGTGGCGGCGCGGAGCGCCTGGTCGAGCTGGTCCGGCGTCTGCACGGCGTCCGTCGTGATGACGACGAGCATCGTCGCGAGGCCCGGGGCGAGCATCCCCGCACCCTTGGCCATGCCGCCGACGGTCCAGCCGTCCTCGGTCACGACGGACTGCTTGGCCTTCGTGTCCGTCGTCATGATCGCGGTGGCCGCATCCGGACCGCCGTCGTCGCTGAGTGCCGCACTCGCCAGGTCGACGCCGCGGAGCACGTTGTCGCGGAAGGTCTGGTCGCCCACACCGATGAGCCCGGTGGAGCAGACGACGACGTCGCCGGCCCCGATCCCGAGGGCGTCGCCCACGGCTTCGGCCGTCAGGTGCGTGGTCTGGAAGCCGAACGGGCCGGTGAAGCAGTTCGCGCCGCCGGAGTTCAGGACGACGGCACGCGCGACGCCGTCACCGATGACCTGGCGGGACCAGATGACGGGGTGCGCCTGGGCCCGGTTGCTGGTGAAGACGGCGGCCACGGCCGCGTCGGGGCCGTCGTTGACGACGAGGGCCACGTCCGGCTTGCCGCTCGTCTTGAGGCCTGCGGTGATACCGGCGGCGCGGAAGCCCGCTGCCGCGGTGACGCCCTGGAGGCCCGGCTCGGTCTGGGTGGTCGTGCCTGCGTCGGTCACGGTGCGACTCCGTCCACGCTGAGGCCCGTGGTCTCGGGGAGACCGAGGGCGATGTTCGCCGACTGGACGGCGGCGCCGGCCGTGCCCTTGGCGAGGTTGTCGAGCGCGGTCACCGCGACGACGCGGCCGGCGGCCTCGTCGACGGCGATGCCGACGAGCGCGGTGTTCGCACCGATCGTGTCCGCGACCCGGGGGAACTCGCCCTCGGGGAGCAGGTGGACGAAGGGTTCATCGGCGTACGCCTGCTCCCAGGCGAGTCGGACGTCGCGTGCGCTGACGCCGGGCGAGAGCTTCGCGGTGGTGGTCGCCAGGATCCCCCGCGACATCGGGACCAGGACCGGCGTGAACGAGATCGTCACGTCGGCGGCCCCCGCGACCTGCAGGTTCTGCTGGATCTCGGGGACGTGCCGGTGCGAGCCACCGACGGCGTAGGCGCTGGCGGACCCCATGATCTCAGAGGCCAGGTAGGTGGTGGCCAGCTTCTTGCCGGCGCCACTCGGGCCGACGCTGAGCACCGCGACGAGGTCGTCGGACTCGACGAGGCCGGCCTGGATGCCCGGCTGGATGCCGAGCGTCACCGCGGTGACGTTGCAGCCGGGGACCGCGATGCGCTTCGTGCCGACCAGGGTGGAACGCTGCTTGCCCTGCGATGCGATGTCGTCGACCTCGCGCCATTCATCGGCCGAACCCGGGGTGGGCGCCGCGAGCAGGAGCTCGGGCAGACCGTACGTCCACGCGCCGAAGTAGTCGCCGCCGTAGAACCGCTCCCACGCCGCCGGGTCCGTCAGCCGGTGGTCCGCGCCGCAGTCGATGACGAGCGCGTCGTCGCCGAGTTCCGCGGTGATCGCTCCCGACTGCCCGTGCGGCAGCGCCAGGAACACCACGTCGTGCCCGCGCAGCGTCTCGGCCGTTGTCTCCGCCAGCGTCAGGTGCGACAGGGAACGGAGGTGCGGCTGCGTCGCGATCAGGGGCTGTCCGGCGTTCGAGAACGCCGTCACCGTCCTGACCTCGAACTCGGGGTGGGCGGAGAGCACGCGCAGGAGCTCACCACCCGCGTAGCCGGAGGCTCCCGCCACGGCGACGGATACGGACATGGGATTCCACCTTTGGTCGGACTGGTCGTCGAGAGAGTCGGAGGCGGCGACCCCGGGCGGTGCTGATCCCGTGTGGGTCAGTCGCGCAGGGTCGCCCCGAATCGCTCGCCGGCACGTCGGACAGCGCCGTCACGGGCCTCGGTGGCCTCGGCAGCGGTCAGCGTGCGGTCCGTGGCACGGAAGCGCAGCGCGAACGTCAGGGACTTCTGTCCCTCGTCCACGCCGGAGCCCCGGTAGTCATCCACGAGCCGAGCATACTCCAACAGGTCTCCGGCGCCAGAGCGCACCGCATCCAGCACGTCGCCGGCCGGCACGTCGGCGTCGACGACGAGCGAGAGGTCCTGCGTGGCCGCCGGGTAGGAGACGATCGGCGCGACCGCGACGAGTTCCGGGGCAGCGGCGACGAGCGCGTCGAGGTCGAGCTCGACGACCGCCACCACCCGGGGCAGGACGGCGGCCTCGGCCAGTTCGGGCAGGAGCTCACCGGCGACGCCCACGACCGTGCCGTCGACGAGCAGCGACGCGGCACGGCCCGGGTGCAGGGACGGGTGGGTCGTCTGCGCGACGGTCAGTTCGACACCGACGGCCCAGGCGACCTGGCAGGCCGCATCGATCGCGTCGGCGATGCCGAACGGCTCTGCCGTGGTGCCGGGCTGCTTGACGACCCGGTGGCCGGTGAGCAGTGCGGCGACGTGGAAGGGCTGGGCGGGCAGCGAGGCGTCCAGCGCCTCGAGCGTCGCACGGTCGGGCCGGGCGGCGCCCGCCGGGACCTCGTCGGTGCCGAGCGTCACGCCCGTCACCGGCAGGAACACCCGGGACGTCTCGTAGAGCGCGACGTCCACGAGCCCGCGCGACACGTTGCGACGGGCGGCGTCGACCAGGGCCGGAACGCCGCTGCGGCGCAGGAGGTTCTGCTCGCTGTCCAGGGCGTTCGCGAGCACGACGCTCGGTCCGCCCTGCGGGTCGATCCCCGGGTAGGCGTCCTGCGTGGCCGCCGACACGAACGGTGCCGTGACGACCTCGGTCAGGCCCGCCGCGGCCAGCGCCGAGGCGACCCGACGACGAGCCTGCTGGTGCCGGGTCAGGCCCCGGCCGGGCGGCGCGACCGGCAGCACGCTCGGGATCCGGTCGTAGCCGACGATGCGCGCGACCTCTTCGACGAGGGTGGTGTCGTCGGTCAGGTCGGGACGCCAGGTGGGCGGAGTGACCGCGAGCTGCTCACCGTCGGCCTCGACCGTGGCGCCGATCGCACGGAGCGTGTCGATGACCTCGGCGTCGGTGTAGTCGACGCCGACGAGCTCGGACGGACGCGAGAGCCGCATCGTCACGGTCGCCCGCGGCTCGGTGTCGACGAGCGTCGACCCGAGGGCGTCAGCGGTGCCGCCGGCGAGCTCGACGAGGAGCTCGACGGCACGGTTCGCCGCGGCCTCGGCCACCTGCGGGTCGACCCCGCGCTCGAAGCGACGGGATGCCTCGCTGGGGAGCTTGTGGCGACGAGCGGTGCGGGCGATGGAGACCTGGTCGAACCCGGCGGCCTCGATCAGGACGTCGGTGGTGCTCGCCGAGATCTCGGTGCGGGCTCCGCCCATGACGCCGGCGAGGCCGACGGGACCGTCGTCGTCGGTGATGACGAGGTCTTCGGGGTCGAGCTTCCGGACCGTGCCGTCGAGGGTCTCGAGCGTCTCGCCAGCGGTCGCCCGACGCACGCCGAGGCCGCCCGCGACGGTCTGCAGGTCGTAGCCGTGCAGCGGCTGGCCGAGCTCGAACATGACGTAGTTCGTGATGTCGACGGGCAGGGAGATCGAGCGCACCCCGGCCAGCGAGAGGCGCGACACCATCCAGGACGGTGTCTTGGCGGCCGGGTCGATCCCGCGCACGACGCGCGTGACGAACGTCGACGCTCCGACCCGACCCCGGATCGGGGCCTGGTCGTCGATGGTGACCCGGAACCCCTCGGCCGCACGCGGCGCGACGCGGTCGACGGGGTCGTGGAAGCTGGCTCCGGTGGCGTGCGCGTACTCACGAGCGACCCCGCGCATGCTGAGGACGTAGCCGCGGTCCGGCGTGACGTTGATCTCGACCGCGGCGTCATCGAGGCCGAGGAGCGCGACGGCGTCGGCACCGACGGTGGGGTCCATGCCGAGGTCGGCGAAGCGCAGGATGCCGTCGTGCTCTTCGCCCAGCCCGAGCTCGCGGGCCGAGGCGATCATGCCGTCGGACACGTGCCCGTAGGTCTTGCGGGCGGCGATCGGGAACGGCCCCGGCAGGACTGCGCCGGGCAGCGTGACGACGACGAGGTCGCCGACGTCGAAGTTGTGCGCGCCGCAGACGATGCCGCGAGGCTCGGCTTCGCCGACGTCCACCTGGCACCAGTTGATGGTCTTGCCGTTCTTCTGCGGCTCGGGGACGCGCTCGAGGACCCGACCGACCACGATGGGGCCGGTCAGGTCGAAGGTGTGGACGTCCTCTTCCTCGAAGCCGACCGACACGAGCGCCGCGTGGACGTGCTCGAGGGTGACGTCCTCGGGGAGGTCGACGGACTCACCGAGCCAACGGAGTGGGACGCGCATCAGACCACCGTTCCGAACTGCTGCGAGAAGCGGATGTCGCCCTCGAGGAAGTCACGCATGTCGTTCAGGCCGTTGCGGAACTGCAGTGTCCGCTCGATGCCCATGCCGAACGCGAAGCCCTGGTACTCGTCGGGATCGATGCCGGCGGCACGCAGGACGTTGGGGTTCACCATGCCGCAGCCACCCCACTCGACCCACCGCGCGCCACCCTTGGCGTTCGGCTGCCAGACGTCCATCTCGGCGCTGGGCTCGGTGAACGGGAAGTAGTTCGGGCGGAGCCGGATCTGCGCCTCGGCGCCGAACATCTGCCGGGCGAAGTGCTCGAGCGTGCCGCGCAGGTGCGCCATCGTCAGGCCCTTGTCGATCGCGATGCCCTCGACCTGGGTGAAGACCGGCAGGTGCGTGGCGTCGAGCTCGTCGGCACGGTAGACGCGACCCGGCGCGATGACGTACAGCGGGAGGTCACGCGACAGCAGCGACCGCACCTGCACCGGCGAGGTGTGGGTGCGCATGACCAGGTGCCGGTCGACGGGCTCGACGAAGATGGTGTCCGCCATGGCCCGGGCCGGGTGGTCCTGGTCGAAGTTCAGGGCGTCGAAGTTGAACCACTCGTGCTCGAGCTCGGGGCCTTCTGCCACTTCCCACCCCATGCCGACGAAGATGTCGGCGACGGCTTCGTTCAGCAGCGAGAGCGGGTGGCGGGAGCCGGTGGCGCGGTGGACCGGCAACGCGGTGACGTCGACGCGCTCGGCTTCGAGCCGTGCGCGTTCCTCGGCCACCGCGAGGACGGATTCCTGCTCGGCGATCGCCGCGTTCACCCGCCCACGGGCCTGCCCGACGAGCTTGCCCGCCGCGGCCTTCTGCTCCGGCGGCACACTGCGCATCGATGCGTTCATCCGCGCCAACGGTGACTGCTCACCGGTGTGCTCGGCCCTGGCCTGCTTCAGCTCGGCGACCGTCGTCGTGGCACGGACGGCGGCGAGGGCCGCGTCCACCGCGTCGGCGACGGCCGATTCGCTGATCTCGAGAGGTTCTGACACGAGACCCAAGCCTACCGGCCGTCGGGATACCACCCACCTGCACCGAGCGGACGGTGGATGACCGATGCCGACGACCGGCCTGGGGAGGGAGGAGCGTCAGCTCCGGAGCGCGAAGGCCGACTCGTACAGGCACACCGACGCGGCCGTGGCGAGGTTCATCGACTCCGCCTGCCCGTAGATCGGCACCTTGACGGCCCGGTCGACGAGCGCCAGGTCGTCGGCGGTGAGTCCGCGGGCCTCGTTGCCGAAGACCCACGCGGTCGGACCGTCGAGCATCCCCTCAGCGCGGACCACCGGCAGGTCGTCGCCCGAGACGTCCGCCGCGAGCACCGTGTAGCCGAGGGCCTTCGCCCGCTCGATCGTGTCGGCCAGGGTCACGCCGACGGACACCGGGACGTGGAACAGGGACCCGGTCGTCGACCGGACGACCTTCGGGTTGTACGGGTCGACCGAGCGTCCGGTCAGCACCACCGCGTCGGCGCCGGCTGCGTCGGCGGCCCGGATGATCGTGCCGGCGTTCCCCGGGTCCCGCACCTCTTCGAGGATGGCGACCAGTCCGGGCAACGCGGCCTGCTCGTCGGACGCATCACGGGCCTCCCGGTCGGCGGCGGCCGCAGCGTGGTCCGGGAAGACGTCCTTCACCGACGTCGGGAACTGCTGGCACACCGCCACCACGCCCTGCGGGGTGACCGTGTCGGCCATCGCGTCGAGCACCTGCTCGGTCACGAACCAGGTGTCCACCGGCGCGTCGTCCAGCCCGTAGCGGGCTGCGGCGGTCGGCGTCACGTAGAGCTCACGCAGGAGCTCCGGGGCGTACTCCAGCGCTTCGCGGACGGCTTGGGGCCCTTCCAGCAGGAACAGGCCGGTCTCGGCCCGGACGTCCTTCTTGGCCAGGGCCGCAACGGCCTTCACGCGTCCGGCACGGGGGTTCTCGAGGAGATCGCTCACGACCCAAGTCTAGGAACGACGAAACCCCCGCCGTGCGGCGGGGGTTTCGCGAGCAGAAGAACTGACTACGCAGCCTTCGGGGCCGAGGTGTCGGCCGGGAGGGCCTTCTTCGCGGTCTCGACGAGCGCGGTGAAGGTCTCGGGGTTGTTCACCGCGAGGTCGGCGAGGATGCGACGGTCGACCTCGACGCCGGCCAGGTTGAGACCCTGGATGAGGCGGTTGTAGGTCAGGCCGTTCGCACGGGACGCAGCGTTGATGCGCTGGATCCACAGGCGACGGAACTCGCCCTTCTTCGCGTGACGGTCGCGGTACGCGTAGACGAGGGAGTGGGTGACCTGCTCCTTGGCCTTGCGGTACAGGCGCGAACGCTGGCCGCGGTAGCCCTCGGCGCGTTCGAGGATGACGCGGCGCTTCTTGGCGGCGTTGACCGCTCTCTTTACTCGTGCCATTGCACTATTCCTTTACGATCCGGGGGCTCAGTGGCCGAGGAGCTTCTTGACGTTCTTCGCGTCACCCTTGGAGAGGACCTGGTCCTCGTTCAGGCGGGCCTTGCGCTTGGAGCTCTTGACCTCGAGGTTGTGACGCATACCGGCCTGCTGCTTCATGATCTTGCCGGTACCGGTGACCTTGAAGCGCTTCTTCGACCCGGAGTGGGTCTTCTGCTTGGGCATGGTGGTGCCTTTCCGTGGGATGGATGGGGGGGCCGCGTCGTTGCGGGTTCGGTCCGGGGACCTATTCGGCCGCGGCGTCCGTGGATTCCGCAGCTGCCTCGGACGTGGAACCGGCCTCGGCCTCGTCCTTGCCCTTCGCGGCGTGCTCGGTGGCACGACGCTCGGCCTTCTGTGCAGCACGCTTGGCGTTCTGCTCGCCCTTGACGTCGGACTTGTTCTTGAGCGGGGCGATGATCATCGTCATGTTGCGACCGTCCTGGGTCGGACGCGACTCGACGACACCGAACTCGGCGATCTCTTCCGCGAACTTCTGGAGGAGACGGACACCCTGCTCCGGACGCGACTGCTCGCGGCCACGGAAGAGGATCATCGCCTTCACCTTGTCGCCGCCGAGGAGGAACCCCTCGGCGCGCTTGCGCTTCGTCTCGTAGTCGTGCACGTCGATCTTCAGGCGGAAACGGACCTCTTTCAGGTCCGTGTTCACCTGGTTGCGACGGGCTTCCTTGGCCTTCTGAGCGGCCTCGTACTTGAACTTGCCGTAGTCCATGATCTTGGCCACGGGCGGCTTCGAGTTCGGCGCGACCTCGACCAGATCCAGTTCGGCTTCCTGCGCGAGACGCAGTGCCATGGCGATCGGGACAACGCCGACCTGCTCACCCTGCGGACCGACGAGTCGGACTTCGGGAACGCGGATTCGGTCGTTGGTACGGGGATCGGTGATGCGGAGCTCCTTCAATCAGGTGGTGGCCGTCCGGGGCGTTTGCCCTGGACGACAGCACGAGAGAGGAGATCTGACGCACGGGATGTCGACCCGTTCGGCAGCCGCCCTGCATCGGATCCGTGGGATCCGACCGACGGGTGCAACACGTGCACTCGCGGAGCGGTGGTGACCCGGTAGCCTGGTGGAACGCGGCCGCGGGTGGGAGAGACTCCTCTTTCGTGACACCGTCCGGGTGTTGTCGAGGATCTTGATCTCAGGAGAACTGATGTCAAGGGAACTGACGGCACACGGACAGCATCTGCCGCGAGCAAGCCTAGCAGAGGAGCACCGTGAGCGACACCCCGATCGACGACACCGGCATCGACGCCGCCAGGGACATCGCGGAGGTGCCGGCGGTCGAACTCATCAACACCGTTGCGGTGCACCTGCTCAGTGCCGCGGCCGTCAAGGTCGGCCTGGCAGACGACCCGCAGGAGCAGACGGACCTGGACGAGGCGCGGAAGCTGATCACCGCGCTGGCCGGCCTGGTCACCGCAGCCGCGACCGAGATCGGCGACCACCACGCCCGTCCGCTCCGCGACGGACTCCGGTCGCTGCAGCTCGCCTTCCGCGAGGCGTCGGCGATCCCGGACCCGATCGGTGCCGGACCAGGCGAGAAGTACACGGGTCCCGTCAACTAGACGACGTCACCCGGTGACGGACGGGAGGCCCGTGGCGGTGTCGCCACGGGCCTCCCGTCCGTTCGTGGGTCGCGGTCAGGACCCGCTGTCGCCGACCAGGCGCGCGACGGCCGCGAGCGGGATGCCGACCCAGTCGGGTCGGTTGCGGGTCTCGTAGACGACCTCGTAGACCGCCTTGTCGAGTTCGAAGGCGTCGAGCAGCGCGCCGTGGGCGGTGAGGTCCGCGCCGGTGCCCCGCTGGTAGCCCTCGAGGAAGCGTGCCCGCGCCTCGGCCGCCCAGGCGGCCGCGTCGACCCGTTCGGCGTCGTGCGCCAGCGCA
This sequence comes from Curtobacterium sp. MCLR17_059, assembly GCF_003234665.1. Lineage (NCBI taxonomy): Bacteria > Bacillati > Actinomycetota > Actinomycetes > Micrococcales > Microbacteriaceae > Curtobacterium > Curtobacterium sp. MCLR17_059. The sequence goes on along the minus strand of NZ_QKSU01000013.1, from coordinate 72,765 downwards.
CCCGCGACGTAGTCGAACGAGCGGAGCATGCCCGCGACGTCGCGCAGGGTGACGTCCGGCAGCGAGCGTTCGTCGAGGGGGCGGAGGGGTTCGCCCTCGAAGTCCAGGAAGACCCAGCCACGGGGACCCGGTGCCGACAGGACCTGTCCGAGGTGCAGGTCACCGTGGATGCGCTGCAGGTCCGGCCACGTCGCGTCGGCGGCACGGGCGTAGACCGCGCGGATGGCGTCGGCGTGGTCGGCGACGGCCGGGGCCTCGCGGGCGGCGGTGTCGAGTCGGGCGTGCATCGTGGCGACGGCGGCGTCCCGTCGGGGCGCGTCGGCCGGTTCCGTCGGCAGCGCTCCGGCGAGGGTGCGGTGCACGTCGGCGAGCGCGGTGCCGAGCTGCTCGGCGCGGTCACCGAACGGCGTGCCGGCCTGCGCCTCCTGCAGGGCGACGCGCCAGGCGTCGTCGAGCCCGGGGAGGAACTCCTGGGCGAAGGCGAGGTGCCCCGTCGCCGTGCCGTCCGGGCGTCCGACGTCCGGCCAGTCGGCGCGGAGGGCGCCGTAGACCCGCGGCACACGCGTGCTGCCCGCCGCCGTGAGGGCGAGCTGCGTGGTCACGTCGGGGTTGTCGCCGTGGTGCAGCACGCGGAAGACCTTGATGATGACGCGGTCGCCGGACTCGGTGTCGCAGATGACCGAGGTGTTGGACTGCTCACCCGTCAGGACGCGGGCGGCGGTGACCCGGCCGATCGGGCTGAGGCTGTCCGGTGCCGCGTCGATGCGTGCGGCGAGTGCCGACACCCACGCGAGATCGGTGGTGGCGTCGACGACCGTGCCGTCGGGGCCGCTGGTGATCGGCGACTGGTAGAGGACGGGGACCGTGGGTGCCTCGTCGAGCACCAGCCGGGTCCCGTCGTCGGTCGAGATCGTCCGGAGGTGTGGCACGGACCCCTTCGAGGCGTACCAGCGGCGGTCGGCGATCCAGGACTCGAGGTCGCGGTCGCTCGGCGTGCTGGTGTCGGGGGCGCTGGTGTCGGGGGCGCTGGCGTCTGCGCGGGTGTCTGCGCTCGTGTCTGCGCGGGTGTCGGGGGCGCTGGGTGCTCCGTCGCTCATGCAGCGGAACCTACGCGCCGGGGCCTGGCGAGGTGCCGAGTCCCCCACAGGACGGGCCGCGGAGCACTCCGTCCACAGAACCCCGTTGCCCCCGATCTGACACGGGTGCGCCGGACGACACTTGCGGCATGCCCCGATCCGCTGCCGCTCCTGCCTCCGCCGCTGACGCTGCACCTGCGCTCCCCGACCCCCGCCGGACCTGGCGGATCCTCGACGACCGCAGGCTCCCCGCACTCGAGCCGTTCGCCGCCGACGTCCGCCGCCACCGAGCGGTGACGGTCCGCGAGACGGTGTGGGACTCCGACGACCGGGTGCTCGCTGCCGAGGGCGTCGTGCTCACACGCTTGCCGGACGACACCTGGACGATCGACCGGGGTGCTCACGGGGTCGGCCCGGAACCGCTCGACGGCGCGTCCGACGATCCCCCACGGGACGCCGTCGAGGTGTTCCTGCGTGGTCGTCCGCTGCGGACCGTCCTGGTCCGTGACACCACCACGACGCTCGTGACCCTCCGCGGCAGGGACGGCCGGGTGCGGGCCGAGGTCGCCGACGTGCGCGTGGACGACGGCGACCCGGACACCACCGTGCTGCGGTCGTCGCGGTGGTGGGCCCTGACGGACGACGGACGCGACGGCGCCACGGCACGAGCGGCCGAACGAGCGCTGCACGACGCGGCGACCGATCCGGTGGACGTCTCGTCGGTTCCGCTCCCCCGCGGCCCCGAGCCCGCCCCGGAGCGCCGACGCGGCCGAGCGAAGCGCCCCCGGTCGGACACCGCCGCCGGGTTCGTCCTGCGGGTGCTCGATGCCCTGCGGCGCGACCTGGTCGCGGTGGATCCCCGGGTACGGGCCGACGAGCCCGAGGCCGTGCACGACCTGCGGAAGGTGCTGCGCCGCCTGCGGAGTGTGCTCGCGGCGTTCCGCGGCGCGCTCGACCGCCAGGCGACCGAGGACCTCCGTGCCACCCTGGCCGAGACCGGACGGATCGCCGGGACCGCTCGCGACGCCGAGGTGCTGCACGCCGGCCTGTCCCGGTCGGCGGCAGACGCCCCCGACGGGTACGTGGACGCCGAGACCCTGGACCGCATCGGCGCCGAGACCGCGGAACGTCGCAGCGTCGCCGCTGCTGAACTCCGGCGAGCGCTGCGCTCCGACGCCTGGTTCCGGACACTCGATGCCCTCGACGACCTGCTGCTGCGGGCACCGGCCGGCCCGCACGCGGACGACGACGCGGCCACGTTCGCCGCCCGGCGCATCCGGCACGAGCGGGCACGCGTCGGTCGGCTGCTGGGTGATCCGAGCGATGACCTCGACACCCTGCACGAGGTCCGGAAGGCCGCGCGCCGGTTGCGCTACGCCCTGCAGGCGGCCGGTGACCTGCCCGACGTCGGGAAGCGCCGGCTCGGTCGACTGCGACGGGTGCAGGAGACCCTCGGCGAGACGCTCGACGCCGCACACGCCGCCGATGCGTACCGACGGCTGGCAGCCGTGGCAGCGCAGCACGGCGAGGACACGTTCGGGTACGGCGTCCTGGCGACGACCGAGCAGACGGCCAGCACGCAGGGCCTGCGCCGATCGCGGAAGCTGCTCGCGCGGCTCTGACCGGGTGCGAGAATCGGGCCGTGCCGCACTACTTCGAGGACCTCGCTGCCGGACAGACCTTCACGACGCCGGGGCGCACCATCACCGAGGCGGACGTGGTGTCGTTCGCCTCGTGGACGAACGATAACAACCAGGTGCACACGGACGTCGAGTTCGCGGGGAAGACCCGGTACGGCCAGCGGATCGTGCACGGGCTGCTCGGCACCTCGCTGTGCCTCGGGCTCATCGCGCGCACGGGCGTCTTCGAGGGATCCGCCGTGGCACTGCTCGGGATCGACCAGTGGCGGTTCACCGAGCCCGTGTTCATCGGCGACACCGTGACCTGCACCGTCGAGGTCCTCGGCACCCGGCTGACGAGCTCGGGAACGACCGGGATCGTCGAACGAGCGGTGGCCCTGCGGAACCAGCACGGCGTGGTCGTCCAGCAGGGACGGATGGACGTCATGGTGCTCACGCGCGACGCCGCGATCGGCTGAGCGACCGCTCGACGAGCGCCCCGCGGAACCTGCTCCGCGCAATCCCGACTCCCTCTTTACAACGATGTACCAGCACGGGAGCATGGACGCATGAGCACGCTCGACGGCATCGTGGCCGCACCTGACTCCGCTTCCGCCCCCGGCCTCCCCCTCGCTTCGCGGCAGGACGGCACGTACCCCCGGCCGCAGATGCTCCGCACCGCGTGGGCCGACCTGGACGGCACGTGGTCGTTCCGGAACGACGGCGACGACGACGCCTGGCGCACCGGCTTCACCGACGCCCGCGACATCGTCGTCCCGTTCCCGCCGGAGTCCCCGGCCTCGGGCATCGACGAGCCCGGGTTCCACCCGGTGGTCTGGTACTCCCGCGCGATCACCCGCTCGGAGCTCGACACCGCCGGGTTCGGCACCGGCGCGCCCCGGCTCGTGCTGCACTTCGGTGCCGTCGACCACCGTGCCCGCGTCTGGATCGACGGGCAGTTCATCGGTGGACACGAGGGCGGCCACACCCCGTTCTCCTTCGACGTCACCGAGGCGCTGACCACGGACCCCGACGCCGTGCACACCCTGGTGGTCCGCGCCGAGGACGACCCGCACGACCTGACCCAGCCGCGCGGCAAGCAGGACTGGCACGAGGACCCGCACGCGATCTGGTACCGCCGGACCACCGGGATCTGGCAGACGGTCTGGCTCGAGGCCGTGCCGACCGCCTCGATCGCGTCCCTGCGCTGGACGAACGTCGACCACGCGACCATGCGGCTGACGGTCCGGCTCGACGGTCACCGCACCGGCGGCGAGCGCCTGCGCGTCGAGGCCCGCTGGGACGACCGCGACGAGCACCTCGCCACGATCGAGACCACCGTCGGCGAGACCGGGGACGAGTTCGACGTGGTCGTGCCGATCGCGCGGCAGACGAACGGGCAGGCCGAGGACGAGCTGCACTGGACCCCCGACACGCCCCGGCTGATCGACGCCACGGTCACGCTGCTGGCGCGCTCCGGCAACGGCAACGGCAACGGCAACGGCAACGGCAACGGCAACGACACGACTGCGAGCACGGGCGCGCTCGACGCCGTCGCCAGCTACTTCGGGATCCGGACGGTCGGGGTCGACGGGGGCGCGTTCCTGCTCAACGGCCGACGCCACGACGTCCGCAGTGTCCTGAACCAGGGCTACTGGCCCGAGTCGCACATCGCCGCCCCGTCCCGCCAGGCACTCCGCCGCGAGGTCGAACTCATCAAGGAGCTCGGTTTCAACGCGGCCCGCAACCACCAGAAGGTCGAGGACCCGCGGTTCCTGTACTGGGCCGACCGACTCGGACTCATGGTGTGGGGCGAGGCCCCCGGCGCCTACGCGTTCTCCCCCCGCGCCGTGCAACGTCTGATGCGCGAGTGGATGGACGCCGTCGAGCGTGACGCCTCGCACCCGTCGATCGTCACGTGGGTGCCCGCCAACGAGAGCTGGGGGGTGCAGCACATCGCCACCGACCCGGCCCAGCAGGCCTACGCCCGGGCCCTCGCCGACGTCACGCGGGCATTGGACCCGACGCGTCCGGTGATCTCCAACGACGGGTGGGAGCACACGAACTCCGACATCGTCACGATCCACGACTACGAGGGCGACGGACCCCGGCTCGCGGCCACCTACGCGGACGAGACCGCACGGACCCGATTGCTCGGTGGCATCGGCCCGGCGGACCGCCGCATCCTGGTCGGCGGCGCCGAGGACCTCGGCCAGCCGGTCATGCTCACCGAGTTCGGCGGCGTGAACTACCAGCCGGGCGTCCAGCGCGAGGACGGCTGGGGGTACACGTCGGCCACTGACGGCGACGACTGGGTCGCCCGGATCACCGCGCTGTACGACGCGATCCGCGCGAGCTCGTTCCTCGCCGGGTCCTGCTACACGCAACTCACCGACACCATGCAGGAGACGAACGGCCTGCTCAACGCAGACCGCTCCCCGAAGGTCCCGATCGAGCAGATCCGTCGCGCGGTCACGGGGCGCTAGCCGGGAGGCCCGCACTTCGTGAGCAGGAATGGTCGGGTCCGGCAGACGGACCCGACCATTCCTGCTCACGAAGCACACGGGTTGGCTCGCGCCGGGCGGGTGGCGGCCCGCGATGCGGGGCGCGGCCTGCGATCTGGGAGGATCGGGCGGGTGACGAGCGTGGCGGAAGCGAGCCGGGCCTCCAGGCGGGGGTTCCGCAGCCTGCTGACCGGACGGCGCAGCGCCTGGACCGCACCGCTGCTGATCTGGGCGGGCTCGCGGGTGGTCAGCACGGTGCTGCTGGCGACCGTGTACCTGCTGGCGACCGCGAACGGCTGGCCGTTCGCCTCGTACCGGCAGGACCCCTCGTTCTTCACGTTCTCGGGCTCGTGGGACGCCTCGTTCTACCGGACCATCGCCGAGCACGGCTACCCCGCGACGCTGCCGGTCGACGACTCCGGGCACGTCCTGCCGAACGCGTGGGCGTTCCTGCCGGTGTTCCCCGCGGTGGTGCGGATCGTGATGACCCTGACCGGCGCCTCGTTCTGGGTCGCCGGGGTCGTGGTGGCGTCGATCGCCGGAGCGGGCGCCTGCGTGCTGCTGTACCGGCTGGTGCTCGCCGTCGGCTGCTCGCACCGGGCCCGCTGGGCGACGGCCCTGTTCGCGTTCGCGCCGACGGGGTTCCTGCTGCAGGTCGCCTACGCGGAGAGCCTGCTGCTCGTGCTGCTGTTCGGCGCGCTGCTGGCGCTTGTGCGGCGTCGGTACTGGCTGATCGCGCCGCTCGGTGTCGTGGCGGCGTTCACGAAGCCCGGCGTCCTCGCGCTGGCGCTGGCACTGGCCGTGCACCTGGTCGTGCGGTGGGTCGGAGCGCACCGCTCGGGGCGCGCTGCCGAAGTGTTCCCGTGGGGTGACCGGATCGCGATCGTGGTGACCGGCCTGGTCGTCGCGGCTGCCGGACTGGCGTGGCCCGTCATCGCGACGGCCGTGACCGGGCGACCGAACGCGTACCTGGACACCGAGCTGTCGTGGTGGGTGGGGTTCGTCGGGCGGCAGCACTTCGCGCCGCTGACACCGTGGTTCACGATGGCGTCGACGTGGCTCGGGCCGCTCGGCATCGTGCTCGTCGTGGTGGTGCTCGCCGGCGCCGTGTGGTTCTTCTCACGCAGGAGCACCCGGGCCCTGGGCACCGACGTGCTCGCGTTCACGGCCTCCTACGGGCTGTACCTGGTGACGGTGTTCCTGCCGCAGCAGTCGTTGCCGCGGTTGCTCATGCCGATGGCGCCGCTGCTCGGCTCGGACGTCTTCGTGGGGACACGGCGGCGTGCGGTGACGTGGCTGGTCGTCGGGGTGTGCCTGCAGCCGGTCGCGATCGTGCTGCTGTGGTTCCTCGGGTACCCGTGAGCGGTGCTGTCCGTCGGCGCTGCAAGACACCGGTGTTCGCCGGTTGAACACGCGCAGACCGCGGCGCGACGCGCGAACACCGGTGTCTTGCGGGCCGCGACAGCGCTACGCGTCGAACGTGTGGAACCAGGCCGATCCGCCGGGGTGCTGCACCGTGATCATCTCGTCGAGGTCGCGGTAGGGGCCGTCCTGGTTGTGGCTCGCCGACTTGATGCGGATGGTGCCGTCGGGCTCGGTGAAGACCTCGGACACGATGGTGGTGTGGTCCGGTGACCCGTTGGCGTTCCAGTCGAAGAACACGATGTCGCCGACCTGCACCTTGTCGCGCTCGTCCGACGAACGCCGGGTGAGTCCGAACTCGGCCGCGTTGGTCTCGAGCCACGGGTCCATCGTCGGGCAGTAGGTCCACGTCGCACTGTGCTCGGCACCGGCCGCGCGGTTGTACCAGTCGGACCGCTGCTCCCACCCGCGGGCGATGAGCGTCTGGCTGACGTAGTTCGCGCAGTCGCCGCCGATCGGGTTCATCGTGCCGTACTCGGCGAGGTTGTAGTCCTTCCAGTACCGCATCGCGTAGGCGAGCTGCCGGTCGACGTCAGTCAGTGCGGCGTAGGCCAGGGTGGTCGAAGCGACCGCGCTGCCCGCAGCGGGTGTCGTGGCGGCGGTCGGGGTCGGCGTGGTCGTCGCGGTGTCCTGGGTGGCGCCGCTCTGCCCGTCGTTCGCGGCGCTGCCGTTGCCGTCAGAGGACTGGTTCGCCGACGCGGTGGGCTCGATCACCGCGGTGAAGAGCGCGACGTCGGCGTCACCGGCGGTGTACATCGCCTGGTGCGGGGCCGTGAAGGTCACCTTCGACGCGGTCGCCGTGACGTCGCGCGCAGCGACACCGCCGACGGTGACGCCCTTGACGGCGGCGAGTCCGGTCCCCGTCACGGTGATCGTGACGCCACCGGCGAGCGGGACCTGCGCTGGAGTGACGGCCTTCGCGACGGGCTTCGCCGTCGGGGTGGACGATGCGTCCGCACCCCCGGAGCTCCCGCGCCCGCCGCCCGACCCCTTGCCCGAGTCGCCGCCCTTGTCGCTGCCGGAGGAGCACGCCGCGACGGCGAGCCCGATCCCGGCGACGCCGGCGAGGGACAGGAGTGCGCGGCGGTTCATCGAGGCAGTCATGACACGACCAGCGTAAGCGACACCTCCGTCGTTCCGACACGGCATGATCGTCTTCGGGGGCGAGCGTCCTCCGTGTCCCAGCGGACCCGTTCGGAAGGAACACACATGCCCGAGAGCCACGACTTCTTCGTCGCCACCGACCCCGAGACCGCCCGTGCCCAGGTGCGTGAGGCGCTGTCACGCGAGGGCTACACCGTCGACGACGCCGAGCAGGGGGCACTCCGTGCGACCCGCGGCAGCCTCGGCCTGACGCTCCTCATCGGCGGCATGGCGAACGACCGCACGTTCCACACCCGCCTCGACGTGCAGATCATGATCGCCCCGGACGGCCGCACGGTCGCCCGACTGCTGCGCGGCTCGGGCAAGTCCGCGATCAAGGGTGGAGCGCTCGGCATCTCGCGCGGCAACCGTGCCTTCGAGCAGGCCGCGAACGCGATCCACACCACCTTCGCGCAGTCCGGCGTGCTGACGGAGAGCATCGCCGGCTGACACGTCGACGTCGGGGCCGGGTCCGACGCGACCCGCAGACGGGCGGGAGGCCCGGTGCCAGCTGGCACCGGGCCTCCCGCCCGTCTGCGACTCGCGCTCGCCGTCATGATGCGCGCCGATCCGCTCGCGAACCGTCGCAGGTCGCGTGCCCCTGCGTCAGCTGCAGGACCAGTCGCGGTCGATCGCGGTCGAGCCGAACGGCGTGACGTACTGCGTCATCCCAATGGGTCCACCGAGCAGACGAGCGCCGGAGCAGGCCGCCTGAGCCTGGTCGAGTCGGGCCGCACCGAGCGCGATCCAGCTCGGCAGCGGCCGGAGCGGACTCGATGCCGGGACGGTCCCCATGATCTTGTTGAACTGGTACGAGGTCGAGTAGACCCCGATCTGGGTCACTCCCGCGTCCTGCAGGGCCTTCGTCATGCCCTCGAGCGCCGCACGGTTCTGCCCGGCGTCCGAGGTGACGTACGACAGCCCGGTCTCGACGTCGAGCCACCAGCGGTACTGACCAGGATTGGTGACTCCGCGGGTGTTGGCTGCTTCGTAGGCGCGAGCGTACCCGTACATGTACGAGCACGCTGCCGTCGTCTTCCAGGTCGACTGCGCACCGGACTGCGGTGTGCAGGTGCCGTACGCCGTGGGCACAGCGACTGTCTGGCCGTTCGGCGCGAGGTTCGACGTCGGCCACACCGAGGCTGCCCGTGCCCCGGGGTTCGTGAAGAGCGAGTAGACCTGCGTCGTCGGCTGGGCGGTGCCGCCGGCGGAGGCCTCGGCCCAGCCGAGCTGCTGTTGCAAGCAGGGGTTCGTCGTGTTGGCGCGTTCACCGTTCACCCCGACGATCCCGAACGACTGGTCGGTGGGGACGGTCTTGCCGCACTGCGGCCAGGAGATGTCCACGCCGGTCCCCGAACCCGTCGATCCATCGAGGAAGTACCCCACGACGTCGACGTAGACCGTCGCAGTCCCGCCGGACACCTTCGCCTGCACCTGCCCTCCGGCTGCGAGCGGCGCGATCAAGGCGTTCCCGATCGTCTGACCCTTGGCGTAGACCTGCGTCGGCACGCTCGAGGCCAGCCCCGCACCGACGACGCGGAGTGATCCCCCGGTGCTTCCCTTGCCGACCTTCGCGTTGATGACCGCAGCGGTCGCATTGCGCGGGACACCTGCGGTGCCGGCGACGGTGACCTTCTTCGCGGTGGTCCCGGCAGCGACGGTCGCAGCTCGGACCGGGTGCGCGGGGACGAAGACCGAACCGTTGGCGTTCGGCGCGTAGTACCCGACCACGTCGGCGAGCACCCGTGCGGATCCGGAGGAGACTCGCGCTTGCACGGCGCCGCCGGAGAGCCTGACCGTGGTCGTGTTGGCGACGGTGATGCCCTTCTCGTACATCAACGAGACGACCCCGGCGTTGTTGCCGGACGGGGTGATCCGCAGCCGACCACTCGTTGCGGGGCGGGAGACGTCGGTCTGGAGCACCACTGCGGTGGCGTTCGCCGGGACACCCGCCTTCCCCGCGACCACGATCTTCTTCGCCGCGGTGGACACCGTCCCGTTCAGCACGTTCGTCGGCGGCAGCGGCGTGTACGTGGAACCGGAAGTACTCGTGCCGTACCACCCCGCAACGTCGAGCGAAACGGTGGCCTTGCCCGCGGACACCTTCACCTGGGCCTTGCCCGAGGTGAGGCCGACCGTGGTCGTGCCGGAGATCGGCTGCCCCCGGCGGAAGTTCTGGATCGCGGGGCTCGCCGTGCTGCCGGCAGGGGCAACACTGACGTACCCGGCGGCGCTCGGCGCGTTCACCGTCGCGGTGAGCACGAGAGCCGTGGCCGAAGCGGGGATGCCGTTCCTGCCGCCGAGGGTGACCGTCGTCGCGGTGCTCGTCGCGGTGCCGGACCAGGCTCGTGCCGGTGCGACGGGGGTGAATCGGCCGGTCGTCGGGGCCGCTGCCGATGCCGGCGCGACCGGCCCGACGACGGCGAGCCCGGCGGCGACGGCGAGCACCGTGCCGATCGATGCGATGGCGGTCCTGAAGCGCACGTGTTCCCCCGTTTCCCGCGCCGGTCGGCGCACGGGGAGTCTAGGGCGGTGCGTTGGACAACACACCACCCCTGTCCGTGAACTGTGTCGAACGATCCACCTGACTCGGCCTGTGGAGGACGATCCACTCGACACGACCGCCAACGACAGAACGGCCCGGAACCTGTGGGTTCCGGGCCGTTCTTGTGGTTGCTACCTGGTGGAGCTAAGGGGATTCGAACCCCTGACCTTCTCATTGCGAACGAGACGCGCTACCAACTGCGCCATAGCCCCAAGTGCTCGATCACACTAGCACCCTCGTTCGGCCCAGCCGAAATCGCAGGTGGCCCTTCGGGCGTGCCGCGGGTCAGACCGCGCGGCGCCGTCGCATGATCGCGTCGAGGTCGGCCTGCTGGTAGGCGTCGTCGTCGAGGACACCCATGCCGGCCCACTTGCTCGGCGGCCCGGCAGGCTCGTCGGCGGGAGCAGGAGCGGCGGGAGCAGGAGCGGCAGGAGCAGGAGCGCCAGGAGCAACGCCGGCCGACGCAGCAGGGGCGGCGGGGGCCCGGAGCCCGAGCCGTTCGGCCAGACGCCCCTGGTCGTGCGCTGACAGCGACGCCGCAGCCTCTTCGAGCTCGGGCCGCATCCGCGACACCCGCGCCAGCGACGGGTCGGACTCCCCGGCGCGGATCGCCGCAGCTTCGGCCTCGGCTTCCGCCTTGGCCGCGGCGACGCGCTCCTTCAGGCGGGCAGCGAGTTCCGCCGACGACTCGGGCGAGGCGGCCGGAGCAGCCGGCCGCTCCACGTAGAGGGGCTTCGGAACGTGGTTCGGGGTCCAGGAGCGGTCCGCTGCGGGCTCGGCAGGCTGCTCGGTCGACAGGGGCGGCGCCGGGTCCGTCCAGGCGGTGGACGGCCGGGAGGCGCGGGTCGCGCCCGTCTCGGCGGCCGCGAGACGCTGCTTCCGTGCCGTCGCCACCTGGTGCAGCTGGGCCAGGACCGCTGCGGACCCACCGGCGGCGACGAGGCCGGCGACACCGACGAGCCAGAGCGACGGTGCCGCGACGAAGACCACGAGGGCGATGACGACGCCGAGCGTGCCGAACAGGGTCGCCCCGAGCCGGGACCGGCGCATGCGCATCGCGGTCAGGGCCGGCACGGCGGACGCCCGCTCGAGCACGGGGGCCTGCTCGGCCAGGCGGCGGGTGATCTCACGCTGCCGCGCGGCTTCGTGGGCTCGGACGATGGCGGTGCGCTTGGCCTCTTCGGACCGGGCGACGCGCTGCGCCTGGGCGAGGGACTTCGCGTTCATCTCGATGCGGACCTCGTCCGGCAGCTCGGCGGTCTGCGCGAGGATCCGGAGGGTCTGCTGCAGCCGGATGGCGTTCCGCTCGGTGGCCAGGTACTGGCGGCGGGCGGCCCACGACGGCATCAGGTAGACGAGCCAGAGTACGGCCGCGACGAGCAGGACGATGCCGCCACCCCACGAGCCGATTCCTGCCATGCGAACACGGTAGGGGCGGCGGTTCCCGCGCCGCGTCATTGCCGGACGCGTGTTGCGCGTGTCGGGGCGGAATCCGTGGAAGGCGAGTCGCGCCTCCAGGCCCGTCAGACGTGGGACGTCAGATGCGGGGCGTCGTGTCCAGCGGCATCGCCGCCTCGTCGCGTGCGGCGAGCGGCACGGTCCCCACGCCGGGCGGCACCTGCCCCTGCACCCAGCGCTCGAGGACGCCCCCGCGGACCTCTTCCGCCACCAGCGCGAAACAGAAGTGGTCGCGCCAGTCCCCGTTGATGTGGATGTACCGGCGACGGAGTCCCTCGTACCGGAAGCCGAGCTTCTCGACGACGCGCAGGCTCGGGGCGTTCTCCGGCCGGATGCAGATCTCGATCCGGTGCACGCCGAGCGAGCGGAAGCAGTGGTCGACGGCGAGGGCGACCGAGATCGGCGTCACGTTGTGGCCGGCGGCGTCCTCGACGACCCAGTAGCCGATGGAGGCACTCGCGAGCGAGCCGTAGGAGATGCCGGAGACGTTGAGCTGCCCGACGAAGCGGCCGTCGAGCTCCATCGCGAACGGGAGTCCGAGTCCCGCGCGGGCGTTGGCCTGGAGCGCGCGGATGCTGCCCCGGACGTCGGTGGAGACGTGCCCGGAGGGGTTCGTGGCCTCCCAGGTGCGGAGCCACGAACGGTTCGTCGCGAGTGCCGCGTCGAGGTCGCGGGTGTCGCGGAGCCGGAGGGGCCGGATGGTGACCCGCCCGTGGGACAGGGTCGGGATCGTCGTCATCGCTGGGTTCCTCCGGGGTCCCGCCCCGGTGCGGGACGGGGTGTCCCGCCCGGGTCCGTGATCACCGGACCCGAGCGGGATGGCCGACTATTCGCCCGCGTTGAACTCCTTCAGCCACGACTTGAGGTCGGGGCCGAGGTCATCGCGGTCCGAGGCGAGCTGCACGATCGCCTTGATGTAGTCGAGTTTGTCACCCGTGTCGTACCGGCGTCCACGGAACACGACGCCGTACACGCCGCCGGTCCACTCTTCGGCGCTCGCCATCTTCATGAGCGCGTCGGTCAGCTGGATCTCGCCGCCCTTGCCCGGCTCCTGCTTCTCGAGGACGTCGAAGACCTCGGGACGGATGACGTAGCGGCCGATGATGGCCAGGTTCGAGGGCGCTTCGCCCTGCGGGGGCTTCTCGACGAGGCCGGTGATCTTCACCACGTCGTCGGTGTCGGTCGGCTCGACCGTGGCGATGCCGTACAGGTGCGTCTGCGACTCGGGGACCTCGAGCAGGGCCACGATCGTGGCGTTCTTCTCGCCCTGGACCTCGATCATGCGCTGGAGCAGCGGGTCACGAGCGTCGATGATGTCGTCACCGAGGAGCACGGCGAACGGCTCGCGGCCGACGTGCATCTTCGCGCGGAGCACCGCGTGGCCGAGGCCGAGCGGGTCACCCTGTCGCACGTAGTGCATGTCGGCGAGGTCCGTCGACTGGTTCACCTTCTGCAGCTTCTCGTGGTCGCCCTTCTTGCGGAGGGTCTCCTCGAGCTCCGACACGTGGTCGAAGTGGTTCTCGAGCGCGTTCTTGTTGCGCCCGGTGATCATCAGCACGTCGGTCAGCCCGGCACCGACAGCCTCTTCCACCACGTACTGGATGGCCGGCTTGTCGACGACGGGGAGCATCTCCTTCGGCATCGCCTTGGTCGCGGGGAGGAAGCGGGTACCCAGCCCTGCGGCCGGGATCACCGCCTTCGAAATCTGGAAGCCCATGCTCAGACCGTATCCGATCCCCCTTTCGAGGGCATGTCGTCGCTCCGGGGGACACGGGACCCCGCGTGTTCCCGGCGGGAAGCCGCAACCGTGCCCCTCGGTAGACTCCTGCGCATGATCGCCGATCTCGGGAACGAGAAGCGCGCCCTGCGAGCCGAACTCCGGCAGCGGCGGCGCACCCGGACCACGACCGAACGCGACGCGGACACCGAGACCCTGACCGCGACCCTGCAGCGCTTCGTCGAGGAGCGCCAGGTGACGTCCCTCGCCCTGTACCTGTCCGCACCGGACGAGCCGAACGTGCGGCCGTTCCTGAACTGGGCGTTCGGGCAGGGCATCCGCGTGCTGCTGCCGATCACCCGCGAGGACGGGCTGCTCGACTGGGCCGTGGGCGACGGCGAGAGCGAGACCGAGAGCCTGCTCGGCCTGCCCGAGGTCGTCGGCGAGGTCCTGTCCCCGCTCGCGATCAACGACGTCGACGCGATCCTCGCCCCGGCGGCGGCGGTTGGGCACGACGGTGTCCGCATGGGCTGGGGGCGCGGCTACTACGACAAGACCCTCGGGTCCATGGCGAACCGTCCGCCCGTCTATGCTGTGATCTTCGACGCGGAGTACCTCGACGAGGTCCCGCGCGAACCCCACGACGAACCCGTTGACGGCATCATCACGCCGTCGCGCATCATCACGTTCCGGAGCTGACGTGCCCACCTACTCGTACCGTTGCACCGAGTGCGACAACGCGTTCGACATCAAGCAGTCCTTCTCCGACGCCACCCTGACGGAGTGCCCGGTCTGCGGCGGCGTCCTGCGGAAGGTGTTCTCCCCGGTCGGCGTGACCTTCAACGGCGGCGGCTTCTACCGCACCGACTCGCGCCCGGCCCCGAAGTCCGAGGGCTCGTCGAGCGCCCCCGCGAAGTCCGAGCCGAAGAAGTCCGAGCCGGCGAAGAAGGCCGAGTCGAAGCCCAGCGGCTCGAAGCCCGCCGCGTCCTGACGCGGTCCGCGCTCTCCGGATAGGTTTGGGCGCGTCGCCACTCGGCGGCCGTCCTCGACCCGGAAGGAGGCCCTCGCATGAAGGGCTTCAAGGAGTTCCTGCTCCGCGGCAACGTCATCGACCTGGCCGTCGCAGTCGTCATCGGTGCGGCGTTCACCGCGATCGTCAGCACGATCGTCAAGGCGCTCATCAACCCGCTCATCGGTGCGGTGTTCAACGCCTCGAGCCTGGACCAAGCCTTAAAGGTCACTATCCCCACGGTCTCCGGTGAAGGGGCAACGCTCTACTTCGGCGCGATCATCGGTGCGGTCATCAACTTCGTCATCGTCGCCGCGGTCGTGTACTTCGCGCTCGTCGTGCCCGTCAACCACCTGAAGAAGGTGGCGTTCGAGCGCGTCAAGAACGACGAGCAGCAGACCCCGCAGGACGTCCCCCCGACCGACGTCGAGGTGCTGCTCGAGATCCGCGACCTGCTCCGCCCGCAGAACGGCGGCGCGACCAGCACGGGCGCACACATCGCCCCGTCGAACGCTCCCGAGGGGCCCGGCATCGGCGGTTCGACGAAGCTCTAGCCCAGGCGCACGACCGCGGTCGGACCCGCAAGACACCGGTGTTCCCGCTCTGCACCCCCGCAAACCGCGGTACGCAGCGTGAACACCGGTGTTTTGCGCGGGGGCCCGTCAGGCGGCGGGGACCGCGCGGCGCTTCGCGAACATCGCGACGGCGTACTGCGCGCCGGCGAGCACGTGCCCCGCGGTGCCGAGGTACACGAACACCAGGGCCACGACCCGGACCCACGGCGCGTTCTCGTCGACGGTGTGCACCGCGGAGAACAGCAGCACCGGCAGCCCGACGAACAGCAGCGCCGAGCGGATCTTGCCCGTCCACGTGACGTCCAGGTCCGGGTTGCCGTGGAACAGCACGCTCGACAGGACGACGAGCACCAGGTCGACGAGCACGACGACGGCCACCACCCACCAGGGCAGCAGGCCGACGAGCACCAGGGACAGCACGATCGCGATGATCGCCAGGCGGTCGGCGACGGGGTCGATGGCCTTGCCGAGCTTGGAGCCCTGGTCGAACTTGCGGGCGATGAAGCCGTCCGCCCAGTCGCTCACGCCGATCACGACGAGGGCGACGAGCGCCCACCCCGGGTGGCCGGCGACGACGAGGCCGATGAACACCGGGATCAGCACGAGGCGGAACAGCGTGATCAGGTTCGGCCAGGTCTGCCAGTCGGGGCGCTGTCGCGCGGTGTCAGTCATCACGGGCCAGGCTACCGGTTACCAGTGCGGGGGGACGTCGCGCCGGAGCTGGTCGTCGTTCTCGCCGTCGCGGTGTCGCGCCGGTTCCGGCGGCGGCGTCGGGTCGTAGCCCGCCACCGGCTGGGTGGTGACGCGTCTGCGGCGCCGCACCGGGCCTCCCGGCTGGTCCGCCGTCTCGCCTCCGTCAGCGGCGGGACGGACGGGAGGCGCGGCTGACGACGCGTCGTCGACTCGCGTCCACGCGCCCACCAGCTGGTCCGTCTCCGGCGTCACCGGACCGGCGGGCCGAGAGGCCCGACGGCTCATCGGCGGGCGGGGATCGGTGGGATCGAGATCTCCTGCGTGGCACCGCGGTCGACCCCGAGCACGGACGCGACGGTGTCGGCGACGCGGTCCGGGTCGGAGAACAGCTGGAACGCGTGCACGCGTACGTAGTGCCAGCCGAGTCGGCGGAGGACCTCGGGGCGCAGGCGCAGGGACTCGCGCAGCGATCCCTTGACCAGCGACGCGTCGGTCTCGATCGTGACGCAGACCCCGCCGTGCGCGGCGACGAGGCCGAGCTTGCCGCGGTGTCCGAGCGCGACCGGGATGCCACGCATCTCGAGGCGCCGGGCCAGGTCGACGAGCAGCGGGTCGGAGTCGTCCGGCACGTACTCGGCGGTGGTGCGGGCACGCACCTCGGCCAGGATCTCGGCGAGGGCGACGGTGCCGTGGCCCATGCGCTCGGCCTCGATGTCCGACGGCTGGAAGCAGGTGACGATGACCATCGAGCGACGCGCACGGGTCATCGCGACCGCGAGCAGCCGCTCGCCGCCGGGCTTGCCGAGCGGACCGAAGTCGCGCAGCACGCGGCCGTGCGGGGTGCGGCCGTAGCCGATGGAGAACACGACGCGGTCGCGGCTCTGCGCCACCGACTGCTCGAGCGTCGCCACGATGAACGGCTCGGCACGGTCGCCGATGACGAACTCGGTCAGGTCCTTGTGGCCCTGCGCGGCGGTCAGCACGGCCTGCTCGACGCGCACGGCGTGCTTCGCCGATGCGGTGATGACCATGAGCGACTCGGTCGGACGGGTGCGGGCGTGGTCGATGACGAGCCGGACCACGCGGTCGACCTCGGCATCGACGCTCTCGACGGCACCGGACTCCGGGTCCGGGACGGCCTTGCCGTCGCTGACGTAGTCGAGCGCGATCGAGCCGTGGCCGAGGAACGAGCCGGCCCACGGCAGGGACTCGATCTTGCCGCCGTAGAAGCGACGGTTCACGAGCTCGGCCAGGTCCTCACCGCCGGCGCGGTACGACCGCGACAGCGACAGGGTCGGCAGCAGGGTGGACAGCTTCGCCAGGGCGGAGTCGGCGTGGAACGCGTCGAGCGTGCCCTCGTCGACCTGCAGCGCCCGGTGCTCGGGGTCCACGGCGATGCGGAACGGCGACGGCGTCTGCGTGACCGGGTCGCCGAACACGACGGTCTGGCGGGCACGACGGACGGCACCGACGGTCTCGGCGATCGTCACGGCACCGGCGTCGACCAGGATCACGGTGTCGAACGGCATCGTGTCGGCGATCTGCGGCACCTCGTACGGGCTGGCGAGCCAGACGGGTGCGATCGACCGGGACAGGTGCGGTGCGGAGTCCTGCAGCAGGCGCGAGGTGATCGCGCCGTCGCGGAGCTGGGTCTTGAGCGCGGTCGCTTCTTCGGGCCAGTCGACGAGACCGACCTTCCAGTTCTCGGCGAGCTGCCACGCCAGGCCCTGGGAGACCCCGGCCGCGTGGGCGTCGTCCACCAGGCGGAAGTCGGCCTCGACCCGGTCGAGCATGTCGGTGTTGGCGCCGAGCAGTGCCCGGTCGGACTCGAGCATGGTCTCGAGGGCGGACTGCCACCAGGCGAGCTCGAGCTCGGCCGGCACCTGCACGTCCGGCACGTGCCGGTTCGCCAGGTCGGTGATGAGCGGTTCGAGCTGCAGGTCGCGCAGGGTCTGCATGAGCTCGGTGCGCTCCTGCAGGTTGTGCAGGACGTCGGACTCGGCGGCGAGCTCGGCGATGGTCGGGACGAGCTGGTCGACCGGGGTGTTCGCGAGCTGGCGGTCACGCTCGGTGCGGCCCAGCGGCTCGTCGAGGCGCGCGAGGTCCTCGGCGACGTTCGAGAACAGCACCTGGACGTCGGCGATGCCGGTGGGCACCTCGGGGTTCACGCCGGCGGCGACGTAGCGCTGCCAGAGCACCCGCTGCTGCTGGACGCGGGTCAAGGCCTCGTGCAGGTCGGACACGTGCACGCCCGGACGGACGTACTCGCGGGCGAGCTTCTTGAGCCGGCGACGGTTCGTCGACGACATCGGGGCACCCTCGCCGCGGGGCGCGGTGGCGGCCACGAGCTCGGACACCGAGCGGTCGAAGACCACCGGCAGGAAGCGGTCGAGCGTGTCACGGATCTCGGTGAGCAGGCGCAGGTAGATGCCGAGCTCGTTGATGGTCGTGAACTGGCGCATGTGCGTCGAGCTCACCAGGTCGTGGGCGCGGCGGAGCAGGGTCGGCAGGCCGTCGGCGTCGAGGTCCTTCGCGATGCGGTGCGCACGCTGGGCGCCGTCGCTCGAACCGAACTTCGCGCCGTACCAGGGCGAGTCGTCGGGGCCGTAGCGGAACTCACCGAGGTTCGCGGCGCTGACCATCGTCTCGGCGACGCGCGAGCGGCCCTCGACCATCGAGGCGACGGACTGCTTCGACAGGCGCGCGGTGGTCGACGGGGCGACGGGCAGCAGCGACAGGCGCGACAGCTCCACCAGGCAGTCGAGCACCGAGACGCTGAAGTCGGGGTCCTTGCGGGTGAGCGAGCCGCGGTAGTCCTTCAGCACCTTGCGGAGGCGGACCAGGGCGTCGTCGACCTCGCGGAGGTTCGGACGCGCGGCCTTCTCGTTCCGGGCGATGGCACGGACGACGTCACGGCGCAGGGTCGACGGCGTGACCGCGACCCCGGGCAGCTGGACCTCGCCGAAGCGGGCGGCGATGCCCCGCAGGGTGGCGCGGCGCGGGCTCACGACGAGCACGCGCTTGTTCGCGGCGACCAGGCCACCCAGGGCGTTCACGATGGTCTGCGTGCCACCGGTGCCGGGCAGGGTCTTCACGACGATGGAGTTGCCGGCCGTGATCTGCGCGATCACGTTCTCCTGCTCGTCGTCGGCGTCGAGCAGGAGCGTGTCGGTCTCCGGGCTGCGCTCGTCCGACGGGGTCTGCTCGACCGGGTGGTAGGACTGCTCGACCTGCCACTTCGCGCTCGGGTTGCCGGCGAGGGCGTCGAGCACGGGGTGCGACAGGTCGCCGGTGTCCTCGACCATGCCGGTGGCGACCTCGGCGAAGGTGGACACCACGAGGCGTGCGTGCACCGAGAAGCCGGGGATGTGCGCGGTCAGGCCACGCAGGCGGTCGATGACGGGGTTCGGCGTGAACGAGCCGTCCTGCTGCGCGAGGGCCACGAAGGACTGCGCGTCGAGGATGACCCCGAACTGCTCGTGCAGGGCGTCGGCGAGGCCCGGGTTGAGCACCGGTTCGCCGAGCAGGCGCACCTCGAAGTCGCGTCCGTGTCGGCGGATCGCCAGGGGGCGCAGGAGCACCGGGCCGCGGAACTGCTCGTCGCCGTGCTTCCAGTCGGCCATGCCGATGCCGAGCTTCACGGCGTCGATGCCGCGCACGGTGGCCAGCTCGGTGCCCTTCGCCTCGACGTGTCCGGCGGCCACGCGGGCGGCACGGAGCGCCACCTCGTCGCGGATCAGGCTGGACAGCAGGGTCGTCTTGCCGGTGATGAACTGCGCGAGACCGCCCGGGTGGGTGGTCGAGAGCTCGATGCGGGCGCGCGGGTGGTCGCTGAAGTGCGTGAGCGGGCTCGTGCCGCCGACACCGGTCAGCTGGGTGCGCCAGCCGTCCCACGTCGGTTCGGCCGCGTTGCCGGCCTGCAGCCGCGGGTCGCCGAGGCTGATCGCCTGCGGGCTCGTCATCTGCAGCTCCGGGCGGAGCGTGCGGTCCGGCTCGTCGTCGGTCCGTTCCTGGTCCACGTCCTGCTGCTCGTCTCGATCGTCGTCGGGGCGCGCGCGGGCACCCTCGACGGGGACGTCGTCGTTCACGTCGTCCTCACCGTCGGTCACCCTGTCCGCTCGCCACACATCCGACACTGTAGGCGGAACCGGACGGCCTCTCTGGCAATGAACCGAGGTTTCGGGGTTTCCGCACGGACGTGACCGCCGTCCGGCCCGACGTGCGCCACCGTCCGACCCGACGGGCGGCGCGCCCGATCCGACGGCAGCCCCGTTCGGTGTGGTACCAACGGGGCATGGCCATCGACGACCGCACCGCTCCGTCCGCCCCCACGCCGAACCGGCGTCGATCGGTCCCCGCCGAGATCTCACGGTCGTGGCTGCTGGTCTCCGGCACCGCCACCGACCGGTTCGACAAGTCCCAGCGCTCCCGCGCCGACCAGATCATCCTGGACATCGAGGACGCCGTCGACCCCGCCGCGAAGCCCTCGGCCCGGCAGGGCGTCGCCGCCTGGCTGGCCGGCGGTGGCGAGGCCTGGGTGCGCATCAACGACGTCACGACGGACTTCTGGGCGGACGACGTCGAGGAGCTCCGCGGCCTGCCCGGGCTGCAGGGTGTCATGCTCGCCAAGACCGAGTCCCCCGCCCAGGTGACCGACACCTGGCACCGGCTCGGCGGCCAGACGCCGGTGATCGCCCTGGTCGAGTCGGCCCTGGGCATCGAGGAGTCCGTGTCGATCGCCAAGGCGCAGGGCGCGTTCCGCCTGGCCTTCGGTTCCGGCGACTACCGCCGCGACACCGGGACCAGCGCCGACACGCTCGCGATGGCGTACCCGCGGTCGAAGCTGGTCGTCGCCTCGCGCGTCGGCGACCTGCCGGGCCCGATCGACGGCCCCACGGTCGGGTCGTCGCACCCGATCCTCCGCGAGCAGTCGCAGGTGGCCGTGTCGCTCGGCCTCACCGGGAAGCTCTGCCTGGACACCGAGCAGCTCCCCGTCATCAACGAGGTCATCTCCCCCACACCGACCGACGTCGCCTGGGCGCAGGACTTCCTCGACGACTTCGAGGCCCGCGGCCGGGTCATCCGCGACGGTTCCGACCTGCCGCGGCTCGGTCGGGCGCAGAAGATCCAGCGGCTCGCACAGGCGTTCGGGGTCGAGGCGCGGTAGGACTGCACGCATGACCTGGTCCAACGTCCCCGGCCCTCCGCCGCAGTCCTCCTCCGGCCCCACGGACGCGCAGCGCGCGGCGTGGGAGCGCGGTGGCACCACGCTGTTCCCGCCGGCGAAGCTCGCCGACCGGATCTCGACGGTGCTGCTCCTGGTGTTCGGCGCCGTCATGACCGCGATCACGGCGGTCGTCGGCATCGTCGCGATCGCCTCGGCCACGGCGGAGTGCGACGCCTCGTCGGGCTGCACGCCCGGCGGGTACTTCGGTGGCGCGGCCATCGCGGTCGGTGGCGCCTTCGTCATCGGGGTCGCCACGATCGTGCTGTCGATCGGCGCGTGGATCCGACGGAAGCCGTCGTGGTGGATCGCCGCGATCGGCTTCGTGCTCGCGATCGTCGTCATCGTGTGGGGCGGGGTCGTCTTCGCGAACGCCGTCGACAGCGGTTCTGCCTCGTCGTCGGTGTCCGCCAGCGCCTGACCGACACCACGCTTCCGACAGGACACGCGTCGATCGACGCGTGTCCTGTCCGAGAACGCGTGTGCGTTCCGGCCTGGAGGCGCGAAGGCGGGGCCGCCACGCGCCTCCAGTCCGCCTGTCGGTCACGGCCACGGCGTGACCACCTGGGCGTGCGAGCGCACCCCCGGCGCATGCTGGGCCGATGAAGCAACGAGTCATCGGAGACGTGTCCGTCAGTGCCATCGGTCTGGGCGGGATGCCCATGTCGATCGAGGGCCGACCGGACGAGCGTCAGTCCATCGCCACGATCCACGCAGCGCTCGAGAACGGTGTCACGCTCATCGACACCGCCGACGCCTACCACCTGGGCGGCCACGACGAGGTGGGGCACAACGAGGAGCTCATCGCGCGGGCCGTCCGGGAGTTCCACGACGACACCTCGGACGTCCTCATCGCGACGAAGGGCGGACACCTGCGCCCCGAGGCCGGCAACTGGGCACAGAACGGGCACCCGGAGTACCTGAAGGAGGCGGCGAAGGCCTCGGCGAAGCGGCTCGGCGTCGAGCAGATCGGCCTGTACCAGTTCCACCGCCCCGACCCTGCGGTGCCGTACGCCGACTCGATCGGGGCGCTCGCCGAGCTGCTCGACGAGGGCGTCATCCGGATGGCGGGCATCTCGAACGCCGACCCGGACCAGATCCGCACCGCGAACGAGGTGCTCGGCGGACGCCTGGCGTCGGTGCAGAACCAGTACTCGCCGAAGTTCCGGTCGAGCGAGCCGGAACTCGAGCTGTGCGACGAGCTCGGCATCGCGTTCCTGCCGTGGAGCCCCCTCGGTGGCATCGGGAGCGCGGCGGACCTCGGCACGGCGTTCGAGGACTTCGCGTACATCGCCCGCGACCGTGGGGTCACCCCGCAGGTCATCGCCCTGGCGTGGGAGCTGCAGAAGAGCGACGTCGTCGTGCCGATCCCCGGTGCGTCGCGGCCGCAGTCGATCCTGAACTCGATCACGGCGCCGACCGTGCGGCTGCGGCCGGAGGACGTCGCACGCCTCGACGCCTCGCAGCCCGCGGCCGTCTGACGCCCTTCCCCCGACGGGGGAAGCACGACGCCCCGCCGCTCCTGGTCCAGGAGCGGCGGGGCGTCGTCATGCGTGGCCGGGCGTGTGCCCGCTCAGCTCTTGGCGGGGCAGACCGCCGAGACCTGGTCGAGCGTGGTCTGCACCTCGGACTGGGCCTTCGTGACCTCGGTGGAGTCCTCGGCCGCGCCGGAGCGGATGGCCGAGCTGTAGCCCTTGGCCGCGCCGGAGAAGTCCTCGAACGTGTCGTGCACCTGGTCGTTCGAGACCTTCGTCAGCGCCGAGTCGATGCGCTGGACGAACTCGTCGACGAGCGCCGCACGGGCCTTCGGCTCGGCCGGGGCGGAGCTCGAACCCTGCTCCTTGAGGAACGACGCGAGTTCGTTCTCGAGCAGCGAGCAGGCTTCCTGTTTGGTCTGGTCGGGTGCCGCTGCGGCGGTCTTCGAGGCCGACGGGGCGCTGGACGAGCCCGAGTCGCCCCCGGAGGAGCCGCCGTCGGACGAACCGCCGTCGCCGCCCGAGCAGCCGGCGAGCAGCGTGAGTGCGAGGCCGGCGGTGGCGAGCGCGGTGAGGGTACGGCGCATCAGGAGTTGCACTCCTTCTGGAACGCGTTGCCGGCGTCCTGCACCTTGGTGCTGGACTTCGTCAGGGCCGAGACGTCGGCCGACTGCGGGTCGTCGGCGATGTCCTCGATGTCGTCGACCAGGTCGCCGTAGGCCTCTTCGAAGGCGTCGCCCTTGGCCTTCAGGTCGTCGTCCGACAGGTCGTCGACGCCGTCGGAGATCTTCTCGTCGAGCTCCTTGAGCTTCGTGACGGCGGCGTCCGGGTCGGACTGCAGGTTCGCGGCCTCGGACTGGACGCCCTGGGCGGCGGACTTGACCGTCTTCTCGAACTGCGTGCACTGCTCGGCCTTGGACGGCCCGGTCGAGCAACCGGCGAGCAGCGTGAGTGCGAGGCCGGCGGTGGCCAGCGCGATGAGCTTCTTGGGCATGGTGGAGAGTCCCCCTCGATCTGTCCGCACTCCCCCGGATGAGGTGCAGATCCGTCATCGAGCGTACAGGGAACATCCACAGGGGGACCGGCCGGGTTGTGGGCGACCGGCACCCGGCCGGAGGCGGGTGGCGCGTACCGTCGAGGGCATGCGAGCCATCACGTTCGACGACGCTTCCATGTCCGTCACCGACCTGCCCGACCCGGAACCCGGTACGGACGAGGTCCTGATCGAGGTCGCCGCGGCCGGCGTCAACAACGCCGACCTGCAGCAGCGCGCGGGGAACTACCCGCCGCCGCCCGGGGCCTCGGAGATCCTCGGGCTCGAGGTCTCCGGCACGGTGCGGGCCGTCGGTGCGGGCGTCACGACCGTGGCGGTGGGCGACCGGGTGTGCGCGCTGCTCTCCGGCGGCGGGTACGCGTCGCTCGTCGTCGCGCCGGTCACCCAGGTGCTGCCGGTCCCCGAGGGCGTCGACCTGGTCGAGGCGGCCGGGCTGCCCGAGGCCACCTGCACCGTCTATTCCAACATCGGCATGCTCGCCGGGCTCCGGCCGGGGCAGACGCTCCTGGTGCACGGCGGTACCGGCGGTATGGGGTCACACGCGGTGCTGTGGGCGAAGGCCCTCGGTGCGACGGTGATCGCGACGAGCGGCGGCGACCGCAAGGTCGCCGCGTCCCGTGCGCTCGGCGCCGACCTGGTGGTCGACCACCGCACCGAGGACTTCGTGGAGCGCGTCATGGCGTTCACCGACGGTGTCGGCGTCGACGTGGTGCTCGACGTCGTCGGACCGTCCTACCTGGAGCGGAACCTGCAGGCCCTCGCCCCGAACGGGCACATCGCGGTCATCGCCTCGGGCAGCGGCCGCACCGCCGAGCTCGACTTCGGGGTGCTGATGCGGAAGCGCGCGACGATCAGCGGCACGACCCTGCGTGCACGGCCGCTCGCCGAGAAGGCCGCCATCGTCGAGGCGGTCCGCTACAACGTCTGGCCGCTGGTCGCCGACGGCCGGGTGCGCCCGGTCATCGACTCGGTGCTGCCCCTGGCCGAGGTCGAGGAGGCCCACCGCCGCGTGCGCGACGGCGAGGTGATCGGCAAGGTGCTGCTGACGCCCTAGGCATGCACGCGGGCGAGGAACTCGACGAGCGCCGGGTGCTGCGGGTGGTCGAGGACGTCGGCGGGGGAACCCTGCTCGACGACCTCGCCGCGGTGCAGGAACACGATCCGGTCGGCGACGTTCCGCGCGAAGTGCATCTCGTGCGTCGTCATCAGGATCGTCGAACCCTGCCGCTTCAGCTCGGTGACCAGGTCGAGCACCTCGCCCACGAGCTGCGGGTCGAGGGCGCTCGTGACCTCGTCGAGCAGCAGGAGTTCCGGGTCCGACGCGATCGCCCGGACGATGGCGACGCGCTGCTGCTGCCCGCCGGACAGGCGGTCGGGGTACGCATCGGCGAACGAGGCGAGACCGATCCGGTCGAGCAGCCGGCGCGCGGTGTCCTCGGCCTGGGCCCGTCCGATGCCGTGCACCTGGCGGGACGCGAGCGTGACGTTGTCGAGCACGCTCATGTGCGGGAACAGGTTGAACTGCTGGAACACCACGCCGATGCGTGCCCGCACGGCGTCGACGGCGACGCGCGGATCGGCGATGTCCGTGCCCTGCAGCAGGATCTCGCCGTCGTCGATGCCCTCGAGCAGGTTGACCGTCTTGAGCAGCGTCGACTTGCCGGAGCCCGAGGCCCCGATGACGCAGATGACCTGGTGGCGGTGGACCGTCAGGTCGATCCCGCGCAGGACCTCGTGCTCGCCGAAGGCCTTGCGCAACCCGCGCAGTTCGAGGACCGCGGCGTCCGTACCGGACGCACCACGGGCCTCCTGGCCGGCCTCGCTCATACGGTCCCTCCGATCTGCTCGCGCCGCTGCTGGCGACGCGCGATCGCGTCCGTGACGCGGATCAGCGGCAGGCTGATCACCACGAACAGCAGCCCGGCGACGAAGTACGGCGTGAAGTTGTAGGTCTCGGCCTGCGCGATCTGGGCGGAGCGGACCGCGTCGACGGCCCCGAGGATCGACACCAGACCGACGTCCTTCTGCATCGACACGAAGTCGTTCATCAGCGCCGGGGTGACCTTGCGGATCGCCTGCGGCAGCACCACGAGCCGCAGCGTCTTGGCGTGCGAGAGTCCGAGCGACCGGGCGGCCAGGCGCTGGGAGGGGTGCACGGCCTCCATGCCGGCGCGGAGCACCTCGGCGATGTAGGACGAGTAGGTCAGGGTGATCGCGATCGTGCCCCAGACCTCGGCGGGGAGCCGCGGGAACACCCCGAGCCCGGGGATGCCGTAGCCGACCAGGTAGAGCACGATGATGAGCGGCAGGCCACGGAACAGGTCCGTGTAGCCGGTCGCGAGCATCCGCAGCGGGAAGAACACCGGGTTGCGCAGGCCGCGGACGACCGCGAGCAGCGTGCCGAACACGGCGACGCCGATGGCGCTGAAGAACAGGATCCGGACGTTCAGCCAGAGGCCCAGCAGGATGTCCGGGAACGTGTCGACCGCGGTCTCCGGGTCGAAGAACGACTGCTGCACCGCTGCCCAGCCGGGGGTGTTCACGACGCCGAAGTACACGACGGCGAGCACGACCAGGGTGGAGACGACCGACACCACGACCGAGCGACGGCCACGCTGGCGGCGGTAGAGCCGACGCTCGAGCTCGACCTGGCTCGGCGCGGGTGCGGCGACCGGGGTGCCGGCCCCTGCTGGCAGGGTCATCCGGTTACTTCAGGACCGGCGTGCCGGTCTCCGACGACAGCCACTTGGTCTGCAGGTCCTGCAGGGTGCCGTCGTCGTCGAGGGTCTTCAGGGCCTTGTAGACCTTGCTCGTCAGCGCCGAGTCCTTCGGCAGGACGAAGCCGAACTGGTCGCCCTTGCCGTCGTCGGGGAACTGCGCGGACACGGTGCCGTCGTCGACCTGGGCCGAGGCCATGTAGAACGCCGTCGGCAGGTCGGTGACGATCGCGTCGATCTGCCCGGATTTGAGCGCGAGCACGGCGTCGTCGTTGGAGTTGAACACCTGCGGCGTGACACCGAGGACGTCCTTGACGCTCGCGATGCTCGTCGAACCGGTCGCGACGCCGATCGCGTCCTGCTTGAGGGCAGCGATCGTGGTGTCGCCGGCGGCCTTCGACCCGGAGGTCGTCACGACCGCCTGGGTCGTCGTGTAGTAGGCGCTCGACATGTCGACGGCCTTCTTGCGCTTCGCGTCGATCGAGAACTGCTGGACGTTGAGGTCCCAGTCCTTCGGGCCCGGCGCGATGGCGCTGTCGAAGGTGCTGCGCTTCCACACGACGTCGGACTTGCCGTAGCCCATCTCCTTCGCGACCGCGTAGGCCACGGCGGACTCGAAGCCCTTGCCGGACTGCGGCTTGTTGTCCTCCACCCAGGGCGAGTACGCCGGGTCGCCGGTGGCGATCGTGAGCTTGCCGTCGGTCACGGTGCCGTCGGCGTTGCTGCTGCCCCCGGCGGAGCAGGCCGACAGGGCGAGGGCGGCGACCGCGGCGGTGGCGACGGCGAGGGTGAAGCGGAGGTGACGGGTCACGGTCGGGCCTTCGTGCGAGGGGGGTGGGGGCAGGTCGAAGTGTACTTCGCAGTGGGATACCAACGCGAAACAGTGTCGCGGTGCTACTCGGCGGCAGGGTCCCCGTCGTCGGCCATCGTGAAGTCGTCGAACGAGAAGCCCGGCGACACCAGGCAGCTCAGCAGCACCTCGCCGTCGCCCGGGATCGTCCGCTGCCACACCCCGCCGCGCACGAACGCCTGCGCGTCGTTCACCCGGTCGCGCCCGGCGTCCGGGCCGAGGGTGATCGTCGCACCGGGCTCGGGGACGTCGCCGTCACCGCCGAGCTGCAGGTCGACGGTGTCCGGCCCGTGCCACATCCAGATCTCGTCGCTCGTGACCCGGTGCCAGGCGGAGGCCTCGCCCGGGGGCAGCAGGAAGTGGATCAGGGTAGCGGCGGGACGCTCCCCCGCGGGGGTGGTGACCGTCGCCGGCGAGGTCCAGGTGCGGACGTACCAGCCACCCTCGGGGTGCGGTTCCATGCCGAGGGCGATCGCGCGCTTCGGCACGTCGAGCCACTCGATCAGCTCACCGGTGACGGTTCGGCGTGCGGCCATTCCGGGGTGGGGTGCGGACTCGGTCATCGTTCCTCCTGGTGCGGTGCGGGGACGTCCATGTGCGGGGAAGCCGGTTCGGTGACGACGCCCGCCGCGGCGCGGACGACCCCGCGGATCACGGTGGCGGCCGCCCGCCCGGCGCCGTCCTCGACGAGCTCGGCGAGCGCGTCCGGCACGGTCCTGGCGTCGACGTCGAAGACCGCCAGGTCGGCGCGCGCCCCGACGGCGAGGTGCCCGATGCGGTCCGGCCCGACGGCGAGGCCCATCGCGTGCGCACCACCGAGGGTCGCCGCCGCGAGCAGCCGCTCGTGCAGGTCACGGTGCCCGTAGCCCTGGGCACGAGCGATGCGGTGGAGCGCGGTGACGTCGGCCATCAGGTCGAGGGACGGCGACGACGACAGGGAGTCGGTGCCGATCGCGATCGGGCTGCCCTCGCGCAGGTAGTCGGCGACGGGCGGCGGGTCGAGGCCGATGACGGCGTTGGAGCGGGGGCACAGCGCCACCGCGGTGCCACGGGCACGCAGGAGCGCCCGGTCGGCGGCGGTCATGTACACGCCGTGGGCGATGTGGCAGTCCGGACCGAGCACGCCGAGGCGGTCGACGAACGCGGTCGCGCTGGCACCGAAGCCGAGGGCCCGCAGTGCGCGGAACGACGGCACGTTCGCCAGGTGCCAGTCGTTCCCGTGGCCGACGCCGTCGACCCCGTCGAGCCCGGGGACCGGACCGAGGGCGGTGCGCTCCCCCTCGAATGCCGCCTCACCGAGGTGCAGGTGCAGTCGCAGACCGCGCTGCCGCACGATGTCGGGGAGCTCGAGCAGCGGGGCGACCTCGAGCGAGTACGGCGCGTGCGGGGACAGGCCAGCTCCGGGCGTCGTGGGGATCCGGTCGAGTTCGTCGAGCACCTGGTCGCGACCGTGCGACTGCCAGGCGTCGTTCTCCCAGTCCATCACCTCCCAGTACGCGATGCCGCCGAGCCCGGCGTCCTGCAGCGCGGTCGAGGCCTCGATGTCGGTGACGATGTCCGCGATGCTCGTGACGCCGGCCAGGATCGACGCCCGTGCACCGTCCGCGGCTTCGGCCCGCCAGTCGTGCGGTTCGGCGTAGTCGACGTTGAACGCTGCGGCCCAGTCCTCGAATCCGCTGTACTGCCGTTGGCCGACACTGGCCATGCCGGTGTACTGGAGGTGCGAGTGCGCGTTCACGAGTCCGGGCAGGAGCGCGCCACGCCACTGCCGCTCGGTGAAGGTCGCGTCGGACCCGGTGAGCTGGTCGATGACCCACGACCGGTCGCCGACGTGCAGGATCCGGCCGTCCTGCACGGCGACCGCGCCGTCCGCGATCGGTGGCGCCGTCATCGGGACGACGACGCGCGCCGAGTGCACCGTGACCGGGTGCTGTCGGGCGCTCACGCCGGGTCTCCGAAACGGTGCGTCCGGACGTCCGGCTCGCGGTCCGCCGGGTGCTCAGCGGGGAGGCCGGGAGGCAGGGGTCGGCTCCCGAAGGCGGCGAGCGCCGTGCGGGCGGTCACGTCGTCGACCGCGGGGTCGATCGGCACGACGGCACGCTCCAGCTCGTCGCCGCGCTCCAGGAGCATCCGGACGGCGCCGAGCTGCACGGCGAACGACAGGTCCATGATCTCGACCGGGTTGCCCTCGGCCGCGGTGATGTTGATGCAGCCACCGTCGTCGAGCACGATCGGCCCACCGTCGACTCCGGGGAACACGAACCGCTCAGCCTTCGGGCCCACGTCCTGGCGCCGGGCCCCGGCCGCGAGCGCGTCGTCGGTGGCGATCTCCTGGTCGACCCCGCCGGCGACGGCGAGGACCGCACCGTCCGCGCAGGCACGGAGCACCTCGAGGTCGATGGTGTGCGACACCCCGGTGGCGCTCATCACGAGGTCGGCGTCACGCACCGCTTCGACGAGCGGGGCCACGGCGTACCCGGCGAAGCGCGCCTGCAGGGCGCGGACCGGGTCGGTCTCGGCGACCGTCACCCGGAACCCGAGGGCGGTGAGCACCAGGGCGACCCCCTCGCCGACGTGCCCGAACCCGGCGACCGCCGCCGCGCCTCCCGGGATCACCCGGTGCGTGCCGGACGCGAGCCCGTCGACCAGGTCGAGCACCGCGAACACCGTCGACTGCCCGGTGCCGTACCGGTTGTCGAAGAACGTCTTGGTGCGGGCGTCGTTCACCGCGATCACGGGGATGCCGAGCTCGCCGCGCGCTGCCAGCACACGCAGGGGCCGCAGGCCGCTCGTGGTCTCCTCGGCCGCTCCGAGCATCGTCGGCAGCAGGTCCGGGCGTTCCTGGTGGGCGAGCCGGATGACGTGCGAGCCGTCGTCGAGCAGGATGTGCGGCGCGGTGTCGAGCATCGCGAGGGCCAGCTGCTTCTGCTCGGGGAGCGTCGCCGTGCTGCTCGCGAACACCGTCAGGCCGGCGGACCGCAGTGCGTCGGCGACGGCGTCGTCGGTCTCGTCGGCGTGGGCGTAGACGACGACCTCGGCGCCGGCGTCACGGAGGAGCAGGCTCAGTACCGCCGTCTTGGGCTCGAGGAACATCGCGACGCCGATGCGGGTGCCGCGCAGGAGTCCACCGTCGCGGAGTTCCGCGGCGACCGACCGGGCGACCGGCATGGAACGCCGTGCCCAGCGCAGGCGGGCGTCCGCTGCGGGGTCGTCCTCGGGGTCGCGGCCGGTGGAGACGAGGAAGACGTCGTCGGAGAGCATCGGGACGGCGAGGACGCCGGGGCGGGCGGGTGTGACGGGACCGAAGGCGTCCTCGTCGACGGCAGGCATGTGCCGACCGGCGTCGATGACGACCAGGGTGGTGCCGCGCGGGCGGTCGGCCGCCTGCTCGACGGCGGGGGTCGATTCCTCGGGCGTGCCGAGGCACCAGAGCTGGTCGACGAGGTCGGACGGGTGCTGCCGGTGCTGGTGTTGGTGGTTCGGCTGCTCGGCCTCGCGCGCCCCGAGTGCGGTCAGCAGGTGCCGCAGTGCCGCGGCGTCACGGGGGTCACCGCCGACGATGCGGAACCGTCGGGCGGCGACGAGCAGGTTGGTCGCGGCGGCGAAGCGCCGGACGGCCGCCGAGGCCCAGGCCAGCGTCGCGGGATCGGGTGCTGGCGGCATGTGCCAATCGTAGGGCGAGCGGGGCGCGGGTCCGGCGGCGCTCCGGGAATGCCCGGGGGCACTCCGACGTACTCTCTGCACATGAGCGATGCGACGACTGCCCCCGACCGCGTGACCATGTTCGGTGCCGACTGGTGCCGCGACTGCCGTCGGTCCAAGGCGCTGCTCGACACCCTCGGCGTGGACTACGAGTACGTCGACGTGGAGCAGGACCTGTCCGCGGCCGACCGTGCCGAGGCGATCAGCGGCCGGAAGAACATCCCCGTCGTGGTGCTGCCCAACGGCAAGCACTTCGTCGAGCCGTCCGACGCCGAGCTGCGAGCAGAGCTCGAGGCCTCCGGCGTCGTCTGATCGCCACTGGCCGCTGCGACTCCACGCACCCAGCGACACCTCACGGGCACTGTGGCGCGTGAGGTGTCGCTGAGCGCGATCGGTCGCCGCACCGGCACCCCCGGGCGGACATCGGATGAATCAGGCATCATGAGCGCGTGATCATCGACGCTCACCACCACCTGTGGGATCCCGCCGACCGGCCGTACCCCTGGATGGACGACTCGGTCGCTCCGATCCGCCGCCGGTTCGACGTGGACGACCTCCGCGCCGCCGCCCGGAGCACCGACGTCACCCGGACGATCGTCGTGCAGGCCGTGCACGACCCCGGCGAGACCGCCTGGCTCCTCGAGCAGCCCGAGCCGGTCGCCGGGGTCGTCGGCTGGGTGGACCTGACCACCCCGGACGTCGTCGACCGCATCGCCGCACTGATCGCGGGGTCCGGCGGAGACCGGCCGGCCAGCAGCCGGCTGGCGGGCAACCGGCCGGCCAGCAGCCAGCTGGCGGGCAACCGGCCGGCCAGCAGCCAGCTGGTGGGCAATCGGCCGGCCAGCACCCGCCTGGTCGGCATCCGGCACCAGGCGCACGACGAACCGGACCCGGACTGGCTCGCCCGCCCCGAGGTCGTCCGCGGGGTCCGTGCGGTGGCCGCCGCCGGCCTGGTGTTCGACGTGCTCGTCCGAGCGCGTGAGCACCGCGCTGCCCTCGCGCTGCTCGACGCCGTGCCCGAGGGATCGTTCGTCCTCGACCACGCCGGCAAACCCGACATCGCGGGCGGGGACCCCGGGTGGGCGGCCCGGATCGACGACTTCGCCACGCGGCCGAACGTGGCCTGCAAGGTGTCCGGACTGTTCACCGAGGCCGGACCGGAGTGGCGCCGGCAGCCCGTCGACCGGTACGTCCGTGCGGTGGTCGAGCGGTTCGGCCCGGAGCGGTCGCTGTTCGGGTCGGACTGGCCCGTCTCGACGCTCGCCACGACCTACGACGACGTGGTGCGGCGGACCACCGACGCGCTGGCCGACCTGACCCCGGACGAACGGCAGTCGGTGCTGAGCGGGACGGCGGAGCGCACGTACCTGCATGGGAGGACCCTCAGCACCCGCGACCTTGTCGGCAACCCGGCGCAGACATAGGATGTCTCTGGTTGCGCCGGTGCAGCCGGAGAGCGAGGAACGATGCAGTTCGCACGACTCGGCCCCGCGGGCGGCGAGATCCCCGTCGCGGTCGACACCGACGGCGAGGTCCTCGACCTCCGCCCGATCACGACCGACATCGGCGGGGCCTTCCTGGCGTCCGACCCGGTCGCCCGCGTCCAGCACGCGCGGAGCGCCGGGGACCTCCGAGCGCTGCCCGACGCCGAGGGTCTCCGCCGCGGAGCACCGGTGGCCCGTCCCGGCAAGGTCGTCTGCATCGGCCTGAACTACCGCGACCACGCCGCCGAGACCGGCGCCGAGATCCCGACCGAGCCGATCGTGTTCATGAAGGACCCGATGACGGTGATCGGCCCGGACGACGAGGTCCTGATCCCCCGCGGCAGCGAGAAGACCGACTGGGAGATCGAACTCGCCGTCGTCATCGGGCAGACCGCCCGCTACTGCGACTCCGACGAGGCCGCGAGCGCCTGCATCGCCGGCTACGCCATCGCCAACGACGTCTCCGAACGGGCCTTCCAGCTCGAGCGCGGCGGGCAGTGGGACAAGGGGAAGTCCTGCGAGACGTTCAACCCGCTCGGCCCGTGGCTGGTCACCCCCGACCAGGTCGACCCGGCGGCGCTCGCACTCCGGCTCACCGTCAACGGCGAGGTGCGGCAGGACGGCACCACCGCCGACATGATCTTCCGACCCGTCGAGATCGTCCGGTACCTGTCGCAGTTCATGGTGCTGTACCCGGGCGACGTCATCAGCACGGGCACACCGGCCGGGGTCGCCCTGGCCGGACACGCGCCGTACCTGCAGCCCGGCGACGTGGTCGAGCTCACCGCCGACGGACTCGGCTCGCAGCGCCAGACAGTGGGAGCAGCCTGATGACCGACACCACCGCGACCGGGATGCCCAGCACCCACGCGGGTCTCCGCGCGATCGTCACCGGCGGCGCCTCCGGCATCGGCGCGGCCATCGCGGCCGCGCTGCAGGAGCGCGGCGCAGCGGTCGCCGTGCTCGACCTGCAACCGTCCGCCGCCGACGGACTCGTCTCCGTCACCTGCGACGTGTCGTCCGACGAGTCCGTCCGTGCCGCCGTCGCGTCGGCCGTCGACCAGCTCGGCGGTCTCGACGTGCTCGTGAACAACGCCGGCATCGGCGCCCAGGGGACGGTCGAGGACAACTCCGACGACGAGTGGCGCCGCGTGTACGAGGTCAACGTGCTCGGCGCCGTGCGCCTGTCCCGCGCCGCGCTCCCCCACCTCCGAGCGTCGGACAGCGCGAGCATCGTCAACACGTGCTCCGTCGCGGCCACCGCCGGGCTGCCCCAGCGGGCGCTCTACTCCGCCACGAAGGGGGCGATCTCCGCACTCACCCGCGCGATGGCCGCCGACCACGTCCGCGAGGGCATCCGCGTCAACGCCGTCAACCCCGGCACCGCCGACACCCCGTGGATCGCGCGACTCCTGTCGTCCGCGGACGACCCGGCCGCCGAACGCGCCGCGCTCGAGGCACGCCAGCCGCACGGACGTCTGGTGCAGGCGGCGGAGGTCGCCGAGGCGGTCGCTTACCTGACGAGCCCGCTCGCCCGGTCGACGACGGGCGTCGAGCTGGCGGTCGACGGCGGGATGCAGGCACTCCGGCTGCGGCCGGCCTGATGGTCGCCCCGCGGCTCCGCCGCACCGGCCTGGAGGCCCGTCCCGAGTATCGTCGGGACGTCCCGTCGCGCACGCGGCCGGGTCCACAGGAGGTGGTGACGTGGCGTCGTTGACCGACGATGCGATCGCACGCATCCAGCAGATGATCGTGAGCGGCGAGCTCCAACCCGGCCAGCGCCTCCCGCCCGAGAAGGAACTGAGCGAGTCGCTCGGCCTGTCCCGCAACAGTCTCCGCGAAGCCGTGAAGGCGCTCGAGCTGATCCGCGTGCTCGACGTCCGACGGGGCGACGGCACCTACGTGACGTCGCTCGAACCGGGCGTCCTCCTCGAGGCGGTGTCGTTCGTCGTCGACATGCACCACGACCGGTCGCTCGTCGACCTGCTCGAGGTGCGCCGCATCCTGGAACCGGCGTCCGCCGTCCTGGCGACGGCCCGTGCCACGGAGCAGCAGATCGACGAGCTCGCGACCCTGATGCAGTCCGTCGGCGAGGACACCGGCGTCGAGGACCTCGTCGCCCACGACCTGCTGTTCCACTCGACCATCGCGGGCATCGGCGGCAACCAGTACCTGTCCGGGCTGCTCGACGCCCTGTCGAGCAAGACGGTGCGGGTGCGGGTGTGGCGCGGGCTGACGCAGAACGGGTCGGTGCAGCGCACGCTCGACGAGCACGCGGCCATCGTCGACGCCATCCGGCGCCGGGATCCGCAGCTCGTGCAGGCCCTCGTCGTGTCCCACGTCGAAGGTGTCGAGCGCTGGTTGCGGCGCTCCCTCGACTGAACCCGACAATCCTCCCAGGAACCTCGGAGTTGTGTCGGTCCTCGGCCCTGACTCCGGCAACCATGCCGCGGCAACCGCACCCACGAGGAGGACACCGTGCTCGGTCTCATCATCAGCTTGATCATCATCGGACTCATCGCCGGCGCTCTCGCCCGGCTCATCATCCCCGGCAAGCAGAACATCGGCATCCTCATGACGATCGTCCTGGGCATCGTCGGATCGTTCGTCGGCGGGTTCCTCGGCTACCTGATCTTCAACCACGACGGGAACGACGGCTTCTTCCAGCCCGCCGGCATCATCGGCTCGATCATCGGCGCCATCATCGTGCTGTTCATCTACACGCGCGTCGCCGGCCGCGGTTCGCGCCGCTAGGCACCACGCTGCCGGTCCGACCGGCGCACCACCGAAGTCACCCCGAACCACGCAGACGCGTGGTTCGGGGTGACTTTCGTCGTACGTGGCGTCACATCGCGAGCAGGCCCGCTGCACGCAGGTCGTGCCAGAGCGCCTCGGGCACGACGGCGGCGGCCCGGGCGACGTTCGAGCGCACCTGGTCGGCAGACTGCACCCCGAGGGCGATCGCCGCGACCGCCGGGGCCCGACGCGGGAACGCCAGCGCGGCTTCGGGCAGCGTGACCCCGTGGCGCTCGCAGACGTCGGCGATGGAATTCGCCCGCGCGAGCAGCTGCGCGGAGGCCTCGGCGTAGTCGTAGGTCGCACCCGCCGAAGGGCGCTCCTGCCCGAGCAGCCCCGAGTTGTAGACGCCGACCGCCACGACCGCGACGCCCAGCGACGCGCACCGGTCGACGAGCGCCGACGCCGGTTGCTCGAGCAGGGTGTACCGCCCGGCGAGCATGACGACGTCGCAGAGCCCGGTGTCGACGGCCGCCGACAGCGCCTCGACGGAGTTCGACCCGACGCCGATCGCGCGCACCAGGCCCTCGTCACGGAGCTCGGCGAGCGTCGGCAGCGCCTGGGTCAGACCGTCGGTGAGTGAGTACACGTCCGGGTCGTGCAGGTAGGCGACGTCGACGTGGTCGAGCCCGAGGCGGCCGAGCGACTCGTCGAGCGAGCGCCGCACGCCCGACGGCGAGGGGTCCCACTGCCGCACGGTGTCGTCCGGCACCGCGAAGCCCCCGGACGCCAGGTCGTCGCCGTCACCGCGCCCGGGCACGAGCACCCGCCCGACCTTCGTCGACACGAGGAACTCCGTCCGGGGGCGCCCGGCGAGCGCCGCCCCGAGCCGCCGTTCGGACAGGCCCAGGCCGTAGTGCGGGGCGGTGTCGAACCCGCGCACCCCGGCGTCCCACGCGGCGTCGACCGTGGCGCGGGCGTCGTCGTCGGACACCGGACGGAGCAGGTTGCCGAGGCCGGCCCCGCCGAACCAGAACGGACCGCGGTCGAGGTCCAGGTCGAGGGCCGTCACGGGTCCACCTGGTCCGCGTGGTGCACCTGGTCCGCCAGCGACCAGACCCGCGGGACCCCGTCGTCGTCGCCCGAGTAGTCGTCGTCCGCCTCGAGCAGCGGGTTGATCGTCTCCTGCCACTCGGCGTTGACCGGGTCGTCGGCGAGCGCCCGGCGCATCGCCCGGTGGTCCTCGACCTCGATCAGGTGGACCAGGTCGAGCCCGTCCCGCCAGATCGTCCAGTCGTGCACGCCGGCCTCGCGCAGTCGCGCCGCGAGCGCGGGCGGGACCGAGGCGTGCACGGTGTCGTACGCCGCCTCGTTCCCGGCCCGCAGTCGCGTCCGCGTCAGGATCCGTTGCATCAGTCGCGCAGGAACAGCTCGACGACGGGCACGGCGACGTCGGGCCGCACGATCGGCAGCGTCAGGGTGAGCGTGCCGGCGGGCTGACCGCCGAGACCGGTGTTCTGCGCCCGGGTGCCCGGCGGGATCTCGCGGAAGTGGATCTCCGATGCGTCGTTGAGCAGCTGCGCGTACGCCACCCGGCCGGCGAGGTCGGGCAGGTGCACGTGCTCGAACGGCCACGCGAACAGGTGCAGGTACAGGCGGTTGCCGTTCTGCGTGTAGACGGTGTTCCGCGGGGCGACGAACCGCGACGGCCCCGCCCCGTACACCGAGCGGGCGTGCTGGTGCATCCACGTCCCGATGCCGTCGAGTGTCTGCCGCGAGACCCCGTCGAACTCGCCGCGACCGGTCGGGCCGATGTTGAGCAGCATGTTCCCGTTGTTCGAGACGCCGTCGACGAGCATGCGGACGAGCAGGTCGACCGGCTTCAGGTTCAGGTTGTCGCGGTCGTAGCCCCACGAGCCGTTCAGCGTCTGGCAGGCCTCCCACGGCACCGGGACGCCGTCGACCTCCATCGGCTTGTCGGGCTGGTACTGCTCGGGGGTGACCAGGTCACCGGGGATGTCGAGCCGGTCGTTCACGATGATGCCGGGCTGCAGCCGCTTCGTCAGCGCCATGAGCTCCTCGGACCCCCACTCGTCCCGGCCCTTGCCGCCCCAGATGTCCTCGTGGTCGTTGTCCCGGTACGAGAAGTCGTAGAACAGGTAGTCGATCTGCCCGTAGTCGGTGAGCAGCTCCTCGACCTGACCGTGGAGGTACTCGCGGTAGCGCGACATGTCGCGGCCCTCGTTGAACGCCTCGATCTCCTCCGGCGAGTCGTCGCGCCGGGGGTGCACGCCGTCGACGGTGAAGTCCGGGTGGTGCCAGTCGATGAGCGAGTGGTAGAAACCGACCCGCAGCCCTTCGGCACGGACGGCGTCGACGAACTCGCGCACGATGTCGCGGCCGAACGGGGTGTTCGTGGACTTGTAGTCGGTCAGGGCGGTGTCCCACAGGCAGAAGCCCTCGTGGTGCTTCGTGGTGAGGACGACGTACTTCATCCCCGCTTGCCGTGCCCGACGTGCCCAGTCCGCGGCGTCGAACAGGTCCGGGTCGAAGTGGTCGAAGTACTTCTGGTAGTCCTCGTCGGTGATCCGTTCGCGGTTCTTCACCCACTCGTGCCGTGCCGGCAGGGCGTACAGCCCCCAGTGGATGAACATGCCGAACCGGTCGTGGGAGAACCACGCGGGGAACCCCGCGGAGTCGGTCGCGGTCTGCGGCTCGGCAGGTGCGGTGATGGTCATGAGGCCAGTGTTCCTTTCAGTGGAGGGCGAGGGGGACGGTCGGCGGTGTCACCGGCCGCCGAGACCGCTGGTGACGATCCCCTTGACGAGGTGCTTCTGGAGCAGGATCAGCAGGACCACCGTGGGCAGCATCGAGATCACCGACGCCGCCATCACGAGGTTCCACTCGGAGCCCTGCTGCCCGAAGAACTGCTGCAGGCCGAGCGGGATGGTGCCACGGGCCTCGACGTCGTTGACGATGACGAGCGGCCAGAGGAACGAGTTCCAGTACGCGATGAACGAGAACACGGCGAGGACCGCCATCGTCGGTCGGGCCAGCGGGAGCATCACCGAGAAGAACGTCCGGATCGCTCCGGCTCCGTCCACCCGGGCGGCGTCGTCGAGCTCCTGCGGCACGGTGAGGAAGAACTGCCGCACCAGGAACGCGCCGAGTGCCGTGAACGCCCACGGGATGATGAGCGCCTGGAACGTGTCGACCCACCCGAAGCCCTGCATCATCACGTACATCGGGATGACGAGGACGTCCTGCGGGATCATCAGCGTCGCCAGGAACAGGACGAACACCGTGTTCCGGCCGCGCCACCGCAGTCGCGAGAACGCGTAGCCGGACAGCACCGCGACGGCGACGTTGATCGCCGTGCCGGCCGCGGCGACGAAGACGCCGTTCAGGATGAACCGGGCGAACGGCAGGTACGTGAACGCCTGTGCGTAGTTGCCCCATTCGATGGACGAGCCCCAGAGCGTCGGCGGGGTCGTGAACACGTCGGCCGACGGCTTCAGGCTCGTCGCCACCATGTAGATGAGCGGCGAGACGAACAGCAGGGCCACCAGGCAGAGCAGCACGTAGCCCACCGTGTGGCGCACCCGGCCGGTCTGCCGGTGCGTGCGGGGCAGCGCCCGCGGGTTGATCGTCCGGTTGGACGAGGTCAGCTCACTCATAGTGCACCCACCGCTTCTGTCCGAGGAACTGGATGGCCGTGATGCCGAGGATGATGACGAACAGCACCCACGCCCCGGCCGATGCGAGTCCGAGCTGCTGGGTCTGGAACCCCGTGTTGTAGATGTACTGCACCAGGGTCTCGGTGGCGGTGCCGGGTCCGCCCTTCGTCAGGACGAACGGCTGCACGAACACCTGGAACGAGGTGATCAGGGTCATCATCGTCGCGAAGAAGATCGACGGCGAGATGAGCGGGAACTTGATCCGCCAGAACATCTGCCAGGCGTTCGCCCCGTCGAGCTGCGCAGCCTCGATCTGGTTCTCCGGCACCGAGTCGAGCGCCGCCGAGAAGATCAGCATGTTGTAGCCGAACCCCTGCCAGACGCTCATCGCGACGACGGCGAGCATGGCCCAGTTGTCGTCGGCCAGGAAGTTCGGGGCGTGCACGCCGACGGTCGACTGCAGCGTCGCGTCGATGGCACCGCCCGGCTGGTACAGCATCCGCCAGACGACGACGTTCGCGACGATCGGCGTGATGGTCGGGATGAAGAACAGCACGCGGAAGACGTGCCGGTGGCGGATCTTCGGCGTGAGCCAGGCCGCGAGTCCGAGGGACACGACCAGGTTGAGCGGCACGTAGAGCACGACGAACAGCACGGTGTTCAGCGTCACGGTGCGGAAGATCGGGTCGGAGAACAGCTGCGCGTAGTTCGACAGGCCGGCCCACGAGCGTTCGCCGAGCATCGGCCAGTTCATGAAGCTCACGACGAGCGACGCGAGGATCGGGAACGCCGTGAACACGACGAGGCCGATCGAGTGCGGAGCGGCGAAGGCGGCGCCCCACCAGGAGCGGCGGCCGAGCTCGGCGTCGGCGCCGCTGTCCTTCCGGCGCGGAGCTGCGCCGGTCGCGACCGCGACCGCTGGGGCGGGCAGCGCCGCCTCGGCGGGTGGGTCCTGGATGGTGGTCATGCGACGACCTCCTCGTCGTTCGCGCGGTCCTGGTCAGGGTGGGGATCGGACGGGAGGCCCGTGGCGGGGCCGACCTCCGACTCCGCAGGCTCCGTCGGCGCGGCCCGCGCAACGCTTCGCGTCGCTCGAAGCGGGCCGCGCCCGTCCGTCAGGGGGTGACGCCCGTCACTGCGAGCCGAGCTGGCTCGCGATGGACGACATCGTCTCCTTGCCGGAGGTCTGTCCGTTCACCGCCTGCAGGGCGTACTGCGCGAAGAGCTGGTTGAGCTGGTCGCTCTGCTTGTTGCCGGGCAACGGGGTGGCGTTCTCGAGGCCGGTCTTCAGGGCGTCCTCGACCCCGTCGATGCCGGCGTTGTCGTACCAGGCCTGCTGCGCCGCGGTGCGTGCCGGGAAGGCGCGACCCTGCTCGGCGAGCGAGGTGAGCGTGGCCTCGTTCGTCATCGTGGTGATGGCCTTGAACGCCTGCTCGGGGTACTTGCACTGCTTCGAGATGCCGAAGCCCGACCCGGCGGCGAACGAGCTGGGGCCGTCCGTTCCCGAGGGGATCGTCGTGATGCCGAGGTCGAACTTGACCTTGGCCTTCTGGCTGATGATCGACCAGGGGCCGTCGCTGTACATCGCCACGTCACCGGACACGAACGCGTTGTCGTCGGTGGAACCGTCGGTGCTCGCCTGTGTGGCGTAGCCGTCCTTGACGAGGCTGCCGATCCAGTCGAGCCCCTCGGCGAACTCCGCGTTCGAGGCGTCGAGCGTGCCGTCCTCGTCGATGACCCGACCGCCGTTGTAGCCGAGGATCATCGACTCGAGGGGGATGTCCTCCACGCTCGTGCCCCAGATCGGCGTGCCCGCGGCCTTGAGCTCCTTCGCGGCGTCCTCGAACTCGTCGACCGTCCAGCCCGGCTTCGGCTCGTCGACGCCCGCCTTCTCGAAGATGTCCTTGTTGTAGAACATGACCATGGGGCCGGTGTCGTACGGCAGCCCGTAGAGCTTGCCGTCGACCTTCATGCCGTCGAGCCCGGTCTGGTCGTACTCACCCAGGTCGAGGTCGGCCTGCTTCGCCATGTCGTCGATCGGCACGAGCACGTCCGTGTAGTTCGCGGCGCGGAGCGACTGGATGCTCACGATGCAGGGTGCGGTGCCGGTGGACAGCTGGGTGCGGAGCTTGGTCCAGTAGTCGTTGAAGGGTGAGCCCTGGATCGAGACGTCCACGTCGTCGTCGGTCTTGACCGTGTCGGCGACCTTCTGCCACGCGGCCTTGTCCTCCTTCCCGGCGATCCACATGGCCCAGGTGAGGGAGTCCTTCGACTGGCCGTCGCTGGCGTTGCTGCCAGCGGAACAGCCGGTGAGCACGAGCACGGCAGCTGCTGCTGCCGCCAGCCCGGCGGTGCGTCGTCGTTGCATCGGTGTCTCCACTTCGTCGTGGTGATGGGGTGTGCGGTGGGGTGTTCAGGCGACCCGGACGGCGTCCGGGACCCGATCGGGATCGGACTCGGCCCAGACCGGGCCGTCCGGGAACGCGTGGGTGGTCAGGGTGTCGGCGAGCATCTCGGTGCCGGCGCCGGGCGTGGTCGGCGGCCAGTAGCGGCCGTCGTGGACGTCGACCGGTGTCACGAAGTGCTCGTGCAGGTGGTCGACGAACTCGATGCACCGGGTGTCGAGGTCGCCGGTCAGGGCGACCGCGTCGAACATCGACAGGTGCTGCACCGCCTCGCACAGGCCGACGCCGCCGGCGTGTGGGCACACACGGACGCCGTGCTTGGCGGCGAGGAGCAGGATCGCCAGGTTCTCGTTCACCCCGGCGACCCGGGTGGCGTCGATCTGCAGCACCGACATCGACCCGGCCTGGATCAGCTGCTTCGCGATCACCCGGTTCGCCATGTGCTCCCCCGTCGCGACCGGGATCGGGGCGATGCGCCGGGCGATCTCGGCGTGGGCGAGGATGTCGTCCGGGCTCGTCGGCTCCTCGACCCACGCGACGTCGAAGGGGCGGAGCCGGTCGATCCACGTCACGGCCTCGTCGACGTCCCAGCGCTGGTTCGCGTCGATCGCGATCCGGACGTCCGGGCCGACGGTGGCGCGGGCGATGCCCATCCGTCGGACGTCCTCGTCGACGTCGCCGCCGACCTTCAGCTTGATCTGGGTGAACCCGTCGTCCACGGCTTCCCGGCACAGCCGCGCGAGCTTCTCGTCGTCGTAGCCGAGCCAGCCCGGGGTCGTCGTGTAGGCGCGGTAGCCCTCGCGCTCCAGGCGGGCCCGGCGTTCGGCACGCATCGGTTCGGCGGTGCGGAACAGTTCGAGCGCCTCGGCCGGGGTGATCGCGTCGGTCAGGTACCGGAAGTCCACCAGGTCGACGAGCTCCTCGGGTCGCAGGTCGGCGAGCAGGGCCCACAGCGGCTGCCCCGCACGCTTCGCACGCAGGTCCCACAGGGCGTTCACCACGGCGCCGATCGCCATGTGCATGACGCCCTTCTCCGGGCCGAGCCACCGCAGCTGCGAGTCGTGCACCATCGCGCGCCAGGTACCGCCCATGTCGGCCAGGACCGTCTCGGCATCGGCGCCGACGACGTGCCCACGGAGGGCTGCGATCGCCGACTCCTGCACCTCGTTGCCGCGGCCGATGGTGAAGACGAAGCCGGTGCCGACCAGGCCGTCGAGCGCGTCGGTGGTGAGCTCGACGTAGGCGGCGGAGTAGTCGGGTGCGGGGTTCATGGCGTCGGACCCGTCGTGCTCTCGCGAGGTCGGGAACCGGATGTCGTGCACGTGCAGACCGGTGATGCGGCTCATCTGTGTCTCCTGCCGTCCGGTCTCCGTCGACCGAACAGTGCAATCAAAACATCCGATGTCTCGCGCGTCAAGAGCCTTGTTCTTGCGGTTCTGGCGAAGGTGGTCGCTCAACCGTCCGATGACTGCGCGACCGACGGCGTGGACGCGAC
Organism: Curtobacterium sp. MCLR17_059; assembly: GCF_003234665.1. Lineage (NCBI taxonomy): Bacteria > Bacillati > Actinomycetota > Actinomycetes > Micrococcales > Microbacteriaceae > Curtobacterium > Curtobacterium sp. MCLR17_059. The sequence goes on along the minus strand of NZ_QKSU01000013.1, from coordinate 30,185 downwards.
CACGGCCTGGAGGCGCGGTGCGGGTCCGACCCGCACCGCGCCTCCAGGCCGTGGTCGCCCCGCGCCGGGGGCGACGCGGTGGTCACGCTGGTCAGGCGGTGGCGAGCCGCCCCATCTCGGCGACGACCGCGCGCAGCCGCGCCGCGAGCTCGTCGCGGGAGCCGTCCGCCGACCGGTGGGCGGACTCGATCACGGCGGCCATCACGAGGGTGGTCGCGGTCCGCGCGGTGTCCTCGTCGACGCGCTCGGCGGCGACCGCCAGCACGGTCTGCCGCGCGTGCGCCATCCACTGCATCATCGCCGGGACCATCTCGGGGCGGGCTCGGACGAGCTCCTTCATGCGCCGGCGGTCCTGCGGCAGGGTGACCGTGTGCGCGACGAGGTCGCAGAGGTCGGCCACGAGCGCACCCGTGGCACCGAGGAACGCTGCGCGCGCCGTTTCCGGGACCGTCGTCGCCGGCAGTCCGAGGGCCGCCTCGGCCTTCGACGGGAAGTAGTTGAAGAACGTCCGCGGGGAGACCCCGGCGTCCGCGCAGATCTGCTCGACGGTCACCCCGGCGAGCCCGTGGTCGGTGACCAGGGCGAGTGCCGACCGGTGGATGGCGGACCGGGTCTGCTGCTTCTTGCGCTCCCGTAGGCCGCAGTCGCTCGCGACGAGGTCCTCGGTGGTGGTGGGCTGGTGCACGTGCTGCGCTCCGTCCTGTTCTCGGGTCCGTGCGACGCCGGGCCTCCGCGTCGTGTGACGGGGAGGCCCGGCGTGGTTCAGACCTGCGACCGACCGCCCTGGACGGGGATCGAACCGGTGACCGGAGCGGTGGGCGAGCCCATCGTGTCCGCGGCCCGCACGGCCTGCGCCTCGAGGTCGTCGGCGGTGCCGGCGTCGTCCGCCTGCTCCTGCAGGGCCGAGCTCTTGCGGAGCGGCGGCGCCTTGAAGAAGAAGCTCAGGACGAACGCGAGCAGGATCACCGCGAAGCCGACCCAGTAGACGGTCACGGCCGAGGCGTTGAACCCGGACATGAACGGCCGGGTCAGGGCCGAGTCCGCACCGTTGAGGTACGACGTGTCGCTCGTCTCGGCGTTCGAGTCGCTCGAGTCGCTCGCGCCCTTGTCGATCTGCTTCGACAGCTCCGGTGCGAGCTGGTCCACCCAGTAGGTGCGCTGCCCCGAGTCCGACCAGTCGACGACGAGCCGGCCGTCCTGCACGCTGGCGTGCGCCTTGTCGGCGGCGGCGGTGAGCGCCTGCTGCTGCACGGCGTCGGGAGCCCCGGCGGTGGCCTGGACCACCTGGTCGGTGGCGGTGTCGAGGCCGGACTGCACCTGCTGCTGGAGCGGGGTGACGATCGGGTTCCAGATCTGGTCCATGACGCCCTGGTTCGCCTTCGCGCTGGCGATCTCCGGGTCGAGCGCCGCGCTGAGGGCGGGCTTCAGGTTCGACTCGTCCGCTGTGGCGTGCAGGATGTTCGTCGGCATGAGCGAGAACAGGACGGACAGCAGGACGGCGGTACCGAGCGTGCCACCGATCTGGCGGAAGAACGTGGCGGACGAGGTCGCCACACCCATGTCGCGTGGCTCCACCGAGTTCTGCGATGCCAGGGTGATGCTCTGCATGAGCTGGCCGAGTCCGAGACCGATCAGGAACATGCCGATCATCAGGAACCACAGCGGCTTGTCGATCGTCATGAAGGTCAGGACGACGTAGCCGAGCGACACCAGGGCGGTGCCGATGACCGGGAAGATCCGGTAGCGGCCGGTGCGCGCCACGATCTGCCCCGAGGCGATCGAGGCGATCATCAGGCCACCGATCATCGGCAGCGTCGCGAAGCCGGACTCGGTCGGCGTCAGGCCGGTGACGATCTGCAGGTAGAGCGGGATCGTGAGCATCGCGCCGAACATCGCGAAACCGACCAGGAAGCCCAGGATGGTCGCCATCGAGAACGTGCTCGAGCGGAAGAGCTTGAGCGGGATGATCGCGTCGTCCTGCATGCGGGTCTCGATCACCAGGAAGGCGACGAGGCCGAGCGCACCGATGACGTAGCAGGCGATCGCGCTGGCCGAACCCCAGCCCCACGTGCGGCCCTGCTCCGCGACGAGGAGCAGCGGCGCGAGCGTGACGATGACCGAGGTCGCACCCCACCAGTCGATGCGCGGCTTGGCCTTGGCCTCGCCGAACTTCGGCAGGTGCAGGAACGCGATCACCATGAGGAGCGCGGCGACGCCGATCGGCACGTTGATCAGGAAGACCCAGCGCCACCCGGTGATGCCGACGATCGAGCTCGCACCGGCGAAGAGGCCGCCGATCAGCGGGCCGATGACGGACGAGATGCCGAAGACCGCCAGGAAGTAGCCCTGGTACTTCGCACGCTCACGGGGCGCGAGGATGTCGCCCATGATCGCCAGCGGCAGCGACATCAGCGCACCGGCACCGATGCCCTGGAACGCGCGGAAGGCGGCGAGCATGGTCATCGACGTCGACAGGGTCGAGAGCAGCGATCCGAGGATGAAGACCGCGATGCCGAAGATGTAGAGCGGGCGACGTCCGAAGACGTCGGAGAGCTTGCCGTAGATGGGCGTGGTGATGGTCGACGCGATCAGGTAGGCCGTCGTGACCCAGGCCTGCTGGTCGAGGCCGTGCAGGTCGTCACCGATCGTGCGGATCGCCGTGCCGACGATGGTCTGGTCGAGCGACGACAGGAACATGCCCGCCATCAGGCCGTAGATGACGAGCAGGATCTGGCGGTGCGACATGATCGGCTTGCCCGGCGTGCTCGCCGGGGAGTCCTGTCGTCCGCGCGACACCTCGACGGGTGCGGTGGCAGTGGACATGCGGAGTTCCTCACAGGGGATGTGGCGTGGTGGTCGTCGGCCTGGTCGGGACCCCGAACGGGTGTCAACCTTGCAGGCTCTGCAACTTTACACCGCCAGCACCTTTGCTGCCAACGCAAAGTTGCCGACCGTGCATGTTCGTGTACGGGTTCTCAGGTAACGTCGGCGCATGGGGCGAACCACCTGGACCGATGTACCGACGACGCTGCGGCAGCAGGTGGAGGGGGTGCTGGGCGGCCCGGTCGTGACCGCCGAGTCCCAGGCGAGCGGGTGGTCTCCCGGCAGCGCCGACCGGGTGACGACCGCGGCGGGACGACGGGCGTTCGTGAAGACCGTGTCGCGCTCGCGCAACGAGGCAGCCCTCGAGCTGCACCGCCGCGAGGCCGCGGTCATGGCCCAGCTGCCGACCACCGTGCAGGCACCGCGGCTGCTCGATGCGCTCCACGCCACGGTCGACGGCGACGACTGGGTCGCGCTCGTGCTCGAGGACGTCGCAGGGCAGCACCCGGGCCGGCACCTCGACGGATCGGACACGACGGCCGTGCTCGACGCGCTCCACACACTGCCGCCCGCGACCGGTGGGCTGGCGACGCTCCCCCGCATCGCCGAGGACCTGCGCGGTGAGTTCGGCGCCTGGGACCGGATGCTGGCCGACGACGCGGACGCCGCCCGCGTCGCCGAGGTCGTCCCGCCGCACGTCCTCGACGCCGGCCCCGCGATCGCCCGGGCGGCATCGGGGGCAGCGGCACTCGTCGACGGCGAACACCTCGTGCACGCCGACTGCCGCGCGGACAACCTGCTCGTCGACGACGCCGGGCTCGTCTGGGTGGTCGACTGGCCCTGGGCGAGCGTGGGCGCGCACTGGCTCGACCCGCTGACCTACCTGCTCGACACGCTCGTCCGCGGTGAAGACGCCGACGTCGAACACCACCTCGCCACGCACCCGGTCTTCGCCGGGGTGTCCGCCACCACGATCGACGCCGTGCTGGCCGGGCTGGCCGGGCTGTTCTTCGAGCACGCTCTGCCCCCGGCACCGCCGAACATGCCCACGATCCGCGACTTCCAGCGTCGCGAGGGCGTGGCCGCCGCCGACTGGTTGCTCCGGCGCTGGGCCGACTGACAGCGCGCCCGCAAGCCCGGGGGACGCGTCTGTCCAGGGAGCGCAGCGCACCGGAGCGTACGGTCCACCGCATGACTGATGAGCACCGCACCCCGCGTCCCGAAGACGACGCCGCGCGCCTCGGTCTCGTCGTCGTCGGAGAAGCAGCAGCCCTGCAGTCCGGCGACGAGGCGGCACTGGACGCGAGCGAGCAGAACATCCGCGACACGATCGACGAACTGGTCGACGAGCCCCTGACCCCGCGGCAGGAGGAGGTCGTCGAGCGACTCGCCGCGGCCGGCGGCACCCTGACCGCCGGACTCAGCGGTGCCCTCGCCGCCCAGAGCGGTCGCAGCGTCGACGACGTGCTCGAGGGTGCGGCCCGCAGTGTCGTGTGGCAGCAGCGGCTCGCGGACGAGCGTGAGGACGCCGGTGCTCAGCAGCGCGACCCGCAGAACGAGAACGGGCGCGACGAGGGCTGATCCCCCGTCGCGCCCGCTGCAGGCACCCGCTCGGTTACTCGGCCGGTTCGACCTGTGGCACGGACTGCTCGCGCACGACGGCACGGGCAGCCGCCTGACCCGTCGTGGTGCTCTTCACGATGTCGCTCAGGGTGAACCCGGCGGTGGCACCGAGCAGCGCATCGACCTCGCTGAACTGGCTGACGACGCTTTTCGACAGTGCACCGGCGCCGTCGGAGGACACCACGGTGAGCGTGTCGATGTTGCTCATCGGAGCAGCGAGCTCGCGGGCGATGCTCGGCAGTGTCTCGATGGCCTTGACCCGCAGGACGGCCTCGGAGTGCTGTGCGAGCGCGTCGGCCTGCGCCTTGGTCGCATCGGCCTCGGCCTGACCCTTCGCACGGATCGCGTCGGCGGCGGCTTCACCCTCGGCGCGTGAGGCGTCGGCGGCGAGCTTGCGGGCATCCGCCTCGGCCTTCGCCTCGGCCGCGACGGCCTCGGCGGAGATCCGGCGGGCCTCGGCCTGGGCGCGGGCGGTCTCGACCTGGGCCCCAGCAGCGGCTTCGGCCTCGACGCGGGTCTTGCGCGCCTGGGCCTCGGCGACGGCGGAGACCTCGGACTCGAGCTCGGCACGGCGCAGCTCGGCACGCTTCTGCGCGGTGATCTGCTCCTGCTCGACGACGCCCTGGGACGCACGCGCCTGGGCGAGCGGGCCGGCGGCAGCGGCTTCGGCGGACGCACGGTCGGCGTCGAGCTGCAGCGCGGCACGGCGGATGGCCAGGGTGTTCTCGGCCTCGGCGATCGCCTGGTCGGCGGTGGCGCGGGCTTCTCGCGCTTCGCGGTCGGCCTGGGCCTCGGCGTTCTCGGCCTCGAGTCGCACGCGTGCACGCTCGGCACGGCCGAGGTCGCTGATGTACTCGTTGCGGTCCGAGATGCCCTTGATCTCGAACGAGTCGACGTCGAGCCCCTGGCTGTGCAGGGCGTCCTGCGCGACGGTGAGGACCGCGACGGTGAGCTGGTCGCGGTTCCGGATGATCGTCGAGACGTCGGTCGCGCCGATCGAGGCACGGAGCGAGCCGGACAGGACCTCGCGCGCGAAGTCGTCGATCTTCTTCTCCTGGCCGAGGAACCGCTGTGCGGCCGCCCGGATGGACGCGTCGGCCTCGCCCACCTTGACGAGCGCCACGGCCTCGACGTCGATGGTGACGCCGCGGGAGTCCTGCGCGTTGACGTTGATGTCGATCGCACGCGAGCTGAGCGACAGCTTCGCGACCTTCTCGAAGAAGGGGCGGACGAGCACGCCGGCGCCGAGCACGACCTTGATGCCGGACTCGACGGTCTCGGTGCCGTCGGCGTTCTTGACCTTGCGGGAGCGCTTGCCGGTGATGATGAGCGCTTCGTCGGCACCGGCGTTGCGGTACACGACCTTGGCGTAGATCAGCGCGATCACGGCGAGGACGATGATCCCCACGATGATCAGCGGGACGGCTCCGAGCGCGAACAGGACTTCCATGACTCCCCCTCCGGACCAGGCGCCAGCCTGGATTCCGCATCTGTTGTTCCGTTGGCTCCCATCCTAGGAGCACGCGCGGACAGCGGGGCCGCGCTGGGGAGGGTTGGGGACAACAGACGGGAGGCGCGGTGCAGGATCACCTGCACCGCGCCTCCGGGCCGGGGTTGCGTCAGCGCCTACGCGCCCGCACGCCACCAGTCGTCGAAGGGCGTCGCCGGCACCTGGCGCTTGTGCTCCGTCGCGCGGTAGCGCGACTCGATCGCCTCGGCGACCTCGACCGGCACGTCGTGGCCCTGCAGGTACGCGTCGATCTCGGCGTAGGTGAGTCCGAGGTTCGCCTCGTCGGTCTGCCCGGGCAGCTCGTCGAGCAGGTCGGCGGTGGGCGCCTTCTCGTACAGGCGGGCGGGTGCGCCGAGGTGCTCGAGCAGCTGCCGCCCCTGGCTCTTCGACAGCCCGGTGAGCGGGGTGAGGTCGACGCCGCCGTCGCCGTACTTGGTGAAGAAGCCCGTGACGGCCTCGGCCGCGTGGTCCGTGCCGACCACCAGCAGGCCGCGCTGCCCGGCGATCGCGTACTGGGCGACCATGCGCATGCGCGCCTTGACGTTGCCCTTGACGAAGTCGCTCAGTTCGACGCCCGAGGCCGCGGTGTCCTGCATGACCCCGTCGACCCCGTGCTCGATGTTCACGGTGACGCCCGGGTCGGCCGCGATGAACTGCAGGGCGAGCTGGGCGTCGTCCTCGTCGGCCTGCACGCGGTAGGGCATGCGGACGGTCGTGAACTCGGCCGGGTGCCCCTCGGCGCGGAGCGACTCGACCGCGAGCTGGGTCAGGCGGCCGGCCAGGGTGGAGTCCTGCCCGCCGCTGATGGCGAGGAGGTACCCCTTCGCCCCGGTCGTCAGCAGGTAGTCGCGCAGGAACCCGACACGACGGGCGACCTCCTGCTCCGGGTCGATGGTCGGCTGGACGTTGAGGTCCGCTGCGATGGCGGCTTGGAGTTCACGCACCACCCCAGTATCACGCCGATCCGGCTCCGTGGACCGGCGGGTTCCCGAAGACGTCGATCGGATCGACCGGGAGGTCCCGGGACGGCGGTGACCCGATCACCACCGCCCCGGGGATCCGCGACGACCCGAACGCGTCGCGGACCCGGTGAGGCGGACGCCGGTACCCGCCGGCGCCCGTCCTGGTCAGGCGCGACGAACCCGTCGCGCCGGGATCGCGGTGGGTGGTCCGTGGTGTGGCACGGTGCCTCCTCCCCCGACGGGGTCTCCGCCGCTGATCCGCCCCCGGTGGTGAGCCAGGGGATGTGGGGCCCGTCGAACGGGCCGAGGGCGGCTGGTGAGGCCGCTTCCTGTGGAAGGTATCAGGGTCCGGGCAGGGCTCGACACCCCCGTTGTGGGGTCAGGACCGGGGCTGCCTTCGTTGACAGTTCGATGGCTAACAGTTAGAGTCCTGATCATGCAGGCACCGGACTTCACGACACCGCTCCAGCTCATGCGGTGGATCGGATGGGCACAGCGCAAGGGTGCCGAGGAGTGGGTCCGTGAGCGCGACCTCACCCACGAGCAGTCCTTCGTGCTCGGGTACCTGCAGGAACACCCCGGCGCCATCCAGCGGGACGTCGCCGAGGCCACCCGGACCAGCGCGGCCAGCGTCTCGAGTCTCCTGCAGGGGCTCGAGCGGCGTGGCCTGATCGAACGACGACCGGACGCCACGAACGGGCGGACGAAGACGGTGCACGCCACCCAGGCGGGCATCGACCTCATCGCCGGGTTCACCGACGCGATGGTCGCCCTCGACGACTCCCTGCTCGCACCCCTCGACGAGGACGAACGCGAAACCCTGCGGCGACTGCTGCAGAAGGTGACCGCGGAACTCGCGCCGCCGACCCGCTAGCCGCACCACCGCACCACCGGTGCCACGCGCACCAGCGCACCACCCGCGCCACCGCACCGACCCGCTCACGCACCACGCGCCTCCCGGCCGGATCCGCCGGCGCGCCTTCGCGACCCCGCGATCCCGCGCCTTCCCGACCCGCGACCCTGCGATCCCGCGACCCCACCGGTCGCGCGCTCCCCCCTGCCGTGCCGGCGTCCGTCGGCGCGCCCACCGTCATGCCCGGAAGGGAACCGTCATGTCCTCCACCACCACCACCACCACCGCTGCGGCGACGAACCGCTGGTACCTCTCCGCTGCCCCGATCGCCCGAGCCCTGGTGCACCTGTGCGTGCCGATGGCCGCCGCGATGGTCGTCAGCGCCCTGTACAACGTCATCAACGCGGGCTTCATCGGCGCCCAGCACGACACGTCCCTGCTCGCCGCGATCACCTTCGGCACGCCGCTGCTCGGCCTCGTGATGGCCGTGGGCGGGGTGTTCGGCGTCGGCGGCAGCGCGTTGATGTCCCGGCTGCTCGGCGCCTCGGAACACGATCCCGACAAGGCGCGGGACATCAAGCACGTCGCCTCGTTCGCCCTGTGGGGAGCCGTCGTGACCGGCGCCGTGCTCGGCGTCGTCGGACTCCTGCTGCTCCGCCCGCTCGTCGCCGTCCTCGGTGCCGACGCGGCAGCGGTCCCCGCCACGAGCGAGTACGTCGCCGTGATGCTCGCGTTCGTCCCCGTCCTCGCCGCGTCCTTCGCGCTCGAGCAGATCGTCCGCTCGGAGGGCGCCGCGAGGCAGGCGATGATCGGCCTGGTCCTGTCCACGGTCGGCAACCTGGTGTTCGACGTCCTGTTCATCCTGGGGCTGCACTGGGGTGTCGGCGGCGCCGCACTCGCGGTGGGCCTGGCCAACGTGGTCTCGATCGCCTACTGGGTGACCTGGCTGCAGCGGAACAGCGAGAACGTCAGCTTCGCGCCGAAGTGGTTCACCCTGCGGGCGGACATCCTGAAGCCCGTGTTCGGCATCGGCGTCGGCGAGCTGCTGCAGTCCGCGTTCCTCATCGTCACCACACTCGTCCTCAACAACCTCGCCGCCGCCTACGGTGACGACCCGCTGGCGGCGATGGGCGTCGCGGTCCGCATCGCCCAGGTGCCGGAGTTCCTGGTGATGGGCGTGACCATCGGCGTGCTGCCGCTGCTCGCCTACGCGTTCGGAGCGGGTGACGCAGCTCGACTCCGTTCCGGCCTGCGCGCCGCGGCCCTGACCGTCGGCGGCATCGTGCTCGTCTTCTCCGGCACCGTGTTCGTGTTCCGCGAGCAGGTCTTCACGATCTTCTCCGGTGACCACTCGGTGCTCGCGATCGGCATGACGATCCTGACGGCACAGCTCGTCGCCGCCGTCGTCAACGGGTTCACGGGGCTGCTCACCTCGCTGTTCCAGGCGACCGGGATGGTCATGCCCGCGATGGTGCTGTCGATGGCGCAGGGCGTGCTGTTCATCCCGATCGTGATCGCCGGCAACGTGTGGTTCGGGCTCGCCGGGATCATCTGGGCACTCACCGTCACCGAGGGCATCGTGTTCGTCGCCGCGGTCGTCCTCTGGCTGGCCACGCGGGGCCGCATCGCCCGAGGCCTGGCCGAGGGCAGCGCGGCACGCGCCGACGCCGCGCTGGAGGCCGCCCCCGTGGCGTGAGGCGCGTCGCCCCCGGCGTCACGCACCACGTGCGGACGGGAGGCCCGGTGCCGGTCCGGCACCGGGCCTCCCGTCCGTCGCGTGGTCGCGTTCCGTGCGTCGCGTGCGCTTGGTGAGCAGGAACGGTCGGGTGCGCGCGTGGGACCCGACCATTCCTGCTCACGAAGCGCGCGTCGCGGCGCCGCGCGCGCTACGCGCTGCGGCCGCGCCGCAGCAGCAGCACGACGACCGCGCCGGCCACCAGGACGGCTCCGGCGCCGAGGCCGATCCACACGCCCGGCGCGATGCCCGGCGACGAGGACGGAGCACCGTCCGAGGCTCCGGTGGCCGTCGCGGTGGCACTCGACGTCGGAGCGGTGCTCGCCGTCCGGGTCGGGGTGACGCTCGCGCTCGGAGTCGACACGGGCGCTGCGGCCCGGTACTCGAACGCGAGCGTGCCCTCGATCGGGTGGCCGTCCGGCGACACGTACCGCCAGAGCACCGTGTAGCGGCCCTGGTCGAGGTCGACCGCGCGGCGCATGGTCGTTCCGGAGACCGTCACGTCACCCGTGGCGACGTCGGCACCGGAGGCATCCGTCACCTGGATCCGGAGTCCGGCGTCGAGGCCGGCGAGCGGCGCTTCCGAGAAGGTCAGGTCGACGGATTCGAGCGGTTCGGTGACGACCGCCCCGTCCGCCGGGGTAGTGCTGGTGAGGGCCGAGTGGGCCGACGCGGGTTGGACACCGACGAGCGTCAGCAGTCCCGCCGCGACGATCGCCAGTGCCGCCGCCGTGGTTCGGGCTGTGCGCATGCGCAGACTCTACCGACGGTGGAGCGGCAGCCCGCTGGGGGTCAGAGCTGCTCGCCGAGGAAGTCCGCGTAGGTGGGCTCGTAGCGCGCTTCGCTGACGCTGACGAGCTGGTGGCCGGTTCCTTCGAGGCGTTCGGCGACGAGGGCGGCGAGGTCTTCGGGCGAGCGGAGGCCGTGGCGGTGCCAGGCGTTCTGGATGGTGGCGGTCATGGCGACCAGCCCTTCGTCGAGATGATGCGCATCTCGGATCCGTCCGGGCCGACCCGCTGTGCCAGACCTCACAGATCGTGAGGAGCATCGTGACGACGAGTCCCTGATGACTGACCCGGTACCGCAACGATACGGTCGCGCCCGAGCGCCGTCGAGGCGGATGCGCTTCGCGGCTGACGGACGCGACGGACCGGCGCGGCGGGTGCGCTGTAGCGTCGGCCCATGGAGATCCTCTTCGTCCACGGCGCGCTCGTCCGCGACGGCGACTGGTGGTGGCAACCCACCGCCGACCTGTTGTTCGACCGCACCGGTGTCCGCAGTCGATCGGTGGCACTGCCGTCCTGCGGCGAGGGCCCGTCCGGGCGCCCCGAAGGCGGTCTCGTCGAGGACGCGGCAGCGCTCCGGGCCGCGCTCGACCGCAGCGACGGCGCGATCGTCGTCGGGCACTCGTACGGCGGCACGGTCATCGCCGAGGCCGGCCAGCACGATGCCGTCGAGCACCTGGTGTACGCGTCGTCCTACCTGCCCGAGGTCGGATCGGCCCAGGCCGGGATCATGTCGGACGAGCCCGATCCGGTGGCGATCGGTGATGCCGGGGACGGAGCCCTGGCAGTGGTCGGGTACGACGCCTCGTCGTTCGGCGCGCGGTTCCTGCAGGACGCCGACCCGGAGGTGCAGCGAGCTGCGTGGGACCGCGTCACCGCACAGTCCGCTGCCGCGTTCGTCACGCCGACCACCGCGGCGGGCTGGCAGGGAGTCGACTCCACCTACCTGGTCTGCACCGAGGACCGGAGCACCAGCGTCGGCCTCCAGCGAGCGCACGCGGCACGGGCGACGCGGAGCGTCGATGTCCCCAGCGGGCACCATCCCTTCATCACCCGGCCCGAGCTGGTCGTCGAGCAGCTCGAACTGCTGCTCGCGAGCACCGCGGCCTGAGACGTCGCGACGACGGACGGGAGGCCCGGTGCCAGCTGGCACCGGGCCTCCCGTCATCAGGGGGTCGCGCCCAGGGCGCGGGTCCGCTCGATCAGTCGGTGCCGGAGTCGAAGGCCGCGCCCTCGGAGGCGAGGTCCGTCCGACGACCCATCGCGTCCTCGGCGTCGGAGGCGACGATCGCGCCGCCGAGGATCTCCTCGGCCTCGCCCGCCTCGAGCTCGCCGACGAGCTCAGCCGTCGCGCCACCGATGAGACCGGCGGCGGCGTAATGCTCGAGCCGCGAGCGGGAGTCCGCGATGTCGAGGTTGCGCATGGTGAGCTGGCCGATGCGGTCGTCTGGGCCGAAGGCGGCGTCGCCGACGCGCTCCATCGACAGCTTGTCCGGGTGGTACGACAGCGCGGGGCCCGTGGTGTCGAGGATCGTGTAGTCGTCACCACGACGCAGGCGCAGCGTGACCTCGCCGGTGACGGCGGAGGCGACCCAGCGCTGCAGCGACTCGCGGAGCATGAGGGACTGCGGGTCGAGCCAGCGGCCCTCGTACATCAGGCGACCGAGACGGCGACCCTCGTTGTGGTACGAGGCGACCGTGTCCTCGTTGTGGATCGCGTTGAGCAGGCGCTCGTAGGCGATGTGCAGCAGCGCCATGCCCGGAGCCTCGTAGATGCCACGGCTCTTGGCTTCGATGATGCGGTTCTCGATCTGGTCGGACGCACCCAGGCCGTGGCGGCCACCGATGGCGTTCGCCTCGTAGACCAGGGCCACCGCGTCCGTGTACTCGACGCCGTTGATCGCGACAGGGCGGCCGGCCTCGAACCGGACGCTGACGATCTCGGTCGCGACCTCGACGTCGTCACGCCAGGCGGCGACACCCATGATCGGCTCGACGATGTCCAGGCCGCTCGACAGCTCTTCGAGGCTCTTCGCCTCGTGCGTCGCGCCCCAGATGTTCGCGTCGGTCGAGTACGCCTTCTCGGTGGAGTCGCGGTACGGGAACCCCCGGGCGACGAGCCACTCGCTCATCTCCTTGCGGCCGCCGAGCTCCTCGACGAACTCGGAGTCGAGCCACGGCTTGTAGACGCGCAGACGCGGGTTGGCCATCAGGCCGTAGCGGTAGAACCGCTCGATGTCGTTGCCCTTGTAGGTGGAGCCGTCGCCCCAGATGTCGACGCCGTCTTCCTTCATCGCGCGGACGAGCATCGTGCCCGTCACCGCGCGGCCGAGCGGCGTCGTGTTGAAGTACGTCTTGCCGCCGGAGCGGATGTGGAACGCACCGGTCTGCAGGGCGACCAGGCCTTCTTCGACCAGGGCGCTCTTCGCGTCGACCAGTCGGGCGATCTCCGCGCCGTACTCGTGGGCGCGGCTCGGGACGGCGTCGATGTCCGGCTCGTCGTACTGGCCGATGTCGGCCGTGTACGTGCAGGGGATCGCTCCCTTCTCGCGCATCCAGGCAACGGCGCAGGAGGTGTCGAGACCCCCTGAGAACGCGATGCCGACTCGTTCGCCGACGGGGAGACTGCTCAGGACCTTGGACACGGGGTCAATCGTACGGGGCCAGCGGGCTCGACTACCGTCCGGGGCGACGGTTGTGGAGAACTGACCTGCCACCTGACCCGCCGTCACACCAGGAAGGGAACGAGATGACTGCCGAAGCCCTCGACGTCCGGGCGGAACTCCGCGCGCTGATCGAGCACCGTTCCGTCGCGCCCGACGCGATCGCCCAGATGACCAGGATCTCGGAGTCCACGCTCTCCGCGTACCTGGACGGCCCAGGGATCGAGCACCAGGGGCTGACCGCCCTCGGGACCGGGCTGACTCCCGACGAATCGCAGCGGCTCGCCGTCCTCGCAGCGATGCTGGCCGCAGCTCGGAGCGTGCCCGACGACGACCGTGTCCGGGGCATCCTCGAGGGGCTCACGCAGGTCTCCGGGCTGACGGTCGCGAACATCGCGTCGCTCACCGGGATCGCGGAGTCCGACCTCGACGCGTTCTCGATCGATCCGACCGGGGTGAACGATGCCGTGAAGTACACGATCGCGACCCGAATCTCGTTCCTCGTGAACGCCGTCAACCTCGCGACACCGAGGCACTGAGCGGCACCGAGACACTGAATCCTGCTGGTGCCCCTGGACGGCACTGCAGGGACTCGAACCCCTTCGACCTGCTGGTGCCCCTGGAGGGACTCGAACCCCCAACCGTTTCCTTAGGACGGAACTGCTCTTCCATTGAGCTACAGAGGCTGGCCCGACCACTCTAGCGGCGGAAGCCCTGCAGGAACGCGTGCAGTTCGTCGACGAACAGGTCGGGCTGCTCGAACGGCGCGAAGTGCCCGCCGCGGTCGAGTTCGTGGTGGAACACGAGGTTCGTGGTGCGCTCGAGCCACTCGCGCGGCGCCCGCACGATGTCGCCGGGGAAGATCGAGAACCCGGACGGCACCTCGACCCGTCGTTCCAGCTGCTCCGCCGGGATCGCCGCGTTCGCGTGGTACATCCGCATCGCTGAGCCGATCGTGGCGGTGGCCCAGTACTCGGTGAGGAGCGCCAGGACCTCGTCACGCGTGTAGACCGACCACAGGTCCCCGTCGCAGTCGCTCCACGCCCGGAGCTTCTCGACGATCCAGGCCGCGAGACCCGCGGGTGAGTCGTTCAGCCCGACGGCCGCGGTCTGCGGCTTCGTCCGGTGCAGCATCGCGTAGGCGCCCTCGGCGGTGCGCCACCGATCGATCGCGGCGACGAACTCCCGCTCGGCGGCGGACAACGTCGACGCATCCAGCCCCGGCCAGGCGAGCCCGCCGTCGATGCGGTGCACGGCGACGGCCCGGTCGGGGTGGTCGAGCGCCAGGTAGCGGGCGACGTGTGTTCCGATGTCGCCACCGGACACCGCGAACCGCTCGTACCCGAGGTCCGTCATCAGCGTCGCCCACATGCCGGCCACCTGCCGGGCGTCGAGCACCTGGGGCGGCGCATCCGAGAATCCGTAGCCGGGCATGTCCGGCACGACGACGTCGTACCCGGCGGCGACGAGCATCGGCAGCACCTTGCGGTACCGCCACCCGGAGTCCGGCCAGCCGTGCGCGAGCAGGACCGGCAGGGCGTCGGGCTGCGGCGCGCGGGCGTGCAGGACGTGGATGCCGATGCCGTCCACGTCGACACGGCGCGAGGGCAGCGCGGCGAGCTCGGCGCGGTGCGCGTCGAAGTCGAACCCGTCAGCCCAGTACTCGACGAGCGGGCGCAGGACGTCGAGGTCCACGCCGAGCGACCAGCCGACCCCGGCGGGTGCGTCCGGCCAGCGCGTGGCGCGCAGCCGCGCGCGCAGGTCGTCGATGGTCGCGTCGTCGATGTGCGGTGTCTCGCCCATGCGGCCGACGCTACTCAGCGCCACCGACGCAGATCGGCGAGCGCGGACTGGAGCCGCTCCCCCTGGCGGACCGACTGCATGTCCGCACAGGCCGTGACGAGCCTCCCGGCGGCGTTCACCTGGCGGACACCCGCGCATCCTCTGCCCGCAACGGGGTGCGTCGACGCTGGTCGGACCGCGCCGGTCCCGGCGCGACGGCACGTACCCAGGAGTCCCATGATCTCGCTCGTCTGCCTCGACATGGCAGGAACCACCGTCGACGACGGCGGCGTCGTCCTCGACGCCTTCCGCACCGCGCTCACCGACGTCGGCCTGGAGCGCGGCAGCACCGAGCACGACCGCGCCGTGCAGTACGCGGTCGACACCATGGGCCAGTCGAAGATCGCCGTGTTCACGGCGCTGTTCGACGGTGACGGTGTCCGCGCCGAGGCGGCCAACACCGCCTTCGAACGCGCCTACGCACGAACCCTCGACCGCGGCGTGCGGCCGGTGGACGGCGCCGTCGAGACGCTCGTCGCCCTCCGCGCAGCGGGGCGACGGATCGCGCTGACCACCGGGTTCTCGCCGGCGACGCGCGACGCGGTGCTCGACCAGCTCGGCTGGCGGCCGCTGGTCGACCTCGCGCTCTCGCCCGCCGACGCCGGGCGCGGGCGCCCGTACCCGGACATGGTGCTCGCCGCCGTGCTCCGGACCGGCACCGACGACGTCCGTGACGTGGCAGTCGTCGGGGACACCGTCGCCGACCTGCTCACGGGACACCGCGCCGGCGCCTCCGTCGTGGCGGGCGTGCGGACCGGCACGCATCAGGACGTGGACTTCGCGACGGTCGCGCACACCCACGTCCTCGACTCGGTCGCCGAGCTGCCGTCGGTGCTCGCCGAGGTCGACGACGCCGCCAGGGCGTGACGACCGCGTGACGACCTCACCGGTGCCGGAAGCCGCCGGGGTCGCACCGTTCGCCGGCGTGGTGGCAGGCTCCGCGACTGCCGGTCTCCCTCAGCCGAGGACCGTCGGCGCGATGCCGAGGCCGGTCGTCATGCCGATGCCCGTGGTGACCGTCACGACGTCGACCCCGGGGACCGGTCGGTCGATGAGGAACTCCCGCCCCGGCGCCGAGGCGTAGACGCCCTGCCACCGGTCGACCACGGAGACCGGCGCCCCGAACAGCCGCTCGGTCTCGGTGACGAGCAGCCGGAAGCCGTCCTCGTCCTGGAACGGTGGCGCGTCGACCCCGCGCTCGTGGGTGTCCCCGACGATGACGCTGCCGTCCGGCGGTGACGTGTACATCTGGTTGAGGTCCCAGCGGATCCCCTCGGGCAGGTCGGCGGTGAGCCGGTCCCGCAGGGCACCCGCTCCGGGCATCGCGGCGAACCCCGAGTAGCGCAGCAGCGACCATCCGGTCAGCAGCGGTGTGGCGAGCGGGAAGGCGAACGGGATCGTCGCACGCAGCATGTGGAGCCGGCAGCGGACCAGGCCGATCGACTCGGCGAGCTCCGGGAAGAGCTGGTCGAGGTCGTGGTTGGTGCAGACGACGATCCGGGTGCCCTCCACGACGCCGCGACCGGTGCGGACGGCGCCGGTGGTGACCTGGAGCGCGGGAGTGCGCCAGTGGAAGGTGACCCCCTGCCCGGCGAGCCAGCGCACGATCGCGGGTGCCGCCTCCCGGGGGTCGACCTGCAGGTCGTGCGCGAGGTGCGCGCCGCCGAGGGCCGAGCCGGGGTCGACCGGCACCGCCGCTGTGATCTCGGCCGCGTCGGCCAGCCGCAGGTCCGCGCCGGAGTCGCGGTACTCCTCGAGCACCGCCAGCTCCTCGGGACGACGGGCGACGACGTGGGCACCGCGTTCGCGGGCCGTGAACCCGGCGAGCTGTGCGAGTGCGAGCCAGCGGCGGCGTGCTTCCTGCGCGTACCCGGCCGCCTCGCCGGTCTGCGGGGTGACGCAGGCGTGGCCGAAGTTCCGGACGCTCGCCCCCACGACCGCGCCCGCACGATCGACCACCGCGACCCGGGCGCCCTGCAGGAGCGCCTCGTAGGCCATGCCGAGCCCGACGATGCCCGCGCCGACCACGACGACGTCGTACCGTTCGGTCAGCGGCTGGTGGTCCGTCTCAGTGTCGAGTGCGGTGCGTGCGGAGCGGGGCATGAAGACCTTTCGGGCGGCGCGGAATGCCGGTCCGGTGCGGATGCCGCAACTGTCGCAGGTCAGCGGTGGGGCGGGGTTCCGTCCCGGTGCACGCGGCGTGGACGGCGCGTGAACTCGGCGGGCACCTGTCCGGACAGGCGAGGACGCCCGCGGCGGTGCCGGGAGTCGCGGTGCGACCGTCGGACTGGAGGCCCGTGGCGGCGTCGCCACGGGCCTCCAGTCCGTCTCCTGGTGCTTAGCGACAGCCGCTACGCGGCCACGAGGTACTCGTCCCACTCCGCCTGCGGACGCTCGATGCCACGCACGACCCACGAGGACCCGTGCGGCACCTTCGGCGGGAACCGGAGGCGCCACCCCATCTCCTGCGGGGTGCGGTCGCCCTTGGTGTTGTTGCAGGCCAGGCAGCAGGCGACGAGGTTCTCCCACGAGTCCTGCCCACCGCGCGACCGCGGCTGCACGTGGTCGATGGTGGTGGCGTGCCGGCCGCAGTAGGCACAGTGGTTGCCGTCCCGACGCAGCACACCGCGACGGGACACCGGCACGAGCCTGGAGTGCGGGATGCGCACGTAGCGGGTGAGGATGATGACGGACGGACGGTCGTAGCTCGACGTCGACCCGGTGACCGGGTGTTCGACGTCGGCGGCGACGATGGCGGCCTTCTGGTTCATGACCAGCACGAGGGCTCGTCGGAACGAGATCACCGCGAGGGGCTCGTAACCGGCGTTGAGGACGAGAGTGCGCATGGGTTCCCTTCCGACGTGCCTGGACGGCTTCCAGGCGCTGCGGGTGCGTCGGACCGACGACGCGAACGGGTGAGGACGACCTGTTCACACCCCTGGAACCACGAAGAGCACCACCCGGATGGGCAGTGCTCTCGTCATGCAGGGGCGTGCTCGTGCACGCAGGCTGTGCTCGACCATATGTCGACGCGCGCGCGCCGACCCATGGTGCGGGTCGTGCGGAACATCGACATGAGGGTCTCCTGTTCGCGCCGGTGCGGACCGGTGCAGCGTCAGGTTAACCCAGAAACCGGCCCGGCACGAGGGTGTGCGGGCCGGTTCTGGAGAAGTTCACACTCCCCCGGGGGCAGTGTTCGCTAGATGCCGAAGCGGACGATGTGGTAGTCGCTGGTCCAGATCGGACGGATCTGCACGGTGCCGCCGGGCTTCGGGGCGTCCATGATCATGCCGTTCCCCATGTAGAAGCCGTCGTGCGCCTCGTTGTTGAAGATGACGACGTCGCCGGGCTGCGCCTCGGACTCGGGGATCGTCGTGCCGGCCTGGTCCTGCAGCGGCACCGAGTGCGCGAGGTTGATGCCGTACTGGGCGTACACGAACATGATGAAGCCGGAGCAGTCGAAGCCCGACGGGTCCGCGCCACCGAAGACGTACGGGGTGCCGATGTACTGCTTGCCCGTGGCGACCACGGCCGGCAGCGAGAACGGGGTGTCGGCGGCGGACGAGCTGGCCGCGTACTCGGCGGCGGTGGGCCCGGTGTACGAGGAGTACTGCTTCGCGGTCGCGGCACGGGCGGTCTGGGTCTGCTCGGCCTGCTCTGCGGCTTCCTTGGCTGCGGCGGCCTGGTCGGCGGCGGCCTGCTTCGCGGCCTTCTCGGCGTCGAGCGTCGCGGTGGACGTCGCGCCGAAGCCGTCACGGCTCGTGTCGGCGAGCGCCACGGCGTCGGAGACCGACAGTTCCTGGCTCTGCGTGGCCCGGACCTGACGCTGGGCGTCGGCGGCGGCGGTCGAGTTGCTCGAGGTCGTCGCTGCGAAGGCCGGGGCGACCGCGACCGTGCCGAACATGCCGGCGGCCACGGTGAGGACGACCGGCGCGAGGAACTTGCGCTTGCGCGACGAGGAGCTGGCCTTCGCGGTGCTCGCGGCTGCCGCGGCCTGCGCGGCACGACGACCACCGGGCAGCGGGGCGGAGCGCACCGGCACGACCTTGCGGACCGGGCGGCCCTCGGTCTCGCGCACGGCCCGCCGGGTGAGCGGGGCGGTGGTGGCGTTCTCGGTGTTCGTCGGGTTCGCGGGCGTCTGGTCGTCCGCGGCGGTACCGGTCTGCGTCAAGAGGTGTGTCTCCAACGTCTCGTCATCACGCCGCCGTGGGTGTCCGGCGGTGTGCAACCCCATCCGTTCGTCATCGTTTCCGATCGAGGCAGGAGACGGGTTCGAGACGTCCTGCCACGGGTCTCCGGCTCAGGGGCAGCGCGGCGACTCGGACGAGTGTACGGAAGCGTCGTTACCGAGTCGAGACCAAACGCCCCGCAGGTAACGAAACGGTAAAGACTCTCAGGAACGACCAGGAACGGTCAGCCGCGTTCGATGTAGACGTGCTGCGCGACCTCGATCGGCAACTCGATGCCCGAGTCCTCACCCTCGACGCGGACCGCGACGTAGGCGCCAGCACGCTGCACGCTCGCCACGCGCCCGGGCATGACGCCGGCGGTGCGGAGCTGGTGCAGGAGTTCCGGTTCGAACTGCACGGGCTCGCCCAGGCGTCGGACGACCCCGGTCGTGACGGCGTCGGTGCCCTCGGTCGCGGCGACGATGTTCTGGACGCCGTCGAGGAACCCGGCGGCCGCGGGGCCACCGATCTCGGCCAACCCCGGGATCGGGTTGCCGTACGGCGACTCCGTCGGGTTGCCGAGCATCTCGAGCAGGCGGACCTCGACCTGCTCGCTCATGACGTGCTCCCACCGGCAGGCCTCGTCGTGCACGAAGGCCCAGTCGAGTCCGATGACGTCGGCCAGCAGGCGTTCGGCCAGACGGTGCTTGCGCATCACGTGCGTGGCGCGGGAACGACCCTCGTCGGTGAGCTCCAGGTGCCGGTCGCCGGAGACGACGACCAGGCCGTCGCGCTCCATGCGGGCGATGGTCTGCGAGACCGTCGGGCCCGAGTGTCCGAGGCGCTCGGAGATGCGCGCGCGCAGCGGCACGATCGCCTCTTCCTCGAGGTCGAGGATGGTGCGAAGGTACATCTCCGTGGTGTCGACGAGATCGGTCACGGTCCGCCTCTCATGTCTGGGCCCAGCGCCGACCACACTACTTGTTCGCACCGACGAACACCGACCGGCGCCCGGGTGCACGTGAGAAAGGGTCATCCGACGCGGTGGACGGGTGGGTCGGACCCTCCCCGTCCGGCCGGTACACGGGCTCGGGCAGGCGGATCGTCGTCGGTAGGATCGGTGCATGGCAGACATCGTCATCCCGGCCGAACTCCTCCCCACCGACGGTCGCTTCGGCTGTGGTCCGTCGAAGATCCGCGGCGCCCAGCTCGAGTCCCTCGTGACGCGCGGCGCCACGATCCTCGGCACGTCGCACCGCCAGAAGCCCGTGAAGGACCTGGTCGGCAGCGTCCGCTCCGGCCTCGCAGACCTGTTCCAGATCCCCGAGGGCTACGAGGTCGTCCTCGGCAACGGCGGCTCGACCGCGTTCTGGGACGCCGCCGCGTTCGGTCTCATCGAGCGCCGTGCCGAGAACCTGTCCTTCGGCGAGTTCGGGTCGAAGTTCGCCAAGGCCGCAGCGGCCCCGTGGCTCGAGGCTCCGCACGTCGTCGAGGCACCGGGTGGCTCCCTCGCCGCACTCGAGCCGGTGGAGGGCGTGGACGTCTACGCCTACCCACACAACGAGACCTCGACGGGCGTCATGGCCCCGGTCGTCCGCGCGACCGGTGACGCCGGCGCCCTCACCGTCGTCGACGCGACGAGCGCCGCCGGTGGTGCCCTGTTCGACGTCAGCGCCACCGACGTCTACTACTTCGCCCCGCAGAAGAACTTCGCCTCGGACGGCGGGCTCTGGCTCGCGCTGCTCTCCCCCGCCGCGATCGAGCGGATCGAGCGGATCGCCGCCTCCGACCGGTACATCCCGGAGTTCCTGTCGCTCAAGAACGCCGTCGACAACTCGCGCCTGAACCAGACCCTGAACACCCCGGCGATCTCCACGCTGCTGCTCCTCGACGAGCAGGTGCGGTGGATGAACGAGTCCGGCGGCCTGGCGTGGGCCGACCTCCGCACGAAGACCTCGTCGTCGACGATCTACGACTGGGCCGAGGCCAGCGACTCCGCGACCCCGTTCGTCTCCGACCCCGCCGCTCGGTCCCAGGTCGTCGCCACGATCGACCTCGACGACTCGATCGACGCCAAGGCCGTGGCCACGACCCTGCGCGCGAACGGCATCGTCGACACCGAGCCGTACCGGAAGCTCGGCCGCAACCAGCTGCGCGTCGCGACGTTCACCGCGATCGACCCGGACGACGTCGCGAAGCTCGTGCGCGCGATCGACTTCACGATCGACGCCCTGCGCTGACGTCGGGGACACCCGCCGGAACGAGGACGGGCCCGGCACCACCGGATCGGTGGTGCCGGGCCCGTTCGTCGGTCCGGGTGGGTCAGGCGCGGTGGAAGCCCGGGTCGGCCTCGCCGGCGTCGAGCTGGTCGACCTCGAGATCGGCGTCGGGCTCGAACGGCTGGACGCGGCGGGCACGGCGGCGACGGGGCGGCTGCGGGGCCTCGTCCTCGGTGTCGGTGTCGGTGTTGCTGTCGGTGTCGCTCACATCGGCGAGCGCATCGACGTCCACACCCTCGATGTCGTCGTCGTCCGACTCGTCGAGGTCGTCCTCGTCGGCGTCGAACTCGTCGTCATCGTCGTCGTCCGACTCGTCGTCGTCCTCGTCGTCATCCGAGTCGTCGTAGTCGTCGTCCTCGTCCGAGTCCTCGTCGTCGTCCTCATCCGACTCGTCGTCGTAGTCCTCGTCGTCTGAGTCCTCGTCCGCCGCGTCCTCGCCCTCGTGCTCCTGCGCGGCCCGGTACTCCGCCAGTCGCTCGGACCACGGCACCCACTCGGGCGCGACGAGCGAGCCGTCCCCGGGCATCAGCTCGACCTCGAGCACGGTGGGTTCGTCGTCGCCGATCTTCGCAACGCTGACGGTCCAGCGCCACCCGGGGTACCCGGGCAGGCGGTTGGCGAACAGGACGGACACGACGCCGTCCCCTTCGTCCACGGTGCCGACGGGTGCGCCGACGGTCGACTCCGGGGTGACCTCGAGCAGCGCCTCGCGCGCCAGGTCGGTGTAGTCAGTCGACGCTGCGTCGGGAGCCGTCTCGGCCCCTGCTGTCTCGGACTCGGTCATGGGGTCACGCCTCCAACTGGTCTGCGACGTGCCGCAGGATGGCGGCGATGCGATCGCCGTTCTTCGGGTAGCGGCCGTGGCGGAGGTCTCCGCTGATCCGGTCGAGTTCCTTCACCAGGTCCTCGACGATCACGGCCATGTCGTCCGCGGAGCGACGGGTCATCCGCGACAGCGACGGCTGGGGCTCGAGCAGCCGCACGGACAACGCCTGCGACCCCTTCTTGCCCTGGACGACGCCGTACTCGAGCCGCGTGCCGGCCTTGACGGTCACGACGCCGTCGGGCAGCGAGGACGCGTGCAGGAACACCTGGTCGCCGTCGTCTCCGGTGATGAAGCCGAAGCCCTTGTCGTCGTCGTAGAACTTGACCTTGCCGGTGGGCATGCGTGGACTCCTCGAGGTCGTGGTACGGCCGTGGTGCGTCGGATATCCTGGGTCGATGGCCAAGCCGACCCGATCAACCGGGAACCCGCAGGACTCCGCAGAACCCCCGGTGACGTTCAATCGTACCGAACGCGCTCTGGCGTTCATGATCGGTGGGATCATCATCCTCGGCCTGCTCTGCTTCGTCGCGATGATCATCATGTGGCTCACCGCTCCCAGCGCCCAGGGTGCGATGCCGTGGCCGGTGGTCATGGCGATCCCGCTCTACGGCTTCCCGATCGCCATGGTGCTGGTCTTCACGCTCCTCGGCATCACCTGGACACGTCGCGCACGAGCGAACCGGACGGCTCGCTGACGTCCGCCCCCGGACGCTGGCACCGGACGATGACGACCACCGCCGACCTCGCCGCCCGACTCCGGGCGATGCCGGACGATGCGCTCGAGCGCCTCGTCGCGGCGAGGCGACTCCCCACCGCTGCACTCGCCGAGACCGGCCCGCAGCGCATCACCGACTTCTTCGACCTCGCCGAGGCGCTCCGCAGCGACGACGCCGTGGACGCCGCCGTCGAGCACCTGCCGCGCGCCACGATCCTGGCGCTGCGCGACGGCGGAGCCGTCGACGCGCTCGGCCCCGCGATCGAGCTCGGCCTCGCCGACGAGGACGGCGCCGTCGACGACGCGGTCGCCGCACGCGTGGCCGCCCACCCCGACCTCACCTCGCTCGACGAGCAGCCTGGAGGCCCGGAGCAGGTCCGCCCCGCTGCTCCCGCCCTCGACGCCGCGGCGCTCGAGCGCGCGCGCACCACCGGCGCGGAGCAGGCGTTCGCGACGATGACCGTGCTCGCCGAACTGCTGCGGGCGGTCGACGCCGGCGCGGTCCGCGAACTCGTCAAGGGCGGGATCGGCATGCCGCTCGCCCGCACCCTCGCCGAGCGCATCGGCACCGATGCCGAGCTCGTCGCCGGTCGCCTGGCGCTGCTCGACGGCATCGGGTTCGCCGACCCCGACACCGGGCGGTGGATCGTCACCGACCCCGGGCACGCGTGGTTGCTCGCGAGCTGGCCGGAGCGCTGGGTGTCGCTGGTGTCCGCGTGGTCGGACACGCTCCCGCCCGCCGTGCACCAGGTGCTCGAGCTGGCCGACGGGGACCTGCGCGACCTCGTGCCGCTCGGGCGCTGGGCGTACCCGGCGGGGTCCCGCTGGCTCGACGCCCTGCTGCTCGACGTCGCCGGCACCGCGGCGTCGCTCGGCCTGGCGGTCGACGGCATCGTGACGAGCACCGGCCGGGCGCTCCTCGACGGCGACGCCGAGCATGCCTCCGACGACCTGCCGGGCACCGTCGAGCGGGTCTACCTGCAGCACGACCTCACCGTCATCGCACCGGGGCCGCTCGCGCCGGTGGACGACGACGCCCTGCGCACCGTCGCCGTGCTCGAGGCACCGGGCCTCGCGGCGCGCTACCGCATCTCCGAGGACACCCTGCGTGCGGCGTTCCGGGCCGGACACTCCCGCGACGACCTGCTGTCCCTGCTCGGACGGCTGTCGGCGACCGGGATCCCGCAGCCCCTCGCCTACCTGATCGACCAGGTGGCCGGACGCGACGGCAGCATCGTCGTCGACCGGGGGCCGGGCGGAGTCGGGACCGAGGTCCGCGGCACCGCCGACCAGCTCGACCTCGTCGGGGTGGACGCCGAGCTCCGGCAGCTCGCGTGGGAGCGGCCCGACCTGACGACGCTGACCACTCGCTACCCACCGCACGTCGTGCACACCGCGCTCGAGGACCAGCGCTACCCGGCCGTCCTGACGACCGCAGCCCGCCCCGAGGCGCACCACGGGCCTCCCGGCCGGCGCAGCCCCACCGGACGCTCGCCGGAGCAGTCGGCGCACGCACTCGTCGAACGGCTCCGTCTGACGACGCAGCGCGGCGACGCGGAGCCGGAGCAGGAGTGGCTCGGTCGGCAGATCGACCTGGCCGTGCGCGGACGCACGCCGATCCGTGTGACCGTCCGGATGCCGGACGGCTCGGAGCGGCCGTTCTCGATCGTGCCGACCTCGGTCGCGGCCGGACGCGTCCGCGGGCGGGACACGGCCGTCGACGTCGAGCGCACCCTGCCGCTGTCCCTCGTGGTGTCGGTCGAGAGCGACGCCTGAGCCGCGCGGTCACCCGCACGCAGGTGCCGACGGCTAGGCTGGCAGGTCATGAACGGACCGCTGATCGTGCAGAGCGACCGCACCGTGCTCCTCGAGGTCGCGCACCCCGATGCCGAGGACGCACGCCACGAGCTCGCGGCCTTCGCCGAGCTCGAACGCGCTCCCGAGCACGTGCACACCTACCGGATCACCCGCCTCGGACTCTGGAACGCGCGCGCCGCGGGCCACGACGCCGAGGCGATGATCGACACCCTGGAACGCTTCGCGAAGTTCCCCGTGCCGCAGAGCGTCACGGTCGACATCCGCGACACGGTCTCGCGCTACGGACGGCTCGTGATCCGTCGCGAGGAACGACCCGACGCGCCCGTGATCGCGAACTCCCCCACCGAGGAACTCGAGCGGCTGCCGCTCCTGCTCCTCACCGCCGAGGACCCGTCGGTGCTGGCCGAGGTCATCCGGTCGAAGCGCATCAAGCCGTTGCTCGGTGACATGCGGTCCTCGACCGAGGTCGAGCTGCAGCCGTGGGCGCGGGGGCAGATCAAGCAGGAGCTCGTGAAGCTCGGCTGGCCGGCGGAGGACCTGGCGGGCTACACCCCGGGCCAGCCGCACCCGATCGACCTGGACACCGCCGAGTGGCACATGCGGCCGTACCAGGAGCAGGCCGTCGACACGTTCTTCGCCCAGGGCTCCGGCGTCGTCGTGCTGCCCTGCGGTGCGGGCAAGACGCTCGTCGGCGCGGGTGCGATGGCGACCGTCAAGGCGACCACGCTCATCCTCGTGACGAACACCGTCTCGGCGCGGCAGTGGCGCACCGAGCTCCTCAAGCGCACGACCCTGAAGCCGGAGGACATCGGCGAGTACTCGGGCAGCGTCAAGGAGATCCGGCCGGTCACGATCGCGACCTACCAGATCCTCACCGCCCGCCGGAAGGGCGAGTACACGCACCTGTCGCTCCTCGACGCCCTCGACTGGGGGCTCATCGTGTACGACGAGGTCCACCTGCTGCCCGCGCCGGTGTTCAAGCTGACCGCCGACCTGCAGGCCCGCCGACGCCTGGGCCTCACCGCGACGCTCGTGCGCGAGGACGGCCGCGAGGGCGACGTCTTCTCGCTCATCGGGCCGAAGCGGTACGACGCCCCGTGGAAGGAGATCGAGGCGCAGGGCTACATCTCGCCGGCCTCCTGCTACGAGGTCCGCATCGACCTGCCCCACCAGGACCGCCTGGAGTACGCGGCGTCGAGCGACGACGAGCGCTACCGGCTCGCCGCGACGTCCCCGGCAAAGACCCCGGTGGTGCGGGAACTCATCGAGAAGCACCACGGTGAGCAGATCCTGGTGATCGGGCAGTACATCGACCAGCTCGACGAACTGGCTGCGTCGCTCGACGCCGCGGAGATCACGGGGGCGACCCCGGTCGACGAACGGGAGCGGCTGTACGACGCGTTCCGGTCCGGCGAGGTCGACGTGCTCGTCGTCTCGAAGGTCGCGAACTTCTCGATCGACCTGCCCGACGCGACCGTCGCCATCCAGGTCTCCGGCTCGTTCGGGTCCCGGCAGGAAGAGGCGCAGCGGCTCGGCCGGCTCCTCCGCCCGAACAAGGACGGCCTGCCCGCGTCGTTCTACACGCTCGTGGCCCGGGACACCGTCGACCAGGACTTCGCGCAGAACCGGCAGCGGTTCCTGGCGGAGCAGGGGTACTCGTACACGATCCTCGACGCCGACCAGGTCCAGACGCCCGTGGGCTGACGTACGAACCGCTCTCAGGAAACCCCGAGGGAACAGTCAGAAGATAAGACCATGAGCGATGGCCCCAAGATCCTGATCGTCGACGACGAGCCGAACATCCGCGACCTCCTGACGACCTCGTTGCGCTTCGCCGGCTTCGCCGTGCGTGCGGTGGGCAACGGAGCACAGGCGATCTCCGCCGTGCTGGAAGAAGAGCCGGACCTCATCATCCTCGACGTGATGCTGCCCGACATGAACGGCTTCGGTGTCACCAAGCGCCTGCGTTCCTCGGGCTACACCTCGCCGATCCTGTTCCTGACGGCGAAGGACGACACCGAGGACAAGATCACCGGCCTCACCGTCGGCGGCGACGACTACGTCACCAAGCCGTTCTCGCTCGACGAGATCGTCGCCCGCATCAAGGCCATCCTCCGTCGCACCATGAACGACGAGGAAGACGCGATCATCCGCGCCGGCGAGCTCACGATGGACCAGGACACGCACGAGGTCACGATCGGCGACGCGCAGATCGAGCTCTCGCCCACCGAGTTCAAGCTGCTCCGCTACCTGATGCTCAACCCGAACCGCGTGCTGTCGAAGGCGCAGATCCTCGACCACGTGTGGGAGTACGACTTCAACGGTGACGCGGGCATCGTCGAGAGCTACATCTCGTACCTGCGCCGCAAGCTCGACCAGTACTCCGCCGAGCCGATCATCCAGACCAAGCGCGGCTTCGGCTACATGCTGAAGGCGTCCAAGGCTTCGTAGGAGCA
Source organism: Curtobacterium sp. MCLR17_059 (assembly GCF_003234665.1). Classification (NCBI taxonomy): domain Bacteria; kingdom Bacillati; phylum Actinomycetota; class Actinomycetes; order Micrococcales; family Microbacteriaceae; genus Curtobacterium; species Curtobacterium sp. MCLR17_059. The sequence continues at coordinate 3,126 of NZ_QKSU01000013.1, read as the reverse complement.
GGAGTCCCACGGGGCTCGACTTCACGGCGGTCGTCCGGTTTCACCGGGCGGCCGCTGTCTATCGTTGGGGCAGCATGCACACGCGAATGAACCACTGGTGGGACGGGATCTCCCTGCGCACCAAGATCACCGGGATCACGGTGCTGCTCGTCGCGCTCGGATTGCTCGTCGCCGGACTCGGCACGATGACCGTGCTGTCCACCTACCTCATGCAGCAGCTCGACAACACGGTCAAGCAGACGACCGAACAGCTCGAGGGCCAGAACATCAGTGACGGCGAGCAGTACTGCAAGCTGTCCGTGGTGGTGTCGCAGAGCGCCTACGTCGCCGCGTACGACGCCGACGGCGACCGGATCTGCCAGACGAAGGCGTCGAGCCGGCCCGACGTCCGCGAAGCCACCCTGGTCGAGGCATCGCAGGCGAACCAGCGCATCTCGCTCTACGACAGCCAGCACAACCACGAGTGGCGTGCGCAGATCATCCCGGCGTCGCTGCAGAACCAGTCCGACGGCACCACCGAGACCGGCTACGTGCTCATCGCGGTCTCCAGTGCCGGTACCGACGAGACGATCGGCAAGTTCACCGCGATCTTCCTCGGGTTCGGTGCCTCGGTCATCCTGCTCGGCGCCATGCTCACCCGGCTGCTCGTCACCGCGACCTTCGACCCGCTGCGCGACGTCGAGGACACCGCCGCACGGTTCGCCGCGGGTGACTTCAACCAGCGCCTCGAGGCCGACACCCCGAACACCGAGGTCGGCCGACTCAACCGCTCCCTCAACGTCATGCTCGAGCGGATCGACTCCGCGTTCGAGGACCGCGAGCGCACCATCGCCCAGATGCGCCGGTTCGTCGGGGACGCCTCGCACGAGCTCCGCACGCCGCTGGTGTCCCTGCGCGGGTACGCCGAGCTGTACCGGATGGGCGCCCTGCGCAAGGAAGAGGACGTCGCCCAGGCGATGGAGCGCATCGAGAAGGAAGCGCAGCGGATGGGCCTGCTCGTGCAGGACCTGCTGCAGCTCGCCCGCATCGACGAGTCGAAGCCGCTCGAGCTCGGCCCGGTCGACCTCGTCGCCATCGCCCGCGACTCGGCGCTCGACACGATGGCCTCCAACCCCGACCGCGAGATCCAGGTCCTCGTCGAGGACTCCCTCACCGGCGAGAGCGTGCCCCAGGCCGTCCGCCCGTCGGCGTCGTCGTCGTCCATCGGCTCTCCGGACTCCGGCGAAGCACCGCCCGTGTCGCCCACCTCGGCGAACACCACTGGGCCGATCGCGTTCTCGCGCCAGACCATCGCGCGCCTGCGGGCCCGTCGTACCCGCGCCATGAACATCGACGCCGGTGCCGCCCCGACGGACGAGACCACCCCGCTGCCCACGGTCGTGCTGCCGAAGCGCCCGCCGATCGTCCTGGCGGAGGAGAACAAGATCCGCCAGATCGTCACGAACCTGATGGGCAACGCCATGCGGTTCACGGCGAACGACGACCCGATCGAGATCGGCATCGGCGTGGACGACGAGCGCGGCATGGCACACCTCGACGTGATCGACCACGGTGAGGGCATCCCGCCGCAGCTGCGCGAGAAGATCTTCCAGCGCTTCTGGCGTGCGGACACCTCCCGCGCCCGGGACACCGGCGGTTCGGGCCTCGGGCTCGCCATCGTGTCCGGCATCGTCGCGGCGCACCACGGCTCCGTCGAGGTCTTCGACACCGAGGGCGGCGGCGCCACCTTCCGCGTCTGGCTCCCCCTGCTCCCCCGCGACTTCTCCGCCTGACCCGCGCGCGCCGTGCGGCCCGGGCGCTCGCGTCCCGCGGGCCGTGCGGTCACAACACCCCGTCCGACGCCGCCGAGCGGTCACGATCTGTCGTCTGCACGCCCGCTGACCGACAGTTCGTGACCGGCCGGCGCACAGCCGACGGCATGTCGTGACCGCCCGGCGAAGAGCTCTTCCGCGTGGTGATCACGGCCGTCACGCTGACCGCCGACGACTTCCGACCGCTCGGACCTCGAACGCCTGGCGGAGTCGCTCGAACAACACCGCGGGTCGGTGCGCGTCCGATGCGGTCGCGTGGATCACGAGCCAGTCGTTCACCACGAACCCGTTGTCCCGACGCTGATCGTGTCGGAAGGTGTCGCGCTCCCGGTGGTGATCGCCGTCGTACTCCAACGCGATGCCGAACTCCGGCCACGCCATGTCGACGCGGCCGAGGAACCGCCCCGCAGCATCGTGCACGTCGACGTTCAGCTCCGGCTCGGGGAACCCCGCATCGACCACGGCCAGACGGAGCCAGGTCTCCTGCGGCGACTCCGCCCCGGCCCGGACGAGGTCCAACGCGCGCCGAGCAGCGAGCGCGAAGCGTGTGCCGGGGCGGATCGACACACGGAGGTCGTCCGCCGTCGCCAGCCCGGCTGGTCCGACGAGGTGGTCCCCGATCGCGACCAGCGCGTCACGTGCGAGCACGCCGGCGCACTCGAACCACATCTGCGCGGGGACACTGACCGGGAACCCGCGGTGTTCGACGGTCCTCGGCCGGTCCAGCCGGTGCGCGACCACGCCGGGCCGACGCATCCGGCTCCCGTCCCTCGCGGTCGAGACGTGCAACGGGCCGACCGAGCGCACCGACTGCGGCAGTGGCGCACCCCAGATCGCGGCGGCGGTCGTGTGGCTGAAGAACTGGTCGGGACGCATGACCAGGGCGACGGCGTCGATGAAGTCCACCGAGTCGATCGGAGCACGCACACCGTGGACCGGGGCTGCCAGGTCGGCGCGTCTGAGTCGTTCCGGATCGATGCCGTGCCCCACCGCATCGGCCACGCGGAAGGTGGATCGGTCGAACGGAGCAGGGAGGCGACGGGCAGCTGGCATGCCGTCATGGTCGTTGCGGGGCACGTGAGCCGGCCACGCGCACTCGGGACCTGTGGAGAACGAGGTGAGCCGGGCCTCCTGTGCGGGAGAGAAGACCCAGGACACGCGCAAGCCGCACGCACGAGCCGGCCACGACTCCCCGCTCCTGCGCCGCCGGACGGTCACGAAGTGTCGACTGGAACGGGCACAACCGACGGTTCGTGACCGCTCGGCGAACCTGAGCGGGGTGTTGTGACCTCCCGACCCCGACCCCGACCCTGTC
>NZ_QKSU01000012.1:0-115585 GCF_003234665.1 Curtobacterium sp. MCLR17_059 | reverse complement strand
CGAGAGGGAAACGCCCGGTCACATTCCGAACCCGGAAGCTAAGCCTCTCAGCGCCGATGGTACTGCAAGGGGGACCTTGTGGGAGAGTAGGACGCCGCCGGACTTAACGTATGAAAGATGTGGCCATCGGCCCTCCATCGAGAATTCGCAGGGGAAACCCTCGTTCTCGGTCGGGGCCGGTGGCCATTTCTGTTTCTGCCGCCGTTCGCTCGACGCCGGCTCTGGTTCGTGATGGACTGGAGGCCGACGTCGGTTGACCGACGCGGCACCCAACACAACGACACAGCGGACGAACGCCCGAGGCACTGCACCGGGCACGCGATGAGGAGCAACGGTGGCGAACGACGACGATCAGCGGCGGAACGACGGGGACCGCGGAGATCGACCCCGGCGGGACGGCGACCGGTTCCCGCGTCGCGACGGCGCTCCGCGTCGGGACGGCCAGAGCGATGGTCGTTGGTCGTCCGGTCCTCGTGAGTTCGAGCGGCGCGAAGGCGACCGTCGTGATCGTCCGCAGGGTGGAGACCGTCCGTTCCGTGACGGTGCACCAGGCCGGGACAGCGCTCCGCGTCGCGATGGGGATCGTCCGTTCCGGTCCGGCGACCGGAACGACCGCCCGTCGTGGCAGGGCGACCGTGGTGACTCCGGCCGGCCGCCGCGTGGCGATGGTCCGCGCGGTGCCGATCGTCCGCGACGCGATGGCGACCGTCCTTACCGTGGTGGCTCCGACCGCCCGGCTCGTGACGGTGATCGTCCGTTCCGTGGCGGGAGTTCTGACCGTCCGCGCCGTGACGGTGACCGCCCGTTCCAGGGTGGTTCAGACCGTCCGCGTCGTGATGGCGATCGTCCGTACCGCGGTGGCTCGTCAGACCGCCCGACGCGTGATGGTGATCGTCCGTACCGTGGCGGGTCCTCAGACCGGCCCCGCCGTGACGGGGACCGACCCTTCCAGGGCGGTTCTGACCGTCCGCGTCGCGATGGCGACCGCCCGTACCGCGGGGGCTCCGATCGTCCCGCTCGTGACGGGGACCGCCCGTACCGCGGGGGCTCCGATCGTCCCGCTCGTGACGGGGACCGCCCGTACCGCGGGGGCTCCGATCGTCCCGCTCGTGACGGGGACCGCCCGTACCGCGGGGGCTCCGATCGTCCCGCTCGTGACGGGGACCGCCCGTACCGCGGGGGCTCCGATCGTCCCGCTCGTGACGGGGACCGCCCGTACCGCGGGGGCTCCGATCGTCCCGCTCGTGACGGGGACCGCCCGTACCGCGGGGGCTCCGATCGTCCCGCTCGTGACGGCGACCGCCCGGCCCGTGGTGGTTCGTCCGACCGTCCGTTCCGCGGCGGTTCGTCGGACCGCCCGGCTCGCGACGGCGGTGAGGACCGTCGTCGTTTCGGTGACGGCAGCCGTCACGCCGGCGCCCGTTTCGGTGAGGCCGCGCGCGACGACTGGGAGGACCGCGACCCCTACGGCACGAAGTCGATCCGTCCGCGCCACGACGACCCGGAGATCCCCGAGGAGATCCAGGCGCGCGACCTCGACCCCGCGGCCCGGATGGAGTTGAAGACCCTCAGCAAGGACAACGCCGACTGGGTTGCGCGTCACCTCGTGGCTGCTGCGCTCTTCGTCGACGACGACCCCGAGACGGCCAACCAGCACGCCCTGAGTGCTGCTCGTCGTGCCGGTCGTGTCGGTGTCGTCCGCGAGACGGCGGCGATCACCGCGTACCGCCTCGGCGACTTCGCCACAGCGCTCCGGGAGCTCCGCACTTACCGTCGGATCTCCGGCCGCAACGACCAGCTGCCGATGATGGTGGACTGCGAGCGTGGCCTGGGCCGTCCGGAGCGGGCACTCGAGCTCGGTCGTTCGGTCGAGCGCTCGGCCCTCGAGACCCCGGTGCAGGTCGAGCTCGCGATCGCCATGTCCGGCGCTCGTCTCGACCTCGGGAATCCCACAGCCGCCCTCGGCGAGCTGGAGATTCCACAGCTCGACCCATCCACCGCCTACACCTGGTCCCCGGCGCTCTACAGTGCTTACGCGGCCACGCTCGAGGAGCTCGGTCGACAGGACGAGGCCGACGAGTGGTGGGCCCGTGTGGACCGCGCGGCAGCGGCCCTCGCCGAAATCGCGGACGACAACGCTTGGGAGACAGTTGATGTGGTCGAGGAAACGCTCGAAGTCGAAGAACACGGAGACGCCGGAGACGACGACGCCGATGACCTCGGAGCCGACGACGTCGCGACCGACGAACTCGACGGCGACGACGAATCCGCCGACGACATCGACGACGACCTCGATGACGAACCCGCCCTCGACGACCTCGACGACGACACCTCCGCAGCCGACGAGCCCGGCGAGATCGACGACGACAACCCCCGCGACGTCGACGGCTCCGCAGCCGGCTGAGCACTCGGCGGCCTTGACCGACGGCGTCGACGTGGTCCTCACCGACCTCGACGGCGTCGTCTACCGGGGCCGCAACGCCATCCCGCACGCGGTCGAAGCCCTGACCCGGGCATCGCTCACGGCGCGGGTCGGCTACATCACGAACAACGCATCGCGCCGGCCGATCGACGTCGCCGAGCACCTCGAGCGCTACGGGCTCGAGGTGTCCGAGGGCGACGTCGTCACCTCGTCACAGGCCGGCGTCCAGCTGCTCGCGACCCTGGTGCCGGCCGGAGCGACCGTCCTGGTCACCGGCGGGCTCGGGCTGTCCAGCATCGTCGAGGAAGCCGGGTTCACCGTCACCTCGAGTGCCGAGGACTCCCCGGCCGCCGTCATCCAGGGCTTCTCACCGGACCTCGGTTGGAAGGAACTGGCCGAGGCCTCCTTCGCCCTGGCCGACCCGGACGTGCCGTGGGTGGCCACGAACATGGACTGGTCGATCCCGGTCGAGCGGGGCATCGCGCCCGGCAACGGCACGCTCGTGTCCGCCGTGCACCAGGCGGTCGGCCGGATGCCCGTCGTCGCCGGCAAGCCCGAGCGGCCGATCTTCGACACGGCGGTCGAGCGCTTCGGCGGCGGTCGGACCCTGTTCATCGGGGACCGGTTGGACACCGACATCAAGGGCGCGAACGACGTCGGGATCCCGAGCGTGCTCGTGCTCACCGGCATCGACAAGGCGAAGCAGGTGCTCGCGGCCGACCAGCGCTCGCGTCCCACCTACGTGCTCGAAGACCTCCGAGGGCTGTCCCAGCCGTACCCGGAGACGGTGCGGCGCGAGGACGAGGACGGCACCCGGTACGTGACCGTCGGTACTGCGACGGTGGCGATGCGCGGGCACGTCGTCCGGGTGCTCGACGCCGGGACGGACATCGATCGGCTCCGTGCCGGCTCGGCGCTCATCTGGGAGTCCGGGTTGGCCATCTACGGCCTCGACGTGGACCCGCAGCTGTACGGCGGCGAGTAGCGTGTCGGACGTGCCGAACCCCGAGCAGCCGTCCGCCGAACCCGAGCAGCAGGACGCCTTCGCCGCGCGCACCGCCGAGGCCGAGGCCCTGCCGCTCGCCGAGCGCGCCGACGCCTTCTCCGCCCTGCACGACGAGCTGCGGACGCGGCTCGAGAGCGGCGGCTCCGCGAGTGCCTGAGCCGGACGGAGCCATGCACGACGCGACCCCGGTCCGCCTCGACGCCCTCCTCGCTGCACGCGGGCTCGCACGGTCGCGCACCGTCGCCAGCAAGCTGATCCAGGACGGCCGGGTGCTCGTGGGCGGCCGTGCCGTCCTGAAACCGTCGACGCCGACCGCATCCGACGCGGACATCGAGGTCGACGCCGCGGACGAGTGGGTCTCGCGCGCGGCCCGGAAGCTCGTCGGTGCACTCGACGCGTTCGACGTCGACCCCGCCGACCGGGTCGTGCTCGACGTGGGCGCGAGCACCGGCGGGTTCACCCAGGTGCTGCTCGCACGCGGCGCGCGCCGTGTCATCGCGCTCGACGTGGGGCACGGACAGCTGCACCCCACCATCGCGCTCGATGAACGCGTCGCCGTGGTCGAGGGGACGAACGCGCGCCACCTCACGCGCGCCGACTACCTGGCGCTCGACGGCACCGCTGCCGAGACGAGCCTGGTGGTGGGGGACCTGTCCTTCATCTCGCTCCGACTCGTGCTGCCGGCGCTGGCCGAAGCCGTCCCCGCGGACGAGTTCGTGCTCCTGGTGAAGCCCCAGTTCGAAGTGGGTCGTGGCGGTGTGCGCGAGGGCATCGTGCACGACGCCGGGCTCCGGAACGACGCGCTCATGAACGTGCTGTGGGCGGCGTGGGACCTGGGCCTCGGCACCAGTGGGCTCGCCGCGTCCCCGATCGTCGGGACACACGGCAACCACGAGTACCTGGCCCGCTTCCAGCGCGGTGTCGGGGGCAATCCGACAGAATGGAGAGTCCGGGCGACCGAACTCACGGAAGGGTCTTCATGAGTGACGAACGGCACATCCTGCTCGTGTCCCACACGGGTCGCCGTGACTCGATCGACGCTGCGGTCGAGGTCTGCGACCTCCTGCACGCAGCCGGCCTCACGCCCGTCATGCCCTTCGACGAGTACGCCGACATCCGTCGTGCCGAGGCGTCGGTCGGCAAGGTCGACATCCTCGGCGTCGACGTCCAGCCGAACCAGCTCGAGATCGTCATCGTGCTCGGTGGCGACGGCACGATCCTCCGCGCGGCGGAACTCGTGCGGAACACCGGCGCTCCGCTGATCGGGGTGAACCTCGGGCACGTCGGATTCCTGGCCGAGAGCGAGCGTGACGGCCTGTCCGAGACGGTCGAGCGCGCGCTGTCCGGCGAGTACAACGTCGAGGAACGCGTCACCCTGCAGGTCGACGTGGTCGTGGGCAACCAGATCGTCTACTCGAGCTGGGCGCTGAACGAGGCCACGATCGAGAAGGCCTCGCGGGAGCGGATGCTCGAGGTCGTCACCGAGGTCGACGGCCGCCCGCTGTCGTCGTTCGGCTGCGACGGCGTGGTCGTGTCGACCCCGACCGGCTCCACGGCGTACTCGTTCTCCGGCGGTGGCCCCATCGTGTGGCCGGATGTCGACGCGCTCCTCATGGTGCCGCTGAGTGCCCACGCCCTGTTCGCCCGTCCGATCGTCGTCGGGCCGGACTGCACGCTCGCGATCGAGGTCCTGCGGCGTACGAGCGGCGTCGGTGTCCTCTGGTGCGACGGCCGACGGACCCACGACCTGCCCCCGGGCGCCCGAGTCGAGGTCCGACGTTCGCCCGACCCGGTGCGGGTCGCCCGACTCAAGGACGCTCCGTTCACCGACCGCCTGGTCGCGAAGTTCCAGCTGCCCGTCGCCGGGTGGCGCGGCCCCCAGAGCGACGAGGACGACCGATGAGCCCGGAGAACACCCGATGAGCAGGGAGAACACCCGATGATCGAGGAGATCGCGATCCGCGACCTCGGTGTCATCGGTGAGACCACGCTCGAACTCGGGCCGGGCTTCACCGTCGTCACCGGAGAGACCGGTGCGGGCAAGACGATGATCGTCACCGCGCTCGGGCTGCTGCTCGGTGCGCGGGCCGACGCCGGTTCGGTGCGCCGCGGTGCGTCGAGCGCCGTCGTCGAAGGCCGCTGGCACGTCCCCGAGCAGGACGCCGTCGCCGAACGCGTCGAGGACGCCGGCGGCACCGTCGAGGACGGCGAACTCATCCTCACCCGCACGGTCTCCGCCGAGGGGCGCAGCCGCGCCACGGTGGGCGGTCGGAGTGCGCCCGTGGCGGTGCTCGGCGAGCTCGCCGACCAGCTCGTCACCGTGCACGGGCAGTCGGACCAGATCCGCCTGACCTCGGCAACGGCGCAGCGAGCTGCCCTCGACGGGTTCGGGGGAGCCTCGCTCGAGAAGGCCCTCGCCCGGTACGTCGCCGCGTACGACGCCTGGCAGCAGCACGCCGGTGACCTCGAGGTCCTGGTCCGCGACCGGGACGACCGTGTGGCCGAGGCCGAGCGGATCCGCGCGGCCTCCGACGAGATCGAGGCCGCCGACCCGCAGCCCGGCGAGGACGTCGAGCTGGCCGAACGCGCCGAACGGTTGGGCAACCTCGAGGAGCTCCGGTTGTCCGCTGCCCTGGCGCACGAGGCGTTGTCCAGCGAGTCCCTCGACGGCGTCTCCGACGTCGTCGGCCTGGTCGAGTCCGCACGCCGTGCCGTGGAGCGCGTCGTGTCGTCGGACAGTGCCCTGCAGCCGGTGCTCGAGCAGCTCACGGAGCTCGGGATCCAGGCGGCCGAGGCCTCGGCGAGCATCTCGAGCTACCTCGGTTCCCTGGAACCCGAGGCCGGGCACGACCTCGAACTCATCAACGAACGCCGAGCCCTGCTGGCCGGACTCACCCGCAAGTACGGCGAGACGGTGGACGACGTCATCGCCTACGGACAGCGCGCGAGCGACCGGCTGCTCGAGCTCGACGGCGACGACGACCGGATCGCGGCGTTGCAGCAGTCGGTCGAGCAGGACGAGCAGGCGCTCGAGTCCGCCGCCGCCGCGCTCACGGCGGCGCGCACCAAGGCGGCCACCGACCTGGCGAAGCGCGTGACCGCTGAGCTGAAGACCCTCGCGATGGGCGGTGCGACGCTGGTGGTCGAGGTCACCGACGCCGGCGAGTACCGCCGACACGGCCGTGACCAGGTGACGATCCTGCTCCAGCCGCACTCCGGCACCGACCCCCGGCCGATCGGCAAGGGGGCGTCCGGCGGTGAGCTGTCGCGCGTGATGCTCGCGATCGAGGTCGTCATGGCCGGCAGCACCACGGTGCCGACGTTCGTCTTCGACGAGGTCGACGCCGGTGTCGGCGGGGCGGCGGCGATCGAGATCGGCCGACGGCTGGCGAAGCTCGCCGAGCGCACGCAGGTCATCGTCGTCACGCACCTGGCCCAGGTCGCGGCCTTCGCGAACAACCACCTCAACGTCGTGAAGGACGCCAGCGGTGCCGTCACGTCGTCGAGCGTGCGCCGGCTCGAGGGCGAGGACCGGTTGCAGGAAATGGCACGGTTGCTCTCCGGACTCGGTGACAGCGCCAGCGGGATCGAGCACGCCCGCGAGCTGCTCGACGTGGCCGGCCAGCGAGCCTGACGACCACGCAGGCGGGTGCCGCCCGCCGACCCGGCCACGGCCCGAGGACCCAGCCACCCATCCGCGCAACGCCCACGGCGAACCGAGGTCGCGCCTCCCGGCAGTTCTGACGTACGATGGAATCCCGTGGCGGACACTCTCAGCGGCGGTACCAATTCTTCGAACTCGACCCCGAAGGTGACGAAGCAGATCTTCGTGACCGGCGGGGTCGTCTCGTCTCTCGGCAAGGGCCTGACGGCGGCCAGCCTCGGCAACCTGCTCACGGCTCGCGGCCTCAAGGTCGTCATGCAGAAGCTCGACCCGTACCTCAACGTGGACCCGGGCACCATGAACCCGTTCCAGCACGGCGAGGTCTTCGTGACCGACGACGGTGCGGAGACGGACCTCGACATCGGGCACTACGAGCGCTTCCTCGACATCAACCTGTCGCAGGCCGCGAACGTCACGACCGGTCAGGTGTACTCGACGGTGATCGCCAAGGAGCGTCGCGGCGAGTACCTCGGCGACACGGTGCAGGTCATCCCGCACATCACCGACGAGATCAAGCGCCGGATGCGCGAGCAGGCGCAGAACGACCCCCAGCCCGACGTCATCATCACCGAGGTCGGTGGCACCGTCGGCGACATCGAGTCGCAGCCGTTCATCGAGTCCGCCCGACAGGTGCGGCACGAGCTCGGCCGCAACAACGTGTTCTTCGTGCACGTCTCGCTGGTGCCGTTCATGAACGCCTCGGGTGAGCAGAAGACCAAGCCGACGCAGCACTCCGTCGCCGCGCTCCGGTCGATCGGCATCCAGCCCGACGCGCTCGTGCTGCGGTCGGACCGGCCGGTGTCGGAGTCGAACAAGCGCAAGATCGCGCTGATGTGCGACGTGGACGAGGACGCCGTGGTGAACGCCGTGGACGTCCCCTCGATCTACGACCTGCCGACGCTGCTGAACAACCAGGGCCTCGACCAGGTCATCGTCGAGGCGCTCAAACTCGACGCCGGTCCGGTCGACTGGACCGCGTGGACCCCGGTGCTGAAGGCCGTGCACGAGCCGAAGAAGGCCGTCACGATCGCCCTGGTCGGCAAGTACATCGACCTGCCGGACGCCTACCTGTCCGTCACCGAGGCGCTGCGTGCCGGCGGTTTCGCGCACGACGCCAAGGTGACGCTGAAGTGGGTCGTGTCCGACGACTGCACCACGCCCGAGGGCGCGGCGAAGCAGCTCGGCGACGTCGACGGCATCTGCATCCCCGGTGGGTTCGGCGTGCGCGGCATCGAGGGCAAGCTCGGCGCGCTGAAGTTCGCGCGTGAGCAGGGCATCCCGACGCTCGGCCTGTGCCTCGGCCTGCAGTGCATGGTCATCGAGTACGCCCGCCACGAGGTCGGTCTGACCGACGCGTCGAGCACCGAGTTCGACCCGGAGACCTCGACGCCGGTCATCGCGACGATGGCGGAGCAGGTCGACATCATCGCCGGCGGCGACCTGGGCGGCACGATGCGCCTGGGCCTGTACCCGGCGTCGTTCACCGAAGGGTCGCTGGCGGCGGAGCTGTACGGAGCGCCGGAGGCCTCCGAGCGCCACCGTCACCGCTACGAGGTGAACAACAAGTACCGCGAGCAGATCGCGGACGCCGGCCTCGTCTTCTCGGGCACCTCGCCCGACGGCACGCTGGTGGAGTACGTCGAGCTCCCGCGCGACGTGCACCCGTTCTACATCGCCACGCAGGCGCACCCGGAGCTCCGCTCGCGTCCGACCGATGCGCACCCGCTGTTCGCGGGGCTCGTCGCGGCCGCGATCGAGCGCCACGAGGCGTCCAGCCTGTTCGACCCGCAGACCGAGGAGCAGGTCGCGTAAGCGCCGGGTCACCACGATCGGACGGGAGGCGCGGTGCCAGCTGGCACCGCGCCTCCCGTCCGTCCGGGGTCGCGTCCACGGCACCTGGTTCCGGACACGGAACCGCGGAACGACGCGGTGCTGTGTCCGGAACCTGGTTCCGACGGGGGCGTCAGGGGGGCGCGTGCTTGGATGGGGACGTGACAGACGCACCGATCGCTGACGAGTCCGCCTCCTTCGAGGTCACCGAATCCACCGTCGTGTACGAGGGCGCCGTCTGGGACGTGCGCCGCGACACCGTCGCGTACAACGGCGACTCGATGGTCCGCGAGTACATCGACCACACTGGCGCCGTCGCCGTGTACGCCGAGGACGACGAGGGCCGCGTCCTGGTCATCCAGCAGTACCGGCACCCGGTGCGGCTGCGCGACTGGGAGCTGCCCGCCGGTCTGCTCGACATGGAGGGCGAGGACCACCTGACGGCCGCGAAGCGCGAGCTGGGCGAGGAGGCCGACCTCGAGGCCGACACGTGGGAGCCCCTGGTCCGGTACAACACGTCCTCGGGCGGCAGTGACGAGTTCATCCAGATCTACCGGGCGCGCGGTGTCCGGTCGACCGAGTCCGCATTCGAGCGTGAGGCGGAAGAGGCCGACATCGTGACGCGCTGGGTCCCGCGGGCGGAGCTGCTCGAGGGGATCCTGGGCGGTCGGCTCAACAACTCGGCCCTCGTCGTCGCGACGCTCGCCGTCGAGGCCATCGAACAGCGCGGCAAGTGAGCGGGTCCGCGGCCGACGGCCTGCGCGAGCTGGTCGCCACGGGGACGTGGACGCACGAGCCGGAGGCCGCCGAGTTCGACGGCGACGTGTTCCGCGTCACCGCGGTCGAGGGCAGTGACGCCTGGCGGACGACCTCGTACGGGTTCGTGCACGACTCCGAGCACGCGCTGCTGCAGCCGACGGACGGGCCGTTCTCGGTCGAAGCGTCGTTCGTGCTCGACTACGCCGAGCAGTTCGACCAGGCCGGGGTGTTCCTGCGCGTCGACGAACAGACCTGGATCAAGGCCGGCGTGGAGTTCTCGGACGGAGCGCCGCAGCTCGGCGCCGTCGTGACGCGTGGCTTCTCGGACTGGTCGGTGTCGCCCGTGCCGGAGTGGGCGGGCCGGGTGGTGACCGTCCGCGCGAGCCGCGATGGCGACGCCGTGACGATCCGGGCGTGGGCCGAGGGTGAGGAGCCCCGCCTCGTCCGGGTCGCGTACCTCGACCCGGACGCCGTCGTGTCCGCGGGGCTGCTGTGCGCCGGGCCGACGCGGGCCGGGCTGACCGTGACGTTCACCGGGTTCCGCGTGGGCACGCCGGACGAGGCGTTGCACTGACGGCAGGTGACCCGCGCCGGTTAGCCTGCTGAGGTGATGCCCCTCGACCGTGCCGCGGAGACATACCTGCGGCACGTCGCGATCGAGCGGGGACTCTCGCAGCACACGTTGTCGGCGTACCGGCGGGACCTCGCCGTGTTCACGTCGTGGTTGGCGGCCGCTCCGGTCGTCGAGTCGGACGGTGCGGACCGGGCCGGGGGGTCCTCGGTGCTGCAGGACGTGGCACGGTTGGCACGGGCGGACGTCTCGGGGTTCGTGACGCACCTGGCCACCCGACCGGAAGGTCCGCTCGCACCGCGGTCGATCGCGCGGATGCTCAGCTCGGTCCGGTCGTTCACCGCCTTCGCCGCGGGTGAGGGCTGGTTGCCGCTCGACCCCGGCACCGCCGTCCGACCGCCGAAGGCCCCGATGCGGCTGCCGAAGGCGATCCCCGTCGAGGACATGGAACGGCTGCTCGGGGCGGTGTCCGTCGACGCCGACGACCCCGTTCAGCTGCGGGACAAGGCCCTGCTCGAGCTGCTCTACGCCACCGGCGCGCGGATCTCCGAGGCGGTGGGGCTGTCGGTCGACGACGTGACGACGCTGTCGGACGCCGACGGCGAGCTCTCGGTCGTGAAGGTCACGGGCAAGGGCAACAAGCAGCGGATCGTGCCGCTCGGCAGCTTCGCCCGTGCCGCGATCGACGCCTACCTGGTGCGGGCACGGCCGGTGTTCGCGGCACGAGGGTCGTCGACGCCGGCGCTGTTCCTCGGCGCCCGTGGAGCGCGGCTGTCGCGGCAGAGTGCCTGGCTCGTGATCCAGGCCGCCGCTGCTGCCGCCGACCTGGAGGCGCACGTGTCACCGCACACGTTCCGGCACTCGTTCGCGACGCACCTGCTCGAGGGCGGTGCTGATGTGCGCGTGGTGCAGGAGCTGCTCGGACACGCGAGTGTCGCCACGACGCAGATCTACACGATGGTCACGGCGGACATGCTGCGGGACGTGTACCAGACGGCGCACCCGCGGGCGCGGCGGTAGGCAGGCCCGCCCTCAGAACAGGTGGAACTGGGCCGACGCGGCGATGGCGGTCGTCGTCACCGCGACGACGAGGGCGCTCGCCGAAGCGCTCCGCGCCAAGACCGCCCAGGCACCGACGGCCCCGGGACGCACGATGCCGATGACCCCGCACGCCACGGCGAGCAGTCCCGCCAGGCCCCAGGGGTTCGCGACGACCGAGACCACGGCGAGCAGCACCGCGAGCACCGTGAACACGCAGAGCCGACGGTCGCCGGCGGTGCCCGATGCCCACGCGTCCGTCCGGATCGCCGCGGTCTGCACCGAGAACGACGGCCCCACCGGCGCGACGACGATCGGCGTGACCGGGTCAGCAGCAGCCGCGGGGACCCGCGTGGCTGCGCCCCAGGTGCGACCGTCCCACCAGCGCAGACGACGGGCGTCCTGCGGGTCCGGGAACCAGCCTGCGGCCGGCAGCGTCACGGTTGCTCCTCGAGGTGCGGGGTGGATCGACGCTCCCGAGCCTAGGAGCGCGGTCGGCCTCGCCCCAGTCCCCAGCCGGGTGTCAGCACAAGGGGGGACCGGACCGGTGCACTACGGTCGGGGCGTGCCCTCGACGCTCGACGACTTCTGGACCGCGCGACGCAGCGAGCGTCCGAGCCTTCCGGAGGCCGTGCCGGAGGCGTGGTCCTTCGGCGCGACCCCGGAGCAGGCGGATGCGCTCCTGCAGCTCGTGCTCGACGGGGTCAAGGTCGGCACGGCGTCGTCGCTCTGGGACTACGAGGCGACCGGCGATCCGCTGCCCGCGGCCGACGAGGTGAGCATCGTGACCGACGGCTCGGGTGCGCCCCGTGCCGTCATCGAGACGACGGCGGTCCGGGTGGTTCCGTTCGACCAGGTCGACGCGGACCACGCCTGGGCCGAGGGGGAAGGCGACCGGACGCTCGAACACTGGCGGACCGTGCACGAGGCGTTCTGGCGCGCACACTCGGAGAACCCGCGCGGGTTCGCGCCGGACATGCCGGTGGTGTGCGAGCGGTTCCGGATGCTCTGGCCCGAGGGCTGAGCCCGAGCCCGAACGGCTGCGCCCGATCCCTATCCGGGGTCAGGCGGGGACCGGCTCCGCGTCGACCTCGGTGAACACGTCCTTCACGGCGGTGAGCAGCCGGGCGTTGAAGTCCACACCGAGCTGGTTCGGCACGGTGACGAGCACGGTGTCGGCAGCACGGACGGCCTGGTCGGCCGCGAGCTCCGCGACGAGCTGTTCGGGCTCACCGATGTAGGACCGGCCGAACCGGGCCAGCCCGCCGTCGAGGTGCCCGACCTGGTCCTGCCCCTCGACCTGCGCGCGCACGCCGAAGTAGTGGCGCGACTCGTCGTCGATGATCGGGATGATGCTCCGCGAGACCGAGACGCGCGGTTCGCGGTCCCAGCCCGACTCGGACCACACCCGGCGGAAGCGCTCGATCTGCTCGGCCTGCAGCTGGTCGAAGGGCACGCCGGTGTCCTCCGTCAGCAGGGTCGAGGACATCAGGTTCATGCCCTGCTCGGCGGTCCACTCGGCGGTGGCACGTGTGCCTGCGCCCCACCAGATCCGGTCGCCGAGCGAGTCGGAGAGCGGGGAGATCGGCAGGGGCCCGACCGAACCGGTCATCTGCGGGTTGGCGTTGGCCATCGGCTCGCCGGCGATCGCGCGGCGGAACACGTTCGTGTGCGCTCGGGCCATGTCGCCGCCGTTCTCGTCGGAGGCGTCGGGCACGTAGCCGAACTGCTGGTAGCCGGCCAGGGCGGTCTCGGGTGATCCCCGCGAGACACCGAGCTGCAGTCGGCCGCCGGAGATGAGGTCGGTGGCCGCGGCCTCTTCCGCCATGTAGAGCGGGTTCTCGTAGCGCATGTCGATGACGCCGGTGCCGATCTCGATCCGGCTGGTCTTCGCGGCGATGGCGGAGAGCAGCGGGAACGGCGCGGCCTGCTGCGGCGCGAAGTGGTGGACGCGGAAGTAGGCGCCGTCGACGCCGGCTTCCTCGGCTGCGACCGCGAGGTCGATCGCCTGCACCAGGGCCTCCCGCCCGCTGCGCACCTTCGACCCCGGCACGTCACGCCAGTGTCCGAACGACAGGAACCCGATCTTCGTCATGTCCATGCGAACGCATCCGGAGGCGGGGCCATTCCACCGCGACTACCGTGGCGGGGATGGAGGACCCCCGCCCCGCACTCGAGGCCGAACGCGCCCGCAACGAACGGCTGCTGCTCGAGGTCGAGCGGAGCATGCGTGACGTCAGTGACGCCCGGCAGGACGCCAACTCCGACGACGAGCACGATCCGGAGGGCGCGACCCTGGCCTGGGAACGCGGCTCGCTCGGTGCGGTCCGTGACGGCGCCCAACTGCGGATCCGCCAGGTGGACGCAGCGCTCGTACGACTCGACGACGGCACCTACGGGCGCTGCACGGTCGGCGGCGAGCCGATCCCGGAGGCACGGCTGGCCGCCGTCCCGTGGGCGGCGACGTGCGTCGCGCACGCGTGAGGGGCACGCGATCGGTGCCGCCTGACGGCCTGGAGGCGCGGGCTGTCCCCGCCACGCGCCTCCCGGCATGCGCACCGCGCGTCCACCCCGTGCGCCGCTGATTCCCAGCCGCGCGCCCTACGTTTTCGGCATGGACGGCGACCCGAACGACCGACCCGGCGAAGCCCGGGCCGACGGCGCGCCGCGCCAGCGCTTCCAGTGGTTGCACCGCCTGCGCACCTGGATCCACGCGCGGCCGCACGTGCACCTGCTCTACAAGGTGCTGGTCGGTCTGGTGGGCGGGCTGGTCGTCATCATCGGGCTGATCCTGGTGCCGCTGCCGGGCCCGGGGTGGCTCGTGGTGTTCATCGGCCTCACGGTGCTGGCAAGCGAGTTCCACTTCTTCCACAAGATCATCACGTGGCTCAAGGCGCAGCTGCACCGCTTCTGGGACTGGGCCAAGCGGCACGGGCCGAAGCGTCTGCGCGATGCTGCGGACCGGGGCAAGGCCGACGTCGACGCTGCGCACACCGGTGCGGCGCGGACCGTCGGGGTGCGTGCGCGCGCTCGCGGGACGAACTCGGCGCGACCGGGCCACTAGCGCCGCGGACGGGCGCTGGTGCTGTCGGCACCGTGCGGCGCTGGTCACCGCGTGCGAGGTTGATGGCTCCGTGCGGCGCTGCAGACTCGCACAGAGCAATCAACCTCGCACCGAATGCGCGTCGGACCGTGCCTACTCGGCCGCGACCCGGATCGAGCCGGTTGCGGTGCGCTCGATGACCTCGGCGGCGCGCTCCTCGACCTCGGCGGCGTCCTTCGACGACAGTTGCAGCACGAGGGCGACGACTGCGGCGAGCACGATGAAACCGCCGTACCCGGCGATGACCGGGACGAGACCGACCGAGGGCTCGAGCAGCCCGCCGATGACCGAGGGCACCCCGAACGCCAGGTAGCTGACGACGTAGATCGTGGAGAGCAGCCCGGCGCGGTGGGTCGGGGCAGCGGTGGCGAGCAGCATCCGCAGCGGCGCTTGGAACCCGGCGCCGAATCCGACACCGGCGATCGCGCTGCCGACGACCATGCCCGGCAGGGAGTGTGCGAACACGAACGACACGGTGACGATCGGGCCGAGTACGAGCGCGACGAGTCCGAGCAGGACCGCGCGACGGGTGTCCATGCGCTGGATCGCCAGGCCGGTCAGCGCGCCGACGCCGGTGACCACGGCGATGAGCACACCGGCGGCGAAGTGGTTGGTGATGCCGAACACCGTGCCGAGCGCCGAGGGCACGAGTGACAGGAACATGCCGCCGAGGGCCCAGCTGGCGACGAGCGACCCGGCGACGCCGCGGAACAGCCGGCGTGAGGACCGCGGCACGCTGATCGTCGGGCGCAGGGAGCGGAGTGCGCCGGGACGACGCTGCACCTGCTCGGGGACGACGAACAGTGCGAGCACGAGGAGCACGAGGAGTGCGCCGAACAGCAGGTAGACGAGCTGTTCCGGTGCCGGGCCCCACTGCACCAGCGCGCCGCTCGACATCGCGCCGGTGGCCAGGGCGATCGGCGGGATGACGCCGTTCAGCACGCCCGCCATGGTGGGGTGGCGTTCGAGGGAGTTGTCGATGAGGGCCGCGCCGAGGGCCCCGATGAGCAGCCCGACCGAGACACCCTGCACGATCCGGTCGACGATGAGCGCGACGACCCCGTCCGCCATCGCGAACAAGCCGAGCGACAGTGCGACACCCAGGCCGCCGACGACCAGTACGGGCTTTCGGCCGACGTGGTCGGACAGGCGACCCGCGACGAGCAGGCTCGCGAGCAGTCCGGCGACGTAGATGGCGAAGACCCCGGTGAGCATGAGCGGGGTGAGGTGCCACTCGGCTGCGTAGACCGGGTAGATCGGCGACGGCACGGCCGACGACGCGACCGAGACCAGGAGCATCGCCGCCAGGATCCAGAACCCGGCGACCGAACGAGCTGACTGGTGCATGCGCACCCCTTTCCATCTCCGTGCAGTACGACTGCATTCGTACCGCACTCGAACAGTACGACGCAAGTCGTACAGCAAGCCGAACGGTGGTAGCGTCCCGTCCATGCCCGCGCACGTCGATGCTCCTGAACGGCTGCCGCAGCCGTCCGTGGCCGAGATGGACCTCCCGGTCGTGATGGACGCCCTGAGCGATCCGATCCGGCTCGCGATCCTGCACCGCTACCTGGTCGACGCGGCCGGGGGTGAGCGCAGCTGCGGCTGGGTCGGCATCGACCGGCCGAAGTCCACGCTGACCCACCACTTCCGGGTCCTGCGCGAGGCCGGTCTGCTCGAGCAGCACCTGGAGGGCCTGACCCGCGTCAGCCGAGTCCGCGTCGAGGACGTGCAGCAGCGGTTCCCCGGGCTCCTCGACCTGGTGCTCGACTGGCAGGTCCCCGCGGCCCTGCTGCGCGAGGGGATCGCCTCGTGAGCGACGGTGCAACCGCCGGCGTGGGCACTGTGCACACGCTGCCGTCGATCGTCGCGGACCCCGCCGTCACCACGGCGCTCGCCGCGGACCTGACAGCGGCCGGCTTCACCGTCGACCGGCTCGACTCCCTGTGGGGTGCCGAGGCCGCCGCATCGCTGCACCGCGGTTCGCGGGTCGCCGCGCTCCGTGCGCTCGCCGCCCGCGAGACCACGCCGCTCGGCACCCTGGCGACGCTGTTCGTACTCGGCCTGCCGGTGGCGAGGGCGGAGGCCGCCGCGGCGTTCCCGACCGCCGGACTCGACGCCGTCATCGCCGCGGGCCTGCTGCGCAGTGAAGGCGAAGGCGACGGCAACGGCGACAGCGCCGACGCGCTCGTGCACCCCACCGTCGACCTGCGCCCCTACGCCTTCGTCGACGACCTCGGCGCCGGCAGCTGGTGGATCGTCTCCGACCTCGGCGAGCTCGCCCTCGGGCACGCGATCAGCGAGGAACACGTCCTCGGCATCGGCGGCGCCACCACGACGCTGAGCGGCCTGCAGGTGCCCGTGCCGGTCGAGCGGGTGCTCGACCTCGGCACCGGGTGCGGCATCCAGGCCATGCACGCGCGGCGCTTCGCCGACCACGTGGTCGCCACCGACATCTCGCGCCGTGCCCTCGACATCGCCCGGTTCAACGCCCAGTTGAACGGCATCGACGGCATCGACTTCCGGTTCGGCTCACTGTTCGAGCCGGTCGCGGGAGAGCGCTTCGACCGGATCGTGTCGAACCCGCCCTTCGTCATCACACCTCGTCGCGAGGGCGTGCCGTCGTACGAGTACCGCGACGGTGGCATGGTCGGCGACGCCCTGGTCGAGACGGTGCTCCGCGGCCTGTCCGACCACCTGGAGCCCGGCGGGACCGCCCAGCTCCTCGGCAACTGGGAGTACCACTGGGGCGTCGACGGCCTGGACCGCGTGCGCGCCTGGTTCGCCGACACCGACCTCGACGTGTGGGTGATCGAGCGCGAGCGGCAGGACCCGACGTCCTACGCGGAGACCTGGATCCGTGACGGCGGGACGAAGCCCGGCACGGCCGAGTTCGACACCCTGATGAGCGCCTGGCTCGACGACTTCGCGGACCGTCGCGTCACCGGCGTCGGCTTCGGCTACGTCGTGGTGCGTCGACGCCTGCCTGGAGGCCCGTCCGGCCTCCGCCGGTTCGAGCGGGTTCCCGAGACGCTCGGCTCCAACCCCGCGGGCCTCGGCGCGACGGTCGCCCGCGTCCTCGACGCAGCCGCCTGGCTCGCCGCGCATGACGATGCCGCGCTCGCCACCGCCCACCTGTCGGTGGCCGGTGACGTCACCGAGGAGCGGTACTACTGGCCGGGCAACGACGACCCCACCGTGATGACCCTGGTGCAGGGTGGCGGGCTCGGGCGCCGGGTGGACGCGGACACCGCACTCGCGGCGTTCGTGGGCGCCTGCGACGGCGACCTGTCCGTCGCCGCGATCATCGGCGCGCTCGCGCAGATCACCGGCGTGGACGAGCAGGCGCTCGCCGCCGACCTGCTGCCGGCGGCGCGCGACCTGGTGCTCGATGGGCTCCTCGTCCCCGCCGCCTGATGTTCAGGCGCGGTGGTCGCGCCAGCTGTGCTCGGGCGTGTAGCCGAGGAGTTCGCGGGCCTTCTCCGACGACAGCAGCGAGCTGACACCGTCGATGTCCGCACGGCGCTCGATGTCCGGCACGAAGCGCTCGACGAGCTCGATGGTCGGGGTGTCCATCACCGTGTCGGGGCTGGCGATGACGAACGCCTCGAACCCGGTGAGGTCGGCCTCGAGTGCCCGGCGGACGGCCTGGGCCCCGTCTCGGGAGTCGATGTACGACCACAGGTTGAACGTCTTCGCCTCGGGGGTGGCGTCCCACGGGAACGCCGGGTAGTCGGTCTCGTCCATCACGTTCGAGAAGCGCAGGCCGATCATCTTCAGCTCCGGGTCCCAGCGGGTGAAGTGGCGGGCCATCTCCTCTTCCACCGCCTTGCCGAGCGAGTACGACGACTGCGGGCGGACCGCGAACTCCTCGTCGACCGGCAGGTAGGGCGGGTGGTGCTCGCCCATCGGGATGCCGAGCAGGGTCTCGCTCGACGCCCACACGACGTTCTTGATCTTCGCGGCACGTGCGGCGTGGAAGACGTTGATCGACGAGGTCACGTTGTTCGTGATGAGGGCCACGTCGGGGACCTGCCCCGGGGCCGGCACCGCCGCGAGGTGCACGACGGCGTCCACGTGGTCGTACCGGTCGTCGATGCCGAGCAGCGCGTTCAGGACCTGGCCGTGGTCGGTCAGGTCGATCCGCACGAACGGGACACGCTCGGGCTTGTCGGGCGAGGGGACACGGTCGAGCAGGACCACGTCGTACCCGTGCGCATCGAGGTCGCGCACCACCGCTCGTCCGAGCTTGCCGCTGCCACCGGTCACCACTACACGCGTCATCGCGTCACTCCACATCGTCG
Source organism: Curtobacterium sp. MCLR17_059 (assembly GCF_003234665.1). Taxonomy (NCBI): domain Bacteria; kingdom Bacillati; phylum Actinomycetota; class Actinomycetes; order Micrococcales; family Microbacteriaceae; genus Curtobacterium; species Curtobacterium sp. MCLR17_059. The sequence continues at coordinate 96,888 of NZ_QKSU01000012.1, read as the reverse complement.
TCGGAACACACCCTGGCGGGCATCGACCATCCTGCCCCGCCGCACCTGACGCGACCAGGCCCTGTCCGTACCCCGGAGCGTCGGGGGCGGGGGAGCCCGTCAGGCGGTGGGGGCGACCTGGGCGATCGCGAGGCGGGCGACGAGCTCGACGTGCTCGGCCATGTCGCGGGTGGGGTCGAAGAGCCACTGGATCTGCATGCCGTCGGACACCGCGAGCAGCACGCTGGTGAGCTCGTCGGGGTCGATGTCGGTGCGCAGCCGGCCGTCCTGCTGCATGGTCCGGAAGTCCGCGGACAGCACGCGGCGGCTGCGTTCGTAGCGCTCGCGGAAGTACTCGTGCGCCGGGTGCTCGGCGTCGGTGGCCGCGGCGGCGGACAGGTTGACGAACATCTGCACCAGGCCCGGGACCTCGGCGTTGTGCCGCACGATCGCCGCGAGCAGGGCTGCCGGGTCCGCGGCCTGCCAGTCGTGCGCGAGGTCGAGTTCGTCGCGGCGGCGGAGGATCTCGACCCAGAGCTCGTCCTTGGAGTCGAAGTAGTGCAGCAGGCCGGCCTGGGTCAGCTCCACGGCGTCGGCGATGTCCTTGATGCTCGTCCGCCTGAAGCCCTGCGACGCCACGAGGTCCAGCGCGACCGTGAGGATCTCCTCGCGCTTCGCGATGCCCTTTGCGTACGAACCCCGTCGTGCCATGGCCAGACTGTACCGCCCGCTGGAGACCCGAGAAAACCAAGCAACGGTTGGTTTTGGGTGGTACGGTGCAGGAGCTGCCAGCGCGGGCGGCGAACCCGGTGGATGGTGGGTGTGGGCGACGAGGCCCCGGCTGTCCAGGCGGCGCCCCGCGGCCCTGAACGAGAGGACCGACCACCGTGACCACCGTGAACGACGCGAGCACCGCCTCCAGTCCGTCGACGCCGCTGACCGAGCGCATCGATGCGCTCCTCGGCCAGCTGACCACCGATGAGAAGGTGCAGCTGCTCACCGGACGTGACTTCTGGACCACCTGGCCCATCGAGAAGATCGGGCTGCGCCGGATCCTGATGTCGGACGGACCGTCGGGCGTGCGCGGCGAGGTGTGGGACGAGCGCGACCCGTCCCTGAACCTGCCGTCGGCGACCGCGCTGAGTGCCTCGTGGGACCGCGCGATCGCGAAGCGCTACGGCGCCGCCGCCGCGGTGGAGGCCCGCCGCAAGGGCGTCGACGTCGTGCTCGGCCCGACCATCAACCTGCACCGGTCCCCGCTCGGTGGCCGGCACTTCGAGGCGTTCAGCGAGGACCCTGTGCTCACCGGGGACCTGGCCGCGTCGTACGTCGACGGCGTGCAGGAGAACGGTGTCGCCGCCACCCCGAAGCACTACATCGCGAACGACTACGAGACCGACCGCTTCACCGCGTCGACCGAGGTGTCGGACCGCGCGCTGCGCGAGCTGTACCTGCTGGCGTTCGAGAAGGCCGTGACCGAGGCGCACGCCTGGGCGATCATGTCGTCGTACAACGCGATCAACGGCGTGACGGCGTCGGAGAACGACCTGCTCGAGACCCCGCTCAACTCGGAGTGGGGCTTCGACGGCATCGTCGTGTCCGACTGGACCGGGGTGCGTTCCGTGGACTCGGCGAAGGCGTCGCAGGACGTCGCGATGCCCGGGCCGAACCCGTGGTGGAGCGAGGGCCCGCTGCTCGCCGCCGTGCAGTCCGGCGAGGTGCCGATGGCGGCGATCGACCGCAAGGTCCGCCGGATCCTGACCCTGGCCGCACGCGTCGGCGCGCTCGAGGGCTTCGAGCCCGTCGCCGCGTCGCCCGTGCACGTCGAGGACGGCATCGCGTTCGTGCGCGAGGCCGAGGCCGAGGGCACGGTCCTGGTCCGCAACACCGGTGTCCTGCCGCTCGACGCCCCCGCCGTGTCGCGCATCGCGGTGATCGGGCACAACGCCGACCAGGCCCGCACGCAGGGCGGTGGCTCGGCCACGGTCGTGCCGTCGCAGGTCGTGTCACCGCTGGACGGCATCCGTTCGGCGTTCCCCGGCGCGAGCGTGGACTACGCGATCGGCGCCGTCGTGCAGGAGGGCATCGCGGAGTTCCCGCTGTCCACCATCACGAACCCCGGCACCGGGGAGCCCGGAGCCCGGGTCGCCTTCGTCAAGGACGGCGAGGAGCTGTTCGTCGAGGACCGCCGCGCGACGGCACTGTTCTGGTTCGGCGGCGACGCCCCGACCCGTGAAGCCGACCGGCTCGACATCACCACCACCTACACGGCCGAGTCGACCGGGACCGTGCGGTTCGGCATCGGCGCGGCCGGACGGTCACGCATGTGGATCGACGGCGAACTGCTGCTCGACGAGGACGTGCCGTTCGAGGGCGACCAGCTCGGTGCTGCGTTCCTCAACCCGCCGGCGCGGTCGGTGCCGGTCGAGGTGACCACCGGCCAGCAGGTCGCGATCCGCATCGAGTACGACATCGTGCAGGACGAGACGCTCGGCGGCGTGCTGGCGTACCAGTTCGGCACCGAGCCGTCGGACGACGACCCCGCTGTGCTCATCGAGGCCGCGGTGGACGCCGCCCGTGGTGCGGACGTCGCCGTCGTCGTGGTCGGGACGAACTCCAAGGTCGAGTCCGAAGGCTACGACCGGTCCTCGCTGGCACTGCCCGGCCACCAGGACGACCTGGTGCGCGCGGTCGCCGCGGCGAACCCGAACACGGTCGTCGTCGTGAACGCCGGGTCGCCGGTCGAGATGCCGTGGCGGAACGACGTCGCCGCGGTGCTGCTGACCTGGTTCGGCGGGCAGGAGTACGGCAACGCCCTGGCCGACGTGCTGACGGGGGCGCAGGAGCCCGGCGGCCGCCTGCCCACGACGTGGCCGGTCGCGATGGCCGACGTCCCGGTGCTCGACGTCACCCCGGTGGACGGCAAGGTCGCGTACGACGAGAGTGTCCACGTCGGCTACCGGGCCTGGCTGCGGGCCGGCACCGAACCGGCGTACCCGTTCGGGCACGGCCTCGGTTACACCACGTGGTCGATCGATGGCGTCTCCGCGACCCCGACCGTGCGCGAGGGCGACGCCGTCATCGTCACGGCGACCGTCGCGAACACAGGCGACCGGGCCGGCAAGCACGTCGTGCAGGTCTACGCGTCCCGAGCGGAGTCGGCGGTTGACCGCCCGGTGCGCTGGTTGGTCGGGTTCGCCCCGGTCCGGCTCGCCGCGGGCGCCTCGACGGAGGTCTCGATCGAGGTCCCGGCGCGTGCCTTCGCCCACTGGGACGGCTCGTGGCAGTACGAGTCAGGGACCTTCACGTTGCACGTCGGCGCCTCGGTCGTCGACGACGCCGGAACCGCGTCCCTCGAACTGGAGTGACGAAGTCGTCCGGTTTCCGCGCAGCTCCCGACTCCGTTCAGTAACATCGTTCTGCGCGAGTCGGCTGGTTACCGTCCGCGCACGCACCGACTACGGGGTCGCTGGGTGAGCGACTCGGTCTCCTGATCCGGCCGTTGTTGCCCTGGCCTCCCCGGTGCGTCCCAGAATGCGTCCCCGCGTCCGCGCGGGGACGCATTCGTCGTTCCGGCCCCGATGCGCAGGCGAACCGGCGCGGGAACCAGGTTCCGGGCACAACACCACGGGATCGCGCGGTGCTGTGTCCGGAACCAGGTTCCGTGGCTCGTTCCGGCCCCGATGCGCACCGGTGAACCGGTTGCCGCACTTCGTCCCGGTTCGGAAAAACGAGTGACACTTGGTCAACTTCATACGTCCCGGGTGCGCGGAACGGTGTGACAAACCGCTCGGTAGGTGGAACGATGGGTGCACCATCTCGTGCGGATCAGGGACGAGATGGTCATCCGGCCGGGCTCTCGGGCCTCACCAACTCGATCAGAGCCCCGCCGGATGCCCTTGACTCTCGGTGGTGGTGCGGCGGCGGGACCGCAGGTGGTCGGGCCCGCGGCACCGGCGCTCTAGCCCGCGGCACCGGCCCTCAGGCCCGCAGCGCCGGGGCGATCTCCTCGGCAACGATGCGCAGGATCCGTTCGTGCGCCGCACGGTCGCCGTTCGCCGGCAGGGTGATGACCAGTTCGTCGGTGGCGGTGACCGCCGGGTCGGCGAGCAGGCTGTCGACGATGGCCGCCGGTTCGCCGGACACGACCTTGCTGAAGCGGAACGGCGGGGTACCCGAGAGCGGCCGGCCCTCGTCGTCCATCCCGGAGGCGTACCCGGTCAGGAACTCCTCGTGCACGGCGCGGTCGTGGTCGTCGAGGAGCGGCACCACGATCCGGCCCACGGCGACCTTGGACTCGCGCTGCGGGTGCAACTCGGCGAACCGCTCGCGGTAGGCGGCGATCTGGTCGGCCTGCGCCTGGGCGAACGGGGCGCCGGTGTCTTCGGTGTTCAGGGTCGAGCAGTGCAGCAGGAGGCCCTTCTCGGCCGTGCGGACCGCCGTGCCCATGCTGCCGCCGCCCCACCACACGCGGTCGCGCAGGCCCGGGCTGAGCGGCTGCAGGGTCAGGTCGGCCCCGGCGGGGATGCTCTCGTAGCCTTTGCCGGCGCTGCCGAGGGGCTCGCCCTGCAGCACCTCGAGCAGCCGTGCGGCGCGGGCCTCGGCCTCGTCTCGGAAGCTACGGTCGACCGTGCCGAACACCGGGTCGAGGATCGGACCGTACCCGGCGATGCCCGTGCTGATGCCGAGCTGGACCCGGCCACCACTGAGCAGGTCGACGGTGCTGGCGTCCTCGGCCAGGCGCACCGGGTCCTCGTAGCGCATGCCGAGCACGGCGGTGCCGAACGCGATGGTGCTGGTGCGCTGCGCGGCTGCCGCGAAGAAGGTCATCGGGCTCGTCAGGTACGGCTCGAAGTGCCGTCCGCGCACCCAGCCCGTCCCGTAGCCGAGCGACTCGGCGGTCTCGAACAGGCGCAGGCCGTCCTCCAGGGCGCCGGCGGCGCCGTCGATGCCGCCGTGGTTCGGGACGAAGGAGAGGAAGCCGAGTTCGCGCATGTCGCGAGTCTATGCGCACGTATCGAAATGCGCCTGAGTCGGCGACGGGGCGGACGGGAGGCCCGTGGCGGCGCCGCCACGGGCCTCTCCCCACCGGCACGGCCGGTCCGCCGCTGGCGCGTCGCCCCGGTACCGGCGGCGTGGGCCCAGTCCGTCATGGCCGTACCTGGGAGGATGGGCGCATGACCGACGTCACCGCCCTGCCCCCGCTCGTCGCCGCGATCCCGGCGGCGGTGGACGGCGTCGTCGACCCCGACGAGGTCTACGAGGCCTTCGCGGCCTGGGCCGCGGAGGGCGGCCGACCGCTGTACCCGGCGCAGGACGAAGCCGTCATCGAGCTCGTGTCCGGCGCGAACGTCGTGCTGAGCACGCCGACCGGCACCGGGAAGTCGCTCGTCGCGGCCGGCGCGCACTTCGCCGCGCTCGCCGAGGGCAAGCGGAGCTACTACACGGCACCGATCAAGGCGCTGGTGTCCGAGAAGTTCTTCCAGCTCGTCGAGCTGTTCGGTGCGCAGAACGTCGGCATGGTCACCGGCGACTCGAGCGTCAACGCCGACGCCCCGATCGTCTGCTGCACCGCCGAGATCCTGGCGAACCTGGCGCTACGGCAGGGACCGGACGCCGACGTCGACGTCGTCGTGATGGACGAGTTCCACTTCTACGGCGACCCCGACCGCGGCTGGGCGTGGCAGGTGCCGCTGCTCGTGCTCGAGCGTGCGCAGTTCCTGCTCATGTCGGCGACCCTCGGCGACGTCACGACCATCGCCGACGACCTGTCCCGCCGGACCGGTCGGCCCACCGCCCGCGTGACGGGTGTCTCGCGACCCGTGCCGCTCGAGTACCAGTACGTGATGACGCCCGTGCAGGAGACGGTCGAGCGGCTCCTCGAGGAGGGCAAGGCGCCGATCTACATCGTGCACTTCGCCCAGGCCGCCGCACTCGAGCGGGCGCAGTCGCTGATGTCGGCGAAGGTCGCCTCGCGCGAACGCCGCGACCAGATCGCCGACGCCATCGCCGGCTTCCGGTTCAGCGCCGGGTTCGGACAGACCCTGTCGCGCCTGATCCGGGCCGGCATCGGCGTGCACCACGCCGGCATGCTCCCGAAGTACCGACGACTCGTCGAGCAGCTCGCCCAGCGCGGCCTGCTGCCCGTCATCTGCGGCACCGACACCCTGGGTGTCGGGATCAACGTGCCGATCCGGTCCGTGCTGTTCACCGGGCTGACGAAGTTCGACGGCACGAAGATGCGCCAGCTGTCCGCGCGGGAGTTCCACCAGATCGCCGGCCGGGCCGGACGTGCCGGGTACGACACCGAGGGCGACGTCGTCGCCGAGGCACCCGAGCACGACATCGAGAACGCCCGCGCCGTCGCCAAGGCCGGCGACGACCCCAAGAAGAAGAACAAGATCAAGCGGAAGAAGGCGCCCGAGGGCTTCGTGTCCTGGGGGCAGGCATCGTTCGAGCGGCTGATCGCGGCCGAGCCGGAGCCGATGGTCTCGCGCATGCGGATCACGCACGCGATGGTGCTGTCCGTCGTCGCCCGTGGTGGCGATGCCTTCGCGGACGTCCGGTCGCTGGTCTACGACAACCACGAACCGCGCTCCCGGCAGCTCGCGATGGCCCGGCGGGCGCTCGTCATCGCCCGGACCCTCATCAACGCGCGGGTGATCGAGAAGGTCGACGGCGCCTACCGTCTGACCGTCGACATCGCGCCGAACTTCGCGCTCAACCAGCCGCTGTCACCGTTCGCGCTCGCCGCGTTCGAGTTGCTCGACCCTTCTTCTCCCACTTATGCACTGGACATGGTCTCGGTCGTCGAGGCCACCCTCGACGACCCGCGGGCGATCCTGTCGCAGCAGCAGTTCAAGGAGCGCGGCGAGGCCGTCGCCCGCATGAAGCAGGAGGGGATCGAGTACGAGGAGCGGATGGAGCTGCTCGAGGAGGTCACCTGGCCTCGCCCGCTGTCCGAGCTGTTGGAGGCGGCGTACGAGGCCTACGCCGCCGAACAGCCCTGGGTGCTCGACTTCCAGCTGTCCCCGAAGGCCGTCGTCCGCGACATGTACGAACGCGCGATGACCTTCGGCGACTTCGTGCGCTTCTACCAGCTCACCCGCTCCGAGGGGCTCGTGCTCCGCTACCTGTCCGACGCGTACCGGACCATGCGACAGACGATCGCCGAGGAACAGCGGACCCAGGAGCTCGACGACCTGATCGAGTGGCTGGGCGAGGTCGTGCGGCAGACCGACTCCTCACTCGTCGACGAGTGGGAGGCGCTGCTCAACGGCGACGTCCTGCTGGCGTCCGAGGAGCACGAGGAGATCGCGCCGCCGCAGCCCGCACGGCTCACCGGCAACCCGCGGGCGTTCCGGGTGCTCGTGCGCAACGCCCTGTTCCAGCGGGTGCTGCTCGCCGCGGCCGACGACATCGACGGGCTCGGGGAACTCGACGCGACCGCGGGCTTCGACCGGGCCGCGTGGGACAACGTGCTCGAGGAGTACTACGAGGAACACGACAGCATCGGCACCGACGCCGATGCGCGTTCGATGCAGTACCTGGTGCTCGACGAGAGCGGTGCCACCGCATCACCCCGGGTGTGGAAGGCGCGGCAGATCTTCGCCGACCCCGAGGGCGACAAGGACTTCGGGTTCTCGGCGACGATCGACCTGGACGCCTCGGACGAGGTCGGCGAGGCCGTCGTGCGGGTCACCGAGATCGGGCGGTTCGACGGTTGGGCCGAGGTGGACGTCGACTGATCGGCGCTGGGGTTGTCGGACGTGTACCGTCTCCGGCACCACCCCCACCCGAGAGGACTGCGTCATGCGCATCGGATCCAGCATCGCCCTGATCGTCATCGGCGCGATCGTCGCCTTCGCGCTGAACATCCAGCTCGCCGGTATCGACCTCCGCCTGATCGGCTACATCCTGATGGCAGCCGGTGTCGTGCTGCTCATCATCAGCCTCGCCGTGGCCTTCGGCGGTCGCCGCACCACGACCACCACGCGCTCGGGCGTCGACCCGGCGTCGGGGGAGCAGATCACCCGCCAGGATCGGCGCGACGGGACCTACTGACCCGCGCGAGGGGTCAGAAGAGGGTCGCGGGCGGGGTCGCGTCGGGCAGCGCGGACGGCTCGGGGACCTCGGCGCCGGGCCAGCCGGGACCGTGCGGCACGTCGGTGCCGTTCTGGAACGCGGTGGCGGCACCGCGGGCACGCACGTCGGCGGCCTCGTTCATCTCGTGACCGACGTGGCCGCGGACCCACTCGAACGTGACCTTGCGGCCCTGCAGTTCCGCGTCGAGTTCCTTGATGATCTCGACGTTGAGGACCGGCTTGCCGTCGGCCTTCCGCCAGCCCTTGCGCTTCCAGCCGGCGAGCCACTCGGTGCACGCCTTGATGGCGTACTGGCTGTCGCACAGGATGTGCAGCGGCTCGCCGGCGTCCTTCGTGGCGCGGAGCAGCTGCAGGACGGCGGTGAGCTCGCCGATGTTGTTCGTCGCGCGGGGCCAGCCGCCGGCCGCCCACCGGTCGTCGTCGACGTACCAGGCCCACCCGGCGGGGCCGGGGTTGCCGAGGGCTGAGCCGTCTGCGGCGGCGACGATCGTCACGATGGGACCTCCTGGTGGTGCCGAGTGCTCGCGAGTGCTGGTCAACCGTAACCGACCGTACGGACGGGCTCTGCGCGGCGGGGCGGCGACCGGATCAGCGCGCTGCGGGATCCAGGTTGAGATCGGTGTCCGTGATGAGCTGGTCGCCCGCTCCCGTCTGCAGCGACGGGTTCAGCCAGCGGAGTTGCGCGACGGTGATGCCCAAGCGTTCGGCGACCGTCACCTGCGCGTCGTCGCTCGACACCTGGTAGGACACCGGCACGCTGTCACGCTCGTGCACCCATCCGTTTGCCCCGGGCCGCGCTGCGCCCACGTCGACCTGAAGGTGCGGGTACGGGTCGGGGATCGTCCAGCGCAACGGAGCAACTGCAAGCACGGAGCCGATTCCGGTGCGTCCGGAATCGTCCCCGTCATCAGACGGCGCCGGCACGAGCGCGACGCTGTGCAGGAAGTCCGGAGTGGACCCAGCCTCGGACAGTCCGACCGAGTCCGGTGCACCGGTCTCCGGGTCCCAGATGACGACTCCGGCGCGGTACCCGCTGGCGTCGCCGCCACCGTCAGCGTCACCACCGCGGAACTCCAAGCTCATCCACTGCGGGTTCGTCGTGTGGTAGCCGGACAACTCGGCGTCGAAGGTGCCGCTCTCGTTCGCGACGACCCGAACGTGGATCCGGGTGTCACCGCTCGCCGAGACGACATCGGTCTCGGCGGCGACCGTGCCGGCCGCCAGGACCTGCGGCGTGCTGACCTGTTGTGCGGTCGGAGTCGGGTCCGCTCCCTGGTTTCGGTCCGTTCGGTCGAGTGACGCCTGTCGCGTCGGCGTCGGGATCGCGTCGTCGCCGCCGAACGCCGTGCACCCGGCGAGCAGCAGCCCCACCAGCGCCGAGCCGATCACCGCGGTCGTCGCGGTCCGTGTTCGTCCCATCGTTCCCCCTCGTCGGCAGCGTAGCGGGGGCCAGGGACGTCATCGAGTGCGGGGAGCGGACCGAGCCAGACTCGTTACACGGGGCCGAGGACTACCGTCCGCTGCAGGAGGAAACACCATGAGCGAGAGCATCCCGAACGCCCCCGGCCCCGAGCCGTCGGACGACCGCGCACGCAACGACGCGCTCCGCGACGCCGCGCACAGCGACGACGTCGACGGGGTCAGCGGACGCGAGCAGCGAGCAGCGGACACGTCGTACAGCCCGTCGAGTGAGCGCGAGATGGACGCGTCCCAGACGAAGCAGCGCGACGACGCCGACCTGCGTGCGGACGGCATCGACCCGTCCAAGGTCATCGCGGCCCCCGGGACGGGTGGCGCGGACGATGCCGGCGACGTCGAGCCCGAACCGGGTGACCTGCACCTGCCGTGGCAGTCCGAGGAGGACCGCCGGGGCTAGCTCGAAGCCCGGTCGAGTTCGCGCACGAGAGCCTCGCCGTCGGTGACGTCCCAGAACGCCATCGGCTGTGGTCCGAAGAAACCGTCGAGACCAGTGTTCGCGTAGACCTTCGCGTTCGTTCCCCACCCGAAGAGCATCGATCCCGGTCCGCCTCCCGTCGCGTCCCACTCGACGTCGCAGTGCTGCCGGTCACCGGTCCAGCTCACGGTGCGGTCGGTGCGGCCGATCGGGACCTCCCGCGTGCCGCGAGGGGTGATCACGAGGGCCCGGCGATCGGTCACGGCGTAGACGGTCGTCCGCTTGCGGTACCGCTTCACGAGGAACCGTCCGACGAGCAAGTGCAGGCCCATCAGCGTGAACAGCGACCCGACGACCAAGAAGAAGGGCGGCGCTCCGCTGGTCACGGCCGAGACGGTCCAGAACGCCACGAATCCGCACCAGAGCAGCGAGAACGGGATGAGGAAGCCGTCGCGGCCCGAGAGGAGCCTGGCCGGATCGCTCGTGCCGGCCCAGTACAGGTGCTCGTCGGGGCGCAGGTGTTCACGGGCGGTCTGTTGAGGATCGATCACCCCTCGACAGTACGGCCCGTCACTCGCTGTGGCTGAACAGTGCGTACCCCGCCCGGCTACGACACCGAGTCCGGGTGGGAGCCCGTCCGCTGCCCGGACTCGAGCGTCGCGATCGCTGCGAGCTCGTCGTCGGTCAGCACGAAGCCGTCGACGTCGAGGTTCGAGCGGATCCGCGACGGCGTGACCGACTTCGGCAGCACCACGACGCCCTGCTGCACGTTCCACCGCACGAGCACCTGCGCCACGCTCACGCCGTGCGCGTCCGCGATGTCGGTCAGTACCGGCTCGTCGATCAGGCGCCCGCGGCCGAGCGGCGACCACGCCCCGGTCACGATGTCGTGCTGCTCGTGGAACGCGATGAGTTCGCGCTGCGGCAGCCACGGGTGCCGTTCGACCTGGTTCAGCGCCGGTACCTCGCCGGTCTCGTCGATGAGCCGCTGCAGGTGCGGCACCTGGAAGTTCGAGACGCCGATGCTCCGCGCCCGCCCTGACTCACGCAGTTCCACCAGAGCGCGCCAGGTCTCGACGTACCGGTCGTTCGCGGCGGCCGGCCAGTGGATCAGGTAGAGGTCGACGGCGTCGAGCCCCAGCCGCTCGAGGCTGCCGTCGAATGCCCGCAGGGTCGCGTCGCGCCCCTGGTGGTCGTTCCACACCTTGGTCGTCACGAAGACGTCGTCACGGTCCAGCCCGGAGGCTCGGATCGCCGTGCCGACGCCGGTCTCGTTGCCGTACATCTCGGCGGTGTCGACGTGCCGGTAGCCGGCGTCCAGCGCGAGGCCGACCGCCGTCTCCGCTTCGGCATCGTCGACCTTGTAGACGCCGAAGCCGATCGCGGGGATCGAGCGGCCGTCGCGCAGGGGAACTGAGGTGACCATGCACCCATCCTGCCGGTGCCTGGCGGGCGCGCGCCGGGCCTCCAGGCCATCTGTGGAGAACACGACCCGCGCGCCGGACGCACGTTCCTTCCCATAGCGGCCGCGATGGCGAGTGGAATCGGGCGTACCTGGTCAGAACTTCCGACCAGGTACGCCCGATTCGACCAGGTACGCCCGAAACCGCCCACCGACACCCGCCGCCGCGCGCCCGCCGCCCGCCCACCCGCTCAAGTCGGCAGGTGCACCGGCTCGGTGTCGGGCAGGGGGCTGGCGTCACGGCCGCGCAGGTCGGGCAGCCAGCTGCGCATCGCCAGGGGGAGCAGCACGCCCAGGCCGGCCATCACGGCGCCGACGGTGAAGCCGCCGACGGGGCCGCTGCCGTCGATCAGGAAGCCGGCGATCGCCGAACCGCCGGCGGCGCCGATCAGCTGGCCGGTGCCCATCCAGCCGTAGGCCTCGGCCGTGTCGGAGAACTTGACGGTGGCGGAGACCGAACCGAACATCACCGCGAGGGCCGGCGCGATGCCCACGCCCGCGATGACCAGGGCCAGGCAGAGCCACCAGAAGCCCGTGCCACCGAGGGCCAGGGTGAGGCCGACGAAGACGACGGCCATGCGCGTCCACAGGGTGTTGCGGGAGATCGGCCGGTGGCCGAACGCCAGACCGCCGGCGAGCGAACCGACCGCGAACACCGCGAGGACGATGCCGGCGTTCGGGCTGCCCTCGCCGAAGACGCTGGTGACGCTCGCCTCGACCGCGGCGCAGGCCCCGATCAGCAGCAGACCGGTCAGCGTGGCGACGACGACGGCAGGGCGCTTCAGCACGACACCGAAGGCGCGCTTGGAACGGGGGATGCGGACTCGACCGAGCTCGGGGGAGGCGATGAACCACGCGCCGCCGACGACCAGGAAGACCATCGCGACGACGATCGCCTCGACCGTGCCGACCTGGGTGGCGACGAAGGTGGTGATGACCGGGCCGGCGACCCAGATGAGCTCCTGCGCGCTGGCGTCGAGGGAGAAGAGGGGCGTGAGCTGCGCCGACGTCACCATCTTCGGGTAGATGGTGCGCACCGCCGGCTGCACGGGCGGGACCGCCAGGCCGCCGAGGAACCCGACCACCACGTAGCCCCAGAGCGGCATGACCACGAACGCGATGACCACCATGCTGATCAGCGCGACGATGCTCGTCAGGATGAGGACGGGGCGCATGCCCCAGCTGCCCATCCACCGGCTCGTCAGGGGGCCGGCCAGTGCCTGCCCGATGCTCGTCGTCGCGAGCACCAGCCCGGCCGCGCCGTAGGAGTCGAACACGTGCTCGACGTGCAGCAGGTAGGCCAGCGACAGCATGCCGAACGGGAACCGTGCGGTGAGCTGTGCGGCGATGACACGACCCACGCCAGGGGTCTTCAGGAGGGGCCCGTACGTACTCACGAGACGAGTGTACGGACCGGCCGGACAGGGGTGTCCCCCGTCCTGGGGAGGGGCGGTTCGCGACACGCCGAGGCGTTGATTCCACATCTGTGGATCGGGACTGTCCACCGGTGTGGGGAAGTGTCGGTGGTCGGCCGCAGACTGGCGGAAACTCGGGCCTCCCGGGAATCCACAGACTGTGGAGGACGTTGTGGAGAACTACATGGCTGTAACACTTCCTCTAGTGGTCGGTGCTGCGGCTAGCCACTAGATGTAGTGTGGAGGCATCGCAGCGGCCCCTCCCGGACACGACTGCGGACAGACATCAGCACCACCTCCACAGCACAGCAGAAACCAGTAGGAACCAGGGGAGAACATGGCCGTCACCGTCTACACCAAGCCGTCCTGCGTCCAGTGCACCGCGACGTACCGGGCCCTCGACAACAAGGGCATCGAGTACGAAGTGCACGACGTCTCCACGGACGAAGCAGCGCTCGAGCACGTCAAGAGCCTCGGCTACATGCAGGCCCCCGTCGTCGTCACGGACGACGACCACTGGTCGGGCTTCCGCCCCGACAAGATCGCGACCCTCAGCGCCGAACTGGCGTAGTCGTTCTGCGGGCCCCGAAGGGGCCCGCAGGCAGGGCATCTCGGGAGGAGCGACTCGCCTCTCCTGGCCCGTCCGGTCCGCCTGTCCGCACCTTTCCACGAGGAGCGCACCATGAGCCGATTGGTCTACTTCTCGAGCGTGTCCGGGTACACCGCGCGCTTCGTCGAGAAGCTCGGCCGCGACGCGGACCGGATCCCGCTCTACCCGAGCGAACCGTTCCTGCACGTCGACGAGCCCTACGTCCTGGTCCTGCCCACCTACGGTGGCGGCAACGGCGAGGGTGCAGTCCCCAAGCAGGTCATCAAGTTCCTCAACGACGCCCACAACCGCTCGCTCATCCGCGGCGTGGTGGTGGGTGGCAACACGAACTTCGGCGAGGCGTACGGCCTCGCAGGGGACGTCATCGCGCAGAAGTGCAACGTCCCCCTTCTCTACAGATTCGAACTCTTCGGGACCCCTGACGACGTGTCGGCGGTCAACTCAGGATTGGATGCATTTTGGACGCAGCAGTTGCAGACGTCGATCTGACGTCGCCGCAGACGGGGATGGACTACCACTCCCTCAACGCGATGCTCAACCTCTACGACGCGGACGGGAACATCCAGTTCGACAAGGATCGTGAGGCCGCCAAGCAGTTCTTCCTGCAGCACGTCAACCAGAACACCGTCTTCTTCCACAACCTGAAGGAGCGGCTCGACTACCTGGTCGAGAACGAGTACTACGAAAAAGCCACGATCGACATGTACTCGCTGGACTTCATCCAGCGACTCAACGACCTGGCGTACTCGAAGAAGTTCCGGTTCCAGACGTTCCTCGGCGCGTTCAAGTACTACACGAGCTACACGCTCAAGACGTTCGACGGCAAGCGGTACCTGGAGCGCTTCGAGGACCGCGTCGTCATGACCGCCCTCGGCCTTGCTCAGGGCAACGAGCAGCTCGCCATCGACCTGGTCGAAGAGATCGTCGCCGGCCGCTTCCAGCCCGCGACCCCCACGTTCCTCAACACTGCGAAGGCACAGCGCGGCGAACTCGTCTCCTGCTTCCTGCTCCGCATCGAGGACAACATGGAGTCGATCTCGCGCGGCATCAACTCCTCGCTGCAGCTCTCGAAGCGCGGCGGCGGCGTGGCCCTGCTCCTCTCCAACATCCGCGAGGCCGGCGCCCCGATCAAGCAGATCGAGAACCAGTCCTCGGGCATCATCCCCGTGATGAAGCTGCTGGAAGACTCCTTCTCCTACGCGAACCAGCTCGGTGCGCGTCAGGGTGCCGGCGCGGTCTACCTCAGCGCCCACCACCCGGACATCATGAAGTTCCTCGACACCAAGCGCGAGAACGCCGACGAGAAGATCCGCATCAAGACGCTGTCCCTCGGCGTCGTCGTGCCGGACATCACGTTCGAGCTCGCGAAGAACAACGAGGACATGTACCTGTTCTCGCCGTACGACGTCGAGAAGGTCTACGGCGTCCCCTTCGGCGACGTCCCGATCTCCGAGAACTACCGCGCGATGGTCGACGACTCGCGCATCAAGAAGACGAAGATCAAGGCGCGTGACTTCTTCACGACCATCGCCGAGATCCAGTTCGAGTCGGGCTACCCGTACATCGTGTTCGAGGACACGGTGAACAAGGCCAACCCGATCAAGGGTCGGATCAACATGTCCAACCTGTGCTCGGAGATCCTGCAGGTCAACACCCCGACGACCTTCAACGAGGACCTGTCCTACAAGGAGATCGGTAAGGACATCTCCTGCAACCTCGGATCGCTGAACATCGCGCTGACGATGGACTCGCCCGACTTCGGCAAGACCATCGAGACGGCCATCCGCGGCCTGACCTCGGTCTCGCAGATGTCGCACATCACCTCGGTGCGTTCCGTCGAGGACGGCAACGACAAGTCGCACGCCATCGGCCTCGGCCAGATGAACCTGCACGGCTACCTTGCTCGTGAGCGCGTCTACTACGGCTCCGAAGAGGGCATCGACTTCACGAACATCTACTTCTACACGGTGCTGTTCCACGCCCTTCGTGCGTCGAACAAGATCGCGATCGAGACCGGCGAGACCTTCGACGGCTTCCGCGACTCGAAGTACGCGTCGGGTGAGTTCTTCGACAAGTACACCGACCAGGCGTGGACCCCCGCGACCGCTCGTGTTGCCTCGCTCTTCGACAACGCGAACATCACGATCCCGACGCAGGACGACTGGAAGGCGCTGAAGGCGTCCGTCCAGGAGCACGGCATCTACAACCAGAACCTGCAGGCCGTCCCGCCGACCGGTTCGATCTCGTACATCAACCACTCGACGTCGTCGATCCACCCGATCGCGTCGAAGATCGAGATCCGCAAGGAAGGCAAGCTCGGCCGCGTCTACTACCCGGCGCCGTTCATGACGAACGACAACCTGGACTACTACCAGGACGCGTACGAGATCGGTGCCGAGAAGATCATCGACACGTACGCCGCGGCGACGCAGCACGTGGACCAGGGCCTGTCCCTGACGCTGTTCTTCAAGGACACCGCCACCACGCGTGACATCAACAAGGCGCAGATCTACGCATGGCGCAAGGGCATCAAGACGATCTACTACATCCGTCTCCGCCAGCTCGCGCTGGAGGGCACGGAGGTCGAGGGCTGCGTCAGCTGCATGCTGTAGAGCTGCCGCTCTGCTCCCTGGAGGCGCGGTGCCAAACCGCACCGCGCCTCCAGTCCGTCACTTAGTCACCATCTCTGTAAGGAACACACGTTGGTCGAGAAGCTGAAGCTCATTGATCGGGTCCAGGCCATCAACTGGAACCGCATCCAGGACGACAAGGACGTCGAGGTCTGGAACCGTCTCGTCAACAACTTCTGGCTGCCCGAGAAGGTGCCGCTGTCGAACGACGTGCAGTCGTGGAACACGCTGACGCCGGCCGAGCAGACCCTGACCATGCGTGTGTTCACCGGTCTGACCCTGCTCGACACCATCCAGGGCACCGTCGGCGCCGTGTCGCTCATCCCCGACGCGATCACCCCGCACGAGGAAGCCGTCTACACGAACATCGCGTTCATGGAGTCGGTGCACGCCAAGTCCTACTCGTCGATCTTCTCGACCCTCGCGTCGACGCGTGAGATCGACGAGGCCTTCCGCTGGTCCGAGGAGAACCCGAACCTGCAGAAGAAGGCGTCCATCGTGATGGACTACTACCAGGGCGACAACCCGTTGAAGCGCAAGGTCGCCTCGACGCTGCTCGAGTCGTTCCTGTTCTACTCGGGCTTCTACCTGCCGATGCACTGGTCGTCGCGTGCCAAGCTCACGAACACCGCTGACCTGATCCGCCTGATCATCCGTGACGAAGCCGTCCACGGGTACTACATCGGCTACAAGTACCAGAAGGGCCTCGAGACCCTCACGCAGGCCGAGCGCGACGAGCTCAAGGACTACACGTTCTCGCTGCTGTTCGAGATGTACGAGAACGAGGTGCAGTACACGCAGGACCTCTACGACGAGGTCGGTCTGACCGAGGACGTCAAGAAGTTCTTGCACTACAACGCCAACAAGGCGCTGATGAACCTGGGCTACGAGCCGATGTTCCCGAAGAACATCACGGACGTGAACCCGGCCATCCTCTCCGCCCTGTCGCCGAACGCCGACGAGAACCACGACTTCTTCTCGGGCTCCGGCTCGTCGTACGTCATCGGCAAGGCCGTGAACACTGAGGACGAGGACTGGGACTTCTGATCCTGGTCTGACCTCTGGGGACGCCCCGCTGGCTTCGGCCGGTGGGGCGTTCTCAGTCGACGGACACCGTCGCCGATGTGGCCGGATAGCGGTCGCTCATCGAGATTCGTTTCGGACGAGCTATGTGAGACGCGAACGCCGTGATGAACGTGCGGTGGGAGGTCTTTTCCCCTGAGGGGCCGGCTTACGGGCAGCATCTCGCACCGCACCGCACCGCACCGCACCGCGCGGCGTTACTCGCTAGGTTGATTGAAGTTCGGTACTGCCGACGTGGCGAGCGGGAGGGATGACGATGGGTGCTGGGGTGCTCCCCTGGGTGCCGTGGGTTGGCGTCCCGCTGATTGTCGCAGCCATCGTGTATGCGGTCCTCTCGCAGCGGCGGAAAAGGTGAACGAGGTAGTGCAGTTCTCCCGGGCCACGAAGTATCTGCTGTCTGGGCTGCTGTCGTTCCTAATCATCGGCACCGCCGTCCTTGCCTTGTTTGCTGGCCCTTGGATGTTGATGCTGGTGGCGTTCCTGGTCTTGCTCTGGTGGCGGCTTTTCGCTCTGAAGGTCGTGTTCGCTTCGAGCCAGCTCGTCCTCATTGGTTTGGTCTCTGTACGACGAGTACCGCGGATGAGCGTGCTCCGGGTCGAGGAGGGGGCTGTCGTTGTCGTGATGAGCAAGCAGGGTCATGATCGCCGCATCACCATCCCGGTCGCTATGGGTGCCGCCAAGATCAATGACCACTCGCCTGATGCACGGGTGAAGCAACGCATCGACGCGGCCTACCGAAGATGGCTTGCGGCGCCAGTGACGTCCGCATCGGCCTGAACGCGACCCGCCCTCTCGACCACCGGAAGGCGTGCAACTAGCGAGTGCGCCTGGTGAAGGATCGGCTTGCGGGTCTCTTTCCTGCCCGTGAGTATTGCCCATTCAGCTCGAGCGACCGGTTCCTCCTCGCCGGCGCAGCCGGCGGGGAACCAGCATAGGAAGTGGACAGACGTGTGATGCGACGCTCAGCGCTTGACGGTGGAGCCTATTGGGCGGTCCATGTCGGAGAGGCCGGCGCAGCGCGTGGGATCGGTTTGGTCGCCAGCACGCGGCCGCTCAGGGGCAGGCGGGACAAGACGAGCCTGGTGCGGGCCGTCAGTCATATCCGGTCAGCGTCGGTGCCGCCGGGTGTGCTCCAACTGGGCTCAGGGTCACTGCTCTCGCTGTCGCGTAACTAGTGAGGTGGGTTGACACTCAGAGGTGATTCTTTATCCAGTCGTTGACGTTCTTCGACACTCCATGCGTCGCCCAGGACTGCCCGGTGACGGTGACGACGGCGACAGCGTCGTTGCTGTCGACGATCTCGCTGATGGCGTCGCGGAGCTGCTTCGCGGTGAGGTCGGTGTCGACGAACTAGCTGCTCTTCGCCGGGCGCGCCCAGCTCCGGTGCGACTTGAGGTATGTGATGAGGGCGTCATACTTCTGCCCGGTGGTGTTCAGGTCGTAGTTCACCCAGTGAACGGCCATGGTTGTTCTCCTGTTGATGCGATGCGATGCGATGCGTTGGTGGTGGGCGGGTGGGCTGCGAGAAGGTCGCAGCCCACCCGCCGCTGATTACTTTTCGTTCCGGACACCCTTGTGCTGGTTCGCGCTCCCGTTGAGGATGCGGCCCGTGCTGGTGTCACGCTTGAACCACTGACCGTTGTGCTGGAACTCGCTGCGTCCCTTGACGGCACCGTTGCGGTGCCCGTTGCCGGTGTTCTTTGCCACTGTTGTATTCACCTCCGCTCTGAGCGAGAGTCGGCGGTTCCGCCACGCTCACTCAGTAGTCGGAAGGAGAGGCGCCGACTTAAGCCCCTTGCGCGGATACTTCTGCGACATGTCGGCACGGCGGTGCGGCAAAGGGCAGGAGGACATCGAAGGAGTGGAACTGCAGAGAACGACGCCCCGCGCCATGCGGCGGCGGGCTACTGGCAGTCGATGCAGACGCCCGTGCCGTTGATGAGGTATGAGTTCTTCAAGACTCCGCATTCGGTGCATGCGCGGGCGCGGGCGGCGTTCCGGTCGCAGCGGCACTTGCCGCAGACCGGGCAGTGCGGTTCCCGACACGTCGCGCACGGCCACCCGCGCACGGATACCGGCCCCTGACAGCAGGAGATGGCGATGGTCGGCCGTTGGTCGTAGTCGCGTTCGCCGATCGGCTGGGCGATGCCACTGCTGCCGCTCCAGATGTTGGCGTCTGCGAAGACGGCGATGACGTACCGTCCGTCGCGGACAGCGTCGACCCAGAAGTCCGCTTGCGCTCCCCAAGGAGCACGCCAGCCGATGCGCCGTCGGAGGGGTGTGCCTGCGTGGAGTTCGAGGAGGGGGTTTCCAGGGTCGAGGATCTGGTTCCGCCAGGGGTAGACCGTCGGCCACCCGTGCTCTGGATCGGGGTGCACTGAGGCGTGCGCGACGGCGCCGTATTCGGGGTCGATCATCGCGATGGCACCGAGACCTCGGAGTTGCTCGGTGAGGGCGATGATGCAGACCGGTCGACTTGCGCGCGTGGTGCGATAAAGGTCGATGACGTCGGCGGCTTGCAGGGGCCGCTGTAGCGGCGGCAGTGTCGCCGCGGGAAGCAGCAGCGCCTGCGCGATGCGGTCGCAGAGCATCTCGAGCAGATGTTCCGGACGGTATTGGTTCGCAATCCAGTCGTAGAGGCCAGCGTTCGTGACGAGGATGTGCGCGAACTCGTGGGCGAGCGTGAATTGGTCGCGGTCGCTGTTCGAGGAAGCGGCGTAGAGCACCACCCCGTCTTCCAGGAACGACAAACCGTCACAGGTACCATCGGCCGCACGTTGGATGCCGAGATGTTCAACCTGCTCGACGATGAGGCCGAACTCGTCCTGCATGGTTGCGGCGGGGTCGGCTGCGAATCGTAGTCGTTGCTCATCGGGCACGGGCTGCAGTGCTTTCGCGACAGCCCCGGTTAGGTTCATCGTCCTTCTCTACTTTCGAGCGCGCTGATGAGCGCCTCGATTGAGGAGAGCGTGTCCTCGACGTCTGTCCGAGCTCCGCGGTGCACAGTGCTGAGGGCACGACGTTCTAGGGCACCCCGGGCCTCCGGAACGGCCATCTGACGTAGTCGCGCCCACCGTGTGACGAGCGAGGCGAATCTGGGGGAACGGCGGAGCTGCTGGACGAGGTCATCCTGCTCCGCAGGCGCGGACGCACTAATGAGCTGTTCCGCTGAGGTGTTCAGCAGTGCGGCGAGAGCGGCGATGACAACGGGAGGCACCTCAGCGGCGTTCGTGGTCTCCCACCGCATCACGTCCGCCGGAGTGAAAGTCCACCCACGTCGGTTGAGCTCGGTGGCGACGCCGCTGACGGTGCGCTGTCGACGTTGCCGCTGCGCGCTGAGGAGGCGACCGTCGAGGCGTTTCTCCGGTGACGGTACGAGGCCAAGGAGCTTCGCCGCCCGGTCGTCCTCAAGCGCTGGAGCGCCTGCATACCGGGCGAGGTTCTGAAGTTCGTCCACGATCGCGGCGAAGGGTCGTAGGTCGGCGGAAAGTTCGGGCAGCGGAACGGGCGCTGATCCGTCGTCGCGGTTCAGTCGACCGGTCGCCATCAGTCGGGTGACGAGGTCGTCGTTGTCGGTGGTCATCGTTTCGCTCCTTCCATTTGTTGCCGCAGCTTCTGTAGTGCTTTCGTGAGGATCTGGGAAATGCGGGCCGGGGTGACCCCGAGCGCTTGCGCGACGTCCTTCTGCGGCTCGTTCCGGATCGATACGCGGGCGATGACGTCCCGTTCCCTGTCGGTCAGCACGTCCCACGCGTCCCACACCTCGGCAACGGCCAGGCCCTCATCGAACGCATCCTCGACCTCTACGTACGCGTCAACGGGGTGCGGGAGATCCTCGAGCGCTTCCGGCGCGCCGGCATACCGCTTCGGATGCAGGCTCCGGATCGCGTCGATGGCGCGGCGCTTCGTCATCGTGATGACGAACGCCTCCGGATCCTCCACACCGGTGGGACGCTTGTGGAGCAGTTCCTCGACGACAGTGAGCACGACATCTTCTGCGTCGCGTTCAGCGCCGACCTTCGCCAGCTGCGCGGCTGCGATGCGGTGGAGCATGTCTTTGTGGGCACTGTAGAACGCCGCGATGCCTTCCGGTGTGGATAGGTCCATCGGTCCCCCCAACGTGTCAACGACTGCCATGCCGGCTGCGAGCTACATTCACATCATGGAGTCGTCGTTCGCGTGGGGGAAGTAAGTCCTCGAAACCGCCGGGCGTGTCGCGCGGAAGATGAGGGCCCCTGAGGTGCCGCCGGAGGCTGGTGACGGTGATGGCAGTCGGGGTCACGGCGCCGCCTGCCATCGTGGCGGAGCCCGACTGCCGTCCTGCTGCTTGGACGTCAGCTGCTTCGTTCCGTGATGCGGGGGTCGGCCGCACCGTGTCGACTAGCCTCTATCGCGCGTGGGCTCCGCAACGACCAGACGCCCGCTCCGAGCGGAACCGGCAAACCCTTCGAGTACCCAACACGAGTTCGGGTCATGGAGCCGCTCGCCGTCCGGAAAAGGATCCCGCCCTAGGGGGTTGACCCTTGTGCGAGCGGTTAGGCGCCCGCGCTAGTAGCTGTACTCCTGAAGCACACGTCGCACGATGGCGAGATCCTCGTCGTGGCGCTGCACGATGTTCGTCCTGCGCACCTCGAAGTAGCTCATCGGGATGATTACGAGCCTGATGCCGTGCGCCGGAATCAGTTCGCGACGACGGTCGTCATAACGCTTGCGCTGCAGGCCCCGGTGCATCCCCGAGACCGTCATCGTGTCCGGCTTGTCGAAGTGGCGCACCTGTTCAGTGTGCTGCTTTTCGTGGAACTCGACCACGAGCGCACGGTCGGGCCAGTACGCATCGACGGGCAGTGTCATCCGTCGCCCGGTCTTCGGCGACGGGTCTCCTTCGAGCCAGTCGAACCGGTGCTGCCGGAGGCCCGTGTCCCCGAGTGCCTCCTCGCACAGCCCGAGCACGTACTCCTCGTTCTGCTTTGCCATGCACTGACCGTAGCGGCACTGCTCTCGTGGCTACTTCGCCTTGCGCTGAGCCTTAAGTCGCGCCTTCAGCTTCGCGTTCTCTTCCTTCAGCCGCTTCTTCTGCTCGCGGAGCTTGCGCTTCTGCTCAGCATTCTTTGTGTCCTTCGCCTTCTCGCGCGGTGTGCGGTTAAGCGCGCCTTTGGTGCGGGGCATGTCCGGGTCCTCCCGACGGGTACTGGTGCTCGGAGCCTATCCGAGCACCACTCGACTAAGCGTGGCGCCCGCTTTGGAGCGCCACTGCGGGTTTGGCGCTCGCTCGTTGAGCCTTCACTGACGACGATGATTCAGCCTGGTTTCAACGGAACGCCGACCACCTGCGGTTGGGACGCCGCACCGTCGTCGGTGCGCTCGACTTCTACCGAAACCGCTGCAACGGGCGAAAGTGACCGCTCAACGATCGAGCATTGGGTCCGAACGTCGTCGGTGACATCATCGCGAGATGCACAATCTTTCCGACAGCTACATCGACTCCATGCCTACCGACCCGGACCTCTTGGTGGAGCTTGGACGCGTAGCTTGGGCCGCGGCGCGTCTACATGCCGGAGTGCGTGACGCTATCAACTGCCACCACGGGGTTCCCTCGGACGCGCCCTTCGAAACGACGCTGGGACAAGCGATAGCGGAGCTTGAACGGCTGGCTCAGGCATCATCACGGGCGGATCAAGTGGATTGGGTCGAACTCAGCGGCCGGCCCGCGTCACGGCGCCGGAACGCAGTGATCCACGCAGTCGCGTATACAGCCGAGGACGGGCGGCAAGCCATCGGGACCGTTGACCATTCAGCGCCGGGGCGCTTTCTCGTGCCCGAGCTCCGCAAGGTGACGCTGGCGCTCATCACGGCATCGATGACCCTGCCCGCCTGACCATCGTCATGCGAGACAATGTGTTCGCCGTTACGTTGAGCTGGTGACGCCGCCGAAGTATCCGCGCCCGTTTGCGTGGTTCATGGTGATCGCAGCCAGTCTTCTGCTCGCGCTCGGACTGCTGAACCTCATCATCAACACCACCCGCCCCGGGTCGTGGCTTCTGTTGATGGTGCTCATGCCGTGGCCGCTGTACGCGGGCTTGAAAAGCTTGCGTCTGTCGCCTACGAGCACGTGGAGTAGCCCGCTTTGATCATCATGAAGTCCAACGGGTCAGTCAGCAGTGTGCTGAACGACACGTTCCGCCCGCTCCCGGACCAGGTGCGACGCAGCCTCGGCCTTCTCGACAACGACGACCACTTCGCGTGGCTCGTCTTCTCCGCGCCGATCGACGACCAGACCTGGCGCGCCGGCCAGCAGTCGGTCATCGACGAGTACGGCGGCTCCTACCTGCAGGCCGGTGGCACCGCCGAGAGGATGAGCGTGGAGCTGCGCCGTCGCGAGGACGACGGGGAGTACCTGTTCTACATCGTCGGCCGTGACCACGACCTCACCGAACCGCTCACGGAGACCATCGACGTGCAGGCGGCGCACGAGCCTCGGCATCCTGCCGAGCTGTTCACGGCCGACCAGGCTGCGCCGGTGTTCATGCACTACGTCGAACACCAGACGGTCCCCGACGGCTCCACGCTCCGTCTCATCGCCGACATGTAGAAGGTGGCGACGCCACCGTCGCGTGTCCGCGACCGTGTGCCGGACAGGAGGCGCGGTGCCAGCTGGCACCGCGCCTCCTGTCCGTTGCTGCTCACGCGACCGCGTGCAGTCACGCAGCCAACCGCGTTCGGCCAGCCATGTGCTGGGGATGGTGCTGGGTCCGGATCACCCGAGGGCGCCGCCCCAGAAGTCGTGACCGCCGAACACGACGTTCACCGGGACGGCCTGCGCCCGGTCGGTCACGTACCGGTACGTGCCGCCCGGACATCCGAGCCACAGCACCTGCGCGGTCGTTGTGGTCGTCGCGACGGTCCGGAGCTCCACCACGTACTGCCCGGAGGGGATCTGGAACTGCGCCGTCTGCTCGCTGTCGAGCAGCGTCGAGAACCGGGTCGAGAACGACGCTCCGGTCGTCGCGTTCGTCACCGTGACGGTCGCACCGCTCAGCTGCGCCGACGGGCTGCGGGACGCCGAGGCCGCGTAGACGACCAGGTCGTAGTCGCTGTGTGCGTAGTGCCGTGACAAGGTGACTCGGGAAGCCGGGAGCGTTCCTCGCTGCTGGTACACCCGGGTCTTCCAGACGGCGGGCGACGCCGTTCCGCTGGCGTAGGCCTCGATGCGGTACTTCCCGGTGCTCAACCCCACGAACCGGTACTGGCCCGTGCTGTCCGAGGTCGTCCGGAACACCTGCGAGGTGTCCTCGTTCCAGGCGTACATCAGGCGACCGGCGGCGGGTCCCGTCGGGCCGACCACACCGCCCTGCACGGTGGCGCCGATCACGAGCGGCACGGTGACCGCGACTGTCGAGCCGCCGCGGACGGCGATGCCCGAGCGGAGTCCGGGGGCGTAGGTCTCCGTTCCGTGCGGTGGGAGCTGCCGCGTCGTCACCGTGACGGTGTCCGGTGCGGGGATGCCGGTGAACGTCGCGGTGCCGCCATCGTCGGTGGTGGAGTTCCCGACGACGACGTCGGTGCCAATCGCTGCGAGTTCGACGTCCGCCAGCCGGATCGCGGTGCCGTCCGGCGTTGCGAGCTGCACGGTGATCGTTCCGGATCCGGCCGCAGTCGCTGGCGGCGCGATGCCGACCAGCGCGCCTGCTGCCAGCGCAACGGCCAGTGTCATCCCCGTGAGCAGTCGCATCGCGTTCCCCGATCGTTGGCCAGCCGCGCGTTGCCAGGGACTGTACGCGCACGGCGGGCGGGCGGGCGGGCGGTGGGGCAGGCACATCGCAGCAGCGGTCACGCGGAAGCCGTCTCGGCTTCGACAGGCGTCACGAGGTCCGGGTCGCACCGATCGCCCAGACGCGGGGCGGTTCGGCACCGTTGACCGCGTGGTCACCGATGATCCGCGCCTTGAACACCCACGGGTTGTGGCTGCCAGCGGTGCGAGCGTTCCGCCAGTGCCGGTCGAGGTTCTTCGTCGTACTCACCCCGGACGCCGCGAGCGCGTCGAACAGGTGCGAGGTCGCCGTCGTCGCCAGCGTGGTCAGCGCCACCTGCGCCTGCGCGGTCGCGAGTTCGGCGCGGTTGTTGCGGCGCTCGTCCTCGGCTGTGTCGAGCCCGGCTCCCTCGTACGCACCCTGCAGGGCCGCGGCGGCCCGGTCGACGATGGCGGTGGCGGCGAACCCGGCCGCCGACACCTCGCCGACGACCTGGAGGATCTGCGGGTCTGCCGCGAACGTGTCGGCGTTGCCGTGGGAGAAGACGCGGGTGCGGTTGCGGACCTCGCGCGCGATCTCCCGCTCGGCTGCGAGGACGGACCCGGCGAGGACGCTCAACAGCACGCCCTGGTAGAACGCCGTCTGGTACTTGAACCGCTCGTCGAAGGGGATCACCGCGTCGGCCTGCACGACGGCGTCGTCGAAGGTGCTGGTGCCGGAGCCGGTGGTGCGCTGCCCGAACCCGTCCCAGTCGTCGGTGTGCGTGACCCCGGGCTGGTGCGCGTCGACGATCGCGATGACCCGCTCGCCGGTGTCCGTGCGCTCGGCGTAGGTGTCGATCCAGTCGGCGAAGATGCTGCCGGTCGAGTAGTACTTCTGCCCGGTGATCCGGAACGTCCCGTCCGGCTGCGGGGTCACCTTCGTGATCACGTCGCCGACCTGCACTGACCCGACCTCGGTCCACGAGTTGCCGGCGATCTCACCGCGGCCGAAGCGGTCCAGCCACCCCTCGCGTTCCCCGGTCCGTGCGACCAACCGATCCTCCACCAGTGCGAAGTGGCCGCGGAGCGCCTGGGGGATGTTGCTGTCAGCGGCGGCGAGTTCGGTCAGCAGGCGGAACAGCTGGGGCAGGGTCGCCCCGGCTCCGCCGTGGGCGACGGGGACGCGGACGGCGCCGAATCCTGCCGCGGCGAGTTCGCGGATCTCCTCGAACGGGAGGCGGTGGTCGCGTTCGCGCTCAGAGGCGCCGGCAGCGATGCGGTCGAAGATCGGACGGAAACGGGCGAGGAGCTCGTCGTCGGTGCCCCCGTCGATCGTGCTGTCGGCGGTCTGGTTGCTGATGGTCACGAGGACTCCTTCGTGCTCTGGGCTGCTACCTGTCGCGTTGTGTGGCGCCGGGTGGTGTCGATTCGTCCGGTGTGGGCGGACAGCCCGACCAGATGTGCGCCATCGCGAGACTGTGGCATCGCCGAACGCCCGCGAGAAGGGTTGTGTCGATGTGTGTCGGAGGGTGACTTCCCATGACACGTGACCGCGCTGCGACGAGGTGGGGGTTCGCAACAGCCTCATCGCGGTGCTGCGCGTGTGTGATGGCCGCGGAGCCCGTCGGACGAAGACGGGCACGCTCTTCCGAGAACCCCGCGTGTACCACGTTCACAAGAGCGCGCATCAATGACGGAGCACGCACCCGCCAGAGGACCGGCCGCTGCCTTGCTTGGTGTGGGCGAAAGCCGTGGTCTCGGCGCCGTTCACCCAGTGGCGTTCAGGCCGGCGGGGTCGTCCCTGCGCCTTCGGTGTCGTCCGCGCCCGCAAGACCTGTCCCGGCCTGATCGAGGTTCTCGTGGGGGTCACCCATGTCCCCGGTTGCAGCGCCGGTGTGGGACAGCCCGAAGTGTTTGCGGACGGCGTTCGCCTCGTCGGGGGACAGGGTACGTCCGGCTCCGAGGGACGGCGCGTCCTTGATCGCGTCCTTCGTGTACCCGACGTGCACGTCCGTGCCGTCGAACGTGGCGTCGTCGGCGGGGACGAGCGCCTGGTGTCGCCCGAGCAGGCCGGTTGCGACACAGACGTAGGCCGCGCTGCCGTCCTCGTCGGAGGGGAACACCTGCACGACCTTGCCGACTGACACGCCGTTGCGATCCCGGACAGTCGCACTCTCGACCTGGTGGATGACGTCCTTGGTGATCATGAACGTAGTCAACGCCCTCGAGGCTGACGCTTCGCAGACGCCGACTTTCAGGCCGGAGGGACCCGACCCTCGGGGTCCGAGGCTGCGGTGGTCCGCTCAGTCCCTCGGGCGTTCGCCCGGCGACTGGAACAGCTCGTTGTTGCGGACCTCGGGCCTGTCCAGTTGCGAGCCGTGTCGCTGGCGAAGTCGAGTTGCCCGCAACACGCACGCCGCGATCAAGAGCGCCATGACGACCCATCCGGTGATGGCGAGCGGCCCGACAAGGCGTTCGTCGAACGGCGGGAAGAGCATGGACTGGTACGAGGCGAAGCTGTTGAGTGCCGCATGGGCGAGCACGCAGGGCAGAAGCGATCCACTCGCAAGCCGAAGCCAGCCGATCAGCACGCCCGCGCCGACACAGCCGATCATCATCATGATGATCCCGAGGGGATTGCGTTCCTCGTAGTTCAGGCCGAGCAGGATCGCGGGAGCGTGCCAGAGACCCCAGATCGCGCCGCTCACGCACAGCGCCCATTCAGTGCCGAGCGGCAGCAGTTTCGGGAGGAGCCAGCCGCGCCAACCGACTTCTTCGCCGGTCGCAGCGATCGCGGTGATGGCAATCCCGATCGGGAGGTTCAGCAGTTGCAGCAGCGCCAGGAGCGCCATCGGCATCGGCGGTTGCTCGCCCGTGACTCGAACGATGAGTTCTTTCGCCACGGAGTGTTCGGGGTCGAGCTGCACCCACCCGAACAGCATCCCGAGGCCCCAGCTGCCGGAGATCAGCACAGCAGCTCCGGCGATGCCTGCGAGAGCGAAGCGCCAGCCTCGACGCGTGAAGAATCCTGTCAGCCCGAGCGCAACCAGGATCGCCTTCCCGCGGCGACGTTCGAGCGTGACCGCGACCAGCAGCGCTGCGAGGCCCGGTGTGAACATCATCGCCACGGTCGCGATGTACGCACCAGGGTTCCCGACGGGGTCCGAGAGGTCCGCGCTCGCCTCAATTGCTGGCCAGAGCAACACCCACGCCGCAACGTAGGCCAGGCACACGAACACGCTGACCACACCCCACCGGGTGCCCCGCGACCTCCCAGCTGCGGTCTCGCTCTCGTTCTTTCGCCCCCTGATCTCCCTCATGGTGCCTCCTTGTCGAGTCGTAGCAGCCAGTACGGAACGACTGCCCACGCCGGGCCCGCCAGGATTGCCCACCAAGCTTCTGGTGGCACGGTCGAGGCCGCGACTCCCGCGATGTTCAGCCAAGTGATAGCCACAGCGGCGATGAGTCCAGCGGTGACCGCGCAGGCGATCCGACCTTTCCGCCGATCTCGAGCGAAGGCAGATCCGACCGCAGCGACGAGAAAGAGGGTCTGCACGGAGGCGAGAAGGATCACCGTCCCCAACGGGGTCCCGTATCCGTCTGGGCTGCCGTCCGGACCGAAGGTCGTAGCGATCCGATCGGGGAGTCGGTTCCACCATGCACTCGTGACTGCGATCTCGATCAAGACGGGGACGGCCGCCGCGAGGGAGCCAAGAGACGCGCTACGCACGTGCTGCGCGCTCACCGGACCCCAGCGCCACCCACGCTAGGGCTGTGCACGGTGGCGTGGTGCCTTCTGCCGAGACGGGACCAGAACTGGTGCGTCTGCTCATGCGGCGTGTACGGCATCGCGGCGATGCCGACGATCGCAATCATGATCAGCCCGAAGCTCCAGAGCCCCATCGTGATGATGATCGCCCCGTGCAGCACCACGCACAGGACCAAGGCAATCGAACGACTTCGCGGGCCACACAGAATCAGCACACCGATCGCGATCTCCGATATCACCGCACCCCAGGTCACGCCCACCGTCACAGCGGGCAGCGTTGTTGCAGCTTGTAGGACAGGAGCAAGCGGTCCGCTCGCCCCGAAGAACGGGTCCCGAAGGACGTAGTACTCGGCTGTGCCGTTGACCCATTCGGGTGCAAACAGCTTGGCGATCGCGGCGTTGAAGTAGATCGCAGTGACCTGCACTCGCATGACCATGAGACCTGCGAGCGCCACTTGTCGGCGCCAGTTCGCGACTGTCTGCGGCGGACCGAGCAGCCAGCGACGTCGGTCGGCGAAACTGACGACGACAAGGAGCAGGGTGCACACCGCGGCCGCTTGGTCGCCCCCGTCGGGGAGCGAGATCGACCCAGCGATCGAGAACGCAACCCACGCGTGCAGGATCGCCATCACGGTCGGCGCAACCCCAGCCGCAACCCCGATGAGGATCATGACCATGGCGGATGTGACGAGCGCATCGGGCAAGGATCGTCCAAGGCAGTATGTCGAAGCGTTTCGAAGCCCATCACAAACCGGTCCGGCTCCGCTTCCCACCAGAGTCTGCATCAACGCGTCGTACGGCGTTGCCACGAGGATCGTGAGTTGAGCCAGCACGAGCGTCCCGCGAAAGCCGCTGAAGCGGAGCGTCTGAAGGTCAAAGCTGCGGAGGGTGCGCCGCAGCCGGGGCCCGCTCACCTCGGCGAAGATCAGTTGCACGACACCTCCACACGTGCAGCCTTCAGCACCCGGAAATTCGGGAGATCGAAGCTACGGAACTCGAACGGAGTCGCCTTCTCCTGAGCGAGGAGGAGATCTCCGCAGAGAGTCTTCCGCTTCGCCCCATTCCTCAGAGCCTGCGGTCGCTCTTCGGCCGCCTGTCGGATGCACTTCTGAGACGCAGACTTGTCCACGCACTTCTTCCAGTTCGCCACCTGCTGATGCAGCGCTGCTAGCTCAGGACCCTGCGCACGCTGAGCGCGCGAGACGCCGAACAGGTTCGTTGCTTTGCCTTGCGGCAGCGAAAGCGCCGAGTCGCCTGTCTGCGTGCGGTAGGCGACGTATTGCCGGCCCTTGGAAGATGCGGTGAAGAACTCCCAACGCTGTGGAGCGATTGTCAGCACTGCATCTCGCACCTTCACCGCGGCAGGATCACGACTCGACAACGCGTGTGGAGACAACGACTCCACAATGCTCAGTGCCGTCCAACTCATCAGCAGTACGGCCGTTGTCGCAAATGGCCAAAGCGCTCGTTTCGGGCCCATCAGCCCAGGGCGCGAGTCAGCTCCGCGGCAAAGAGCGCGCCGGAGTCACGGTCTGCTGACTTCGGCCCCCAGAACTTCACCGAGACCGAAACAGCCGCCCAGACCAGGACACCGACTGCGACGACCACCAGGCACTTGCCATCACCGGTGATCGTGGCGGGCTCCGAGGTTGCGATGCGTTCGGTTGCGGTTTCGAACGCGTGCAGTGCATCGAGCACTCGGTACGGGTCGCCGCTCTGCAGCGGGACGGTGATGTTGTCGCGGAACTGCGGGTAGGCGTTCTGGTACTCCACAGTCACGGCGGAGATCTGCGCAGCTGTCAGCTTCTGCTCGCCGCTTGGTACGTACTTTGCAAGCTCCGGGTGCTCGGCGATGATCCGCCCCTGCCCGGTGAAGAGCTCGATCACGTTCCGGTCAGAAAGCGCAGCCCGTTCGGCGGTGAGGTGTTGCGTCGTCGGTGTTGCTGCCTGGACCGGCGCAGCCGGCACTGTGGTTGCAGCGGAAACGGTGACCATCACGGCCGCAGCCGCGATCATGATCTTCGACATCGAAGGTTTTTCCTCTCGAGGTTCTTGTCAGTTGCTCGACGGCAAAGCAGCCGCCAGCTCGGCCGCGAACTGTTCCTCGGTCAGGGCGGAGCCGGATCGGCCCGCAACCCAGACAAGGACGCCCAACCACAGCGTTGCAGCGACAGCGACGGCGACCAGCAGGGCGCACTTGCCGTCGCCGGTGATGGTGGCGGATTCCGAGGTTGCGATGCGTTCGGTTGCGGTTTCGAACGCGTGCAGTGCATCGAGCACTCGGTACGGGTCGCCGCTCTGCAGCGGGACGGTGATGTTGTCGCGGAACTGCGGGTAGGCGTTCTGGTACTCCACAGTCACGGCGGAGATCTGCGCAGCTGTCAGCTTCTGCTCGCCGCTTGGTACGTACTTTGCAAGCTCCGGGTGCTCGGCGATGATCCGCCCCTGGCCCGTGAACAGCTCGATCACGTTGCGGTCAGAGAGCGCAGCCCGCTCGGCAGCGAGGTGCTGCGTTGTCGGTGACGTTGCGTGGGCCGGCAGCGCCGGCACTGTGGTTGCAGCGGAAACGGTGACCATCACGGCCGCAGCCGTAATCATGAACTTCGACATCGAAGCCCCCTTCTCGCGCGGCCCCTCCGCGCACGGGTATGAACGTACATGATGTGAAGTTTGAAGCGCAACATATCGAACGATTGGAAATGCGGCGCTCGCAGAACCCGCTAACGCTGTTCGGGTTCGGGTTCGGGTTCTGGTTCTGGTCGCGACACCAGTACCAACGCGCCCTGTCGAGCGGGCAGAAGACGCGCCTCCAGGCCGGACCGAAAGCCGCGCACGCGGCGGACGCAACACGAACGGCGGCTCTCCTCCTTCCGGAAGAGAGCCGCCGTGGTGTCTCGCGGCGATCAGTGGGCCGACGGGGCCGCCGTGCCGACGAGCTCGGCCCGCACGATGTCCGCACCAGCCGACAGCGCGCCGAGCTTGTCCAGCGCCGCACCCCGCGCCAGGGGAGCCATCCCGCAGTTGGAACTCGGGATGAGCTTGTCTGCATCGACGAACTCGAGCGCCCGACGCAGCACCTCCGCGACCTCCTCCGGAGTCTCCACGGTCTCGGTCGCGACGTCGATCGCCCCGAGCATGACCTTCTTGCCGCGGATCAGCTCGACGAGCTCGAGGGGAACGTGGGAGTGGATGCACTCGAGCGACACGATGTCGATCGAGGACTGCTGCAGCAGCGGGAAGGACTGCTCGTACTGCCGCCACTCCGCGCCGAGCGTCTCCTTCCACTTGTTGTTCGCCTCGATGCCGTAGCCGTAACAGATGTGCACGGCGGTCTCAGCGCGCAGGCCCTCGGCGGCACGCTCGAGCGCGGCCACGCCCCAGTCCTGCACCTCGTCGTGGAAGACCGTGAAGGCAGGCTCGTCGAACTGGATGATGTCGACGCCGGCGTCCTGCAGTTCGCGCGCCTCTTGGTTGAGGATCGTGGCGAACTCCCACGCCAGCTTCTCGCGGCTCTTGTAGTGCTGGTCGGAGAGGGTGTCGATCATCGTCATCGGGCCGGGGAGCGCCCACTTGATCGGCCGGTCCGTCTGGGCGCGCAGGAAGCGGGCGTCGTCCACGAACACGGGCGCACGACGGCTGACGGCACCGACGACGGTCGGGACGGCCGCGTCGTACCGGTCGCGGATGCGGACGGTCTCCTTGCGCTCCAGGTCGACGCCGTCCAGGTGCTCGATGAACGTCGTGACGAAGTGCTGGCGGGTCTGCTCGCCGTCGCTGACGATGTCGATGCCGCGGCGCTCCTGCTCGTGCACGGCGGAGCGCAGGGCGTCCTGCTTGCCCTCGGTCAGTGCTGCTCCCTGCAGCTCCCAGGGGGACCAGAGCCGTTCGGGCTCGGCGAGCCAGGACGGTTTCGGCAGGCTGCCGACGATCGAGGTGGGGAGGAGAGAACGCATGGGGGTGATGGTCCAGTCAGTCGAAGGGCAGAGGAAGTCAGCTCGCGAGGGCGGGGTCAGCCCACCGGGCGAGGAGTGCGTGGTGCGGCCGCACCAGGTGCTCCTCGGTCCACCGGCCCTGCGTGATCCCGAGGCGGCCGCGCTCCTCGCGGTCGTACGTCACCGGGGTGGGCGTGAAGTCGGCGTGGTCGAGGGTGGGGCGGTAGGTGCTCTCTGCCGGGGTGTTCGCGGCGTAGACCTCCGGGCGGTAGATCTTCTGGAAGGTCTCCATGGTGGCGATCGTGCCGATGAGCTGGAGGTCCGTGTAGTCGCCGGTCAGGTCGCCGCGCGTGTAGAACGCGAGCGGGGCAGCCGCCCCGGCGGGCTGGAAGTACCGGACCCGCATGCCCATCCGGCCGAAGTAGTCGTCGGTGAGCGAGGAGTGCTCGTGCTCGTACTCGGCGCCGAGCACCGGGTGGACGTACCCGTTCCGGCGGTAGGTCTGGCTCGTCGAGACGCTGATGCAGACGACGGGCTCGGCAGTGAACTGCGATCCGAACACGTCTGACTCCAGGAAGCGCTGGAAGAGCGCCCCGTGCAGCTGGCCGAAGTCGGACGGCAGCGACGGCGACGACGGCAGCAGCACCGAGAAGTCGTAGTCGCGCAGGTACGACGAGAAGTTGTTGCCGAGGATCCCCTGGTGGCGCTCGCCGGTGTGCTGGTCGAGGATCGTGACGTCGAGCATCTCGAGCAGCGGGAACTCCGCGTCCGACCCGCTGTCTGAGAGCTCGAGCGCCACCGAGACGATGTCGAGCTGCAGACGGTAGCGGTCGTGCGCCGCGGCCAGCTCGTTCGCGCGCCCGTCGATCATCGCCAGCGCAGCGCGGAGGTTCTGCTGACGGTGCTCGCCGCGCGCCAGGTTGGCGAAGTTCGTGGTCAGCCGGGAGCTGTCGGCGGGGGAGTAGTCCTCGTCGAACCGGGTCCGGGTGATGCTGAAGGTGAGGTCGTTCGCCATGGTCGGCAATCTGTTCGTCGAGCGCCCGCGGGCGCTGGGGAAGGGGTGCCTCGATCATGACGGGAAAGGCGAGCCATCAGGTAATACCGAGACGCTATGCACCGGTATAGCCTCGGCCTATGGCCCGTGTCTCGAACGACATCACCCTGCAGCAGCTCCGGTACTTCATCGAGGTCGCGACGGAGGGCTCGATCAGCGCAGCGGCCGACCTGCTCTACGTGTCGCAGCCGACGATGTCCGCGGCGATGAAGGACCTGGAGACGCGGATCGGGCGCCCGCTGTTCACCCGCTCGGCCAGAGGAGTCGTGCCCACCGTCGACGGCGTCGAGTTCCTCGGGTACGCCCGGCAGGTCGTCGAGCAGGTCTCCCTGCTCGAGCAGCGGTACGTCGGCGGCCAGCGGTCGCGTCGGCTGCTCGGGGTGTCCGCCCAGCACTACTCGTTCGCGGTGGAGGCCTTCGTCCGTATGGTCGAAGCGGCTGCTGCGGAAGAGTACGAGTTCTCGCTGCGCGAGACGCGCACCTGGGACATCATCGAAGACGTCCGCACGCTGCGCAGCGAGGTGGGCATCCTCTACCGCAACGACTTCAACAAGCAGGTGCTCGGCAAGCTGCTGCGGGACGCCGGCGTCGTGTTCACGCCGCTGTTCGTCGCGCAGCCGCACATCTTCGTGGCCAAGCGGAACCCGCTCGCGTCACGGGAGCGTGCGACCCTCGAGGACCTCGCCGACCTGCCTCGGCTGACCTTCGACCAGGGCGCGAACAACTCCTTCTACCTGGCCGAGGAGATCCTGTCGACGATGTCGAGCAAGCGGGAGATCCGGGTGTCGGACCGGGCGACGATCTTCAACCTCATGATCGGTCTGGGCGGGTACACGATCTCGACCGGGCTGATCAGCGACGACCTCGACCCCGAGATCGTCGCCATCCCACTCGACGTCGACGAGCGCATCGAGATCGGCTGGATCGCGCACGCCTCGGTTCCCCTCACCGTGCAGGCGCAGGCATACCTGGACGAGTTGCGTGCGGTGGTCACCAGCTACGGCGTCGAGCCGCTCGGGTAGGCAGGCGGCGGGTCCGGCGGGTCCGGCGGGTCCAGCGATCGGCCTGGAGGCCCGACATGCGTCCGTCAGGAGGCTGCGGTCTCGAGCATCGCCGTCACGTGCGGTGCGCTCCACCGCAGGAGCGCGTCAGATGGCGGGTCCTCGAGGTCCTCACCCCAGATCGCGACGGCCGCGCCCGACATCGGAGCCGCGAGCAGCGAACCGGAGTCGCCGTCCCACGTCCGGAGTGACCAGTTCTCGCGGAGATCGGCGACGGTGTACTCGCTGTCGGCCGGGTTGAGGTCGGTCGGCACCTCGTACAGGTAGTACGAGTTGTAGTTGAGCAGGTCGATCCCGGCCTGCTGCAGGTCGACCGCACTCGCCCGTCGCGCTCGCCGTTCGCGCCGCTCGGCTGCGTCCTCGGTGTCGCCGTCGAAGCTCCAGTAGGTGACGTGGATGCGCGGATCGAGTCGCCCGATCGCGACCCGATCGATCCCGTCGTTCCAGGCCCAGACCTCGCGGTTGCCGACCGTGGCCGCCATCGCGTTCATCCAGGCGACGCGCTGGCCGGCGGTGACGT
This sequence comes from Curtobacterium sp. MCLR17_059, assembly GCF_003234665.1. Lineage (NCBI taxonomy): Bacteria > Bacillati > Actinomycetota > Actinomycetes > Micrococcales > Microbacteriaceae > Curtobacterium > Curtobacterium sp. MCLR17_059. The sequence continues at coordinate 61,645 of NZ_QKSU01000012.1, read as the reverse complement.
CGTCGCCCCATTCGTCGCCGCCGATGTGCACGGTTCGGCTGGCAGGGAAGGTCCGCTGCACCTCTGCGTACAGCTTCTTCGCCAGGGCGAGACTCTCCGGCGCCGACGTGTCGAGTTCGTTCTCGCCCGAACGGATGCGGTCGACCCACTTCGTGCCGTGTTCCGCCTCGAGCAGGTCGAATGCCGCAGCCATGTGGCCCGGAGTATCGATCTCGGGCACGATCGCGACACTCCGCTTCGCTGCGTAGTCGGCGATCGAGCGTGCCTGCGCGGCGCTCAGGAACGGGCGATGGGTCACGCGGCTCGTGTACACGCCGTCGTCGAGATCAGCGTTCGCAGGGGTCTGGCCGAGCACCGTGCTCTCGATCCCGACGTTCTGGTCATCGGTGAGGTGCAGATGCAGGAAGCGGCCGCCGTCGTCGGCGAGGAGGTCGATGTACCGCTTGAGCAACGCCACGGGGTAGTAGGCGCGAGCGACGTCGAGCATCACGCCCGTCTCCGGACGCGCGCGGGTCGTCGGCTTGGTGGTGACGGTCGCGGTCGACGTGCGGCACTGCTTCGCCGAGTACGCACCGGCGCAGGCGAGGACGGAGTAGTTGCCGGCCGCGGTACGGGAAGGGGTCCCGCGCACTGCGGTGACCGAGGTGCTCGAATCAGCGGCGAGTGCCTTCACCGCGACCCGGCCGAGTGTGTACTTCTTCGTGCCGGCGGACATGTACAGCCAAGCGGAGGAAGCCGGCTTCCGCACGGCGGCAGTGTTCTTGACCTTGAGGGTGGTGCGCACGGCACTGCCGGTCGAGGTGACGGTGGTGGTCGCGGTGACCTTCGTGACCGTCACCGCCGAGGCTGGGGTGTCCGCTGATCCTGCCGTTGCACGGATGCCGACCAGAGCTGCCGCCGACACGGCGATCGCCAGACCGACCGCGAGCACGCGTCTGGCAGACGATCCGGGACCCACGTGCCCCTGTTGACGCACCACGACGTTCTCCCCCTCGAACACCCGTTGCCCTCGCTGGATCAGGATGCGCGCACGATCGTATCCGCACCGCGTCGAACGCACACCGCCCAGCGGCGTGCAGCGGGACTCCTCAGCGGACCTCCGCGCTCGACCACAGCGCACGCGCAAGACTCCGACCTCGGCGAAGAATCGGCTGCAGGCTGAGGACAGCCCCGACGACCAGCGTGCCGGCCTGTGCGAGGAGGAACGCCACGAGCGCCACCGGGATGAACGCGGTGACGATCCAGGCGGCGGCGAACCCCACGAGCATCACTGCGAGGACCCGCACCGCGGTGGAGTTCCGCGAACCGCGAAGGGCCAGCAGCCCGGCGGCTGCGAAGGCCAACGGGACGAGCGCCTGCAGGATGACCGCGATGGGGAGCAACAGCTGGCTGCTGGTCGCCGGCGACAGAGCGCTCACGAAGACGACGGTGGCGGCCGCGAAGACGAGGTGCACGGCGTCGCGAGCGAGCGCAGCACCGGCAGCGGCCACGACTCCTGCTGAGACCGAGATCGCAGCGACCATCAACACCGGCCCTCCTGCGATCAGATGCGTTCCGATGAAGCCGAGCAGGTTGTCGACCGCCAGCAGCGAGGCGCCGGTGGTGGCGACCATCAAGGCGGCGGTGGCAGCTCTGCGCACGGAGGGCCGGGTGCTTGACGCCCTCACCGCTCGTCTCCAGTGAGCGGGCGCACGGTGTCGCCGACCGCGCGGTACGCGGTCGCGCACTGCCGCTTGAGCCGGGGACCTATCGGGGACAGCGCCGCAATCCATCGTTCCTCATCTGCGATCCCGAGGATGCGGCTCCGGCCGAGGTCGTCGATCGCCGCGTGCACCTCGGCAGTGACCCCTGGGAAGAGCGCGCTGTACTGATCTGCCGATGTGCTGCGCTGCTTCGGATGCTGCACGTACCGCTGGCCCTCACTCGAGACGAACAGCACGCAGGTCGTCATGTAGTCCTGCTCGGGAGTGAGGGGCACGGGCACTCCGAGGTCGTTCGCAATGCGAGGTGTTCCCTTCGGAGGCTTCACGGCGGAGACGGTGGCGGGAGCTCCGATGACGTACCAGTGCTCACCCCTGGTCACCACTCGCCCGGCACCGAACGTGCCGTCCCAGTCCGCGAGGGTCTGCGGCACCGACACCGCATGCGCGTAGACACGGATGAAGGTTGGTGAGTCCCCGTCGAGACAGTCGAAGCCACGCATGCTGTCCCAGAATGCGAGGTCGTCATGCAGTGCATCCGCCCGCACGCACGGCACTGTTGCGCGGAGCTCATCGGCGATCATCTGCATCGAAGCCACGCCGAGTGCGGGTGCGGGTGTCTGCGTCGGTGACTCAGCCCGTCGCGTCCGATCGTCGGGGCCCGACGAGCACGCGGACAGAGCGGCTGCGGCGACGCAGATCGAGGCAACGGCCTCGATGCTGCGTCGCCGCGATCGTTGGGGCGTCACTGCCACTGCACGCCGGCCCAACCGGTGCCCGTGAGGCCCTTCATCTTCTTGGTGGCGGCCACGTTGCCCCAGGGGACGAACTTCGAGCGCCCGGTCCCGCAGTTCAGGGTCGTCCAGGTCGGAGCGTGCCGCGAGTTGAACGACTTCCCCCAGATGCAGGGATTCGAGTTGCCCTGGTGCTTGTACCACTTGTACTGCACCTGGGTCGAAGCCTTCGAGCCGATGACGCTGCAGCCGTTGAGCGACTGGGTCATCTTGGCGACGACGGCGAACGCTCGGTCCTTGCAGTTCCCCGAACGGGTGGACCGCCCGTCGTCGGCGGTGACGACTTCCCCGGTGGGATCGAAGCTCTCGTCCACGACGACGTTCGTCGGCAGCTCGACCGGCGTCGTGGTCTGAGCTTGGGCGGGTGCAGCGATCAAGAGTCCCGCCGCAACTGCGACGGTCGTGACTGCGGATGCGACCGAAAGGGTCTTCTTCATGTGTTTCCTCCCCAATTCGTCACCGTGATCACGGTGAACTCGCCCAGAATGCTGCATATCAATACGAAGCACAACCTTGCAGGTGCGATCCTCAAAGGACGCGCCCGGCGCGCTCCCGACGTGACCGGAAGACGGCCTGGAGGCGCGTGGCGGCGCCGCCACGCGCCTCCAGGCCGCCGTGTGGTGTCGACGGAAACCGGCCCGGTCGCAGGATCGGCCTGCGCCCTTGGCGGGAAGCGCTTCCGTTGTTGCGGTGCTTACTCAGCGCGTGCGCGCAGCGAGATCGCTGTAGGCCGCCGCGTACCAGCCGACGGTGCCGTCTCCGGCGGTCGGGCCGATCGTGATCGCCGCGCTCGACGTGACCACGTACAGGTCCTCGTCGTGTCCGCATTGGACGGAGCGTGACGTGAGTCGCTTGCCCGTCTCCGACCCGTTCGCACCGATGCGTCCGGCCCACACGGCCATCTGCACGGTTTCGTCACCCTGGCAGGTGATCGAGACGCGGATCCGCGCACGGTCTCCGGCTCCGTCGGTGCCGAGGGAGAGTCGGCTGGATGAATCGTTGGTGCCGGCACCGCTGCCGAGTCCGCCAGGTTGTCCGGCCCATCGGTCCTGCACGCGCTGCATCCAGTCGGAGTGGGCCTTGTCGTTCTCCTCCGGCGTCGGGCGATCAGAACAGGCCGTGAGCGACACGAGGGCCACGACGGCGACGCCGATGATCACCGTGCTGCGTCGAAGGCCTCGGCGGGCGTGGGGGAGCGGAGTGCGCATGTCGTGGCAAGTGTGGCGCAAGTGGGGAGGGGCTGCATCCTCGCGATCGTCCGCACTGCACGTGGGGTTCCCTTTCCACTCCCTCATGGGAAGGCGCGAGCAGGCGTCCTACTGTCGTCTCAACCCGAGGTGCCCGAACGCCGGCTGGGACGTCGGCGGCGGCTGCGGGGCTCGGCGGAGGTGAGGAGGACGGCGATGCCCCTGCGCGTCTTCTTCCCCCTCGTGTCCCTGACGTACGGGATCGGGAACTGGTTCACCTACCTGGCGCTGATCGTCTACGTGCAGACCCAGGCCGGATCGACCGCGAGTGCGGGGCTGTTCGTGGCACAGACGGTCCCGGCACTGCTTGTCGCCGGTCACATCGCTCGAGCTGTTCCGATCGAGAGCGTCCGCAGGGCGTGGATCGGCTGCCAGATCACCCTGGCCGTGATGACGGTCGGCGCGGCGTTCTTCGTCGAGCACCTGTGGGTGGTCTACGTGTACGCGGGGTCGAGCATGATCGTCCGTGCGGTTGCAAATCCGCTCCTGCTGTCGCTCGTGAGCTCGTCGGTCAGTGCTTCCGAGAGGCCGACGGTGCTCCGCTCGGTGAGTGCGACGTCGGCAGTCACCCTCGCCGTCGCGCCGGCCGTGGGGGGTTCACTGCTCCCGGTGATCGGGCCGACGTGGTTGCTGCTCTTGAATGCGCTGATGTTCGTCGGCGTCGGAGCAGCCATGTGGGCTCACGGCGGTGTCGGACGTGCGTTGCGAGCGGCTCGTGATCATGGCGGGAGGACGGCGACCGAGCTGCGCACGGGGAGCTGGTTCCGCTTGCCGGGGTTCGCCGCCCTCGTTCGCGTGGAAGGGTCCGATCTGTGGGCCTGGCGACAGCCCTACACACGGCTGTGGATGCTCCTCCTCATCGCAGGCGCGATCCTCAACATCATCGAGACACCCCTCGTGTTCGAGGTCGTGAAGCTCGGCGAAGCCGCGTACGGATGGATGCTCGCCGCCTACGGATGCGGCGGCCTCGTCGTGCTGCTCAGCAACCTGCGCCGTGGTCGCGCCCGGGACCTGGCGCACGGGAACGATCGTCTCCACACTTCGATCTCAGGAGTGGCGCTGGCCGCAGGCTTCCTCGCGGTTTCAGTTGTTGCGTTGGTGAGACCGTCGGAACTCGCCACGGTGGTGACAGCGGTCGGCGCCTTCTTCCTCCTCGGGTACGGAGCGAGCTGGCTCTCGGGGACGTCGCGGGCGTGGCTGAACTCGTCGTTCCAAGATCAGGGTGACTCCGTCACGAAAGCGATGTGGACCTGGGCTTCGCAGGTCACGCTCGCGATCAACCTCGTCGTCTACCTCGCGTTCTTCGTCATCTACGCGCTGGTCCCGACCGGAGCGTGGATGCTGGTGCCTGCCCTGGTCGCCTACGGCACGCTCCTGGTGGCCCTTGCACGGACCCGATCTCCACGAACGCTCCTCGTGGGCTGAGTCGAGGGCCTGTACCTCAGCCCGTCGCGTCCGACGCAGACCCCTGGTTCGTCAGCCCGTGCTCCGTCTTCTCCCAGTAGTGCGGCCGGGTCAGGAGCTGCCAGAGCGCCTTGTAGGCGGCGATGGAGTGCAGCGTCCAGTACACGGGGTTCAGGAGCGACCAGAGGATCAGGTGGAAGGTCCCGCGCTTGAACGGGCCCATCATCGACAGGTAGATCATGATCGCGTTGCCGACCAGGAAGTTGAACAGGCACAGCCACAGCACCCACACCGGGAACAGTGCGTCGACGGTCTCCCGCGGCAGGAAGAACGTGACGGCGGTGAGCGCGTAGAACGGCAACACGCAGAGGAACGTCGCCGGGGTGCCCGCGATGAGCAGGACGAACGCCGCGAACCGGACGATTCCGATCTCACGGACGAGTGCGAGCGGCCGACGGGCGTGGACCAAGCTGGTCTGCATGTAGCCCTTGATCCAGCGGGACCGCTGCCGGATGAAGTTCGGCACCGAGGTGTTGGCCTCCTCCATGGTGGTGGAGTTGATGACGCCCACGCGGTACCCGACGGCGCTCGCCCGGATGCCGAGGTCGGCGTCCTCGGTCACGTTGTAGGGGTCCCAGCCGCCGAGCTCGATGAGCGATGCCGTGCGGAAGTGGTTCGACGTGCCGCCCAGGGGGATCGGCAGGGACGCGTGGTCCAGACCGGCCAGCATGTAGTCGAACCAGTAGGAGTACTCCAGCGTGAACATGCGGGTGAGGACGTTCTCACGGGCGTTGAAGTAGTTCAGTGCTGCCTGCACGCACACCGTGGCCTCGCCACCGCGCTCGAACGCGATCAGTGCCTTCTTCAGCTGGTCGGGGTCTGGTGTGTCCTCGGCGTCGTAGATCACGAGGTACTCGCCGGTCGCGACGTAGAGTCCGACGTTGCACGCACGTGGCTTTGTCTGCGGGTGCCCCTTCGGCACGGTGATGACGCGGAAGTGCGGTGGTGGGTTCGCCGCGGCGATCGCGTCCCGTGTCTCCTGGTCCTCTTCCTCGGTCAGGATGATGACCTCGAGCTTGTGCACGGGGTAGTCCAGGCCGCCGAGGTTGTCGATCAGCTGGGCGACGATGTTCGCTTCGCGGAACACGGGCACGAGGACGGTGTAGCCGGGGAGGTCGGCGTCGTCCAGGGCAGAGACCTCGGTGTCGGTGATCCGTTCGACGACGTCGTAGCGGGCTCCCTGCGTGGCGACGACGAACTTGAAGCCCGTCCCGGCGAGGAACACGAGGCTGGCTGCGATCAGCGCTGCGATCGCGGTCTGGACGGGCCAGATGATCCCGCACGCCACGGCGATCACGGCGAGGACGATGCCCGAGGCCTTCTGTGACCGCGAGAAGACGACGCGGGCGGAGAGCGTCGGGTTCCGGTCATGGAGTTGGTTCGCAGCGGCATCGGCCACGGCCCCGTGGAACTGGCTCAGCACGGCACGGCGGAGGGTCCAGCTGTCGACCGAGACGAACGTGACCGGAGCCCCGAGCTCCTCGGACAACGCATCCCCGAGTGCGGCGTCGTCGGCCCGGCCGGAGGTGAGGACGAGGATGCTGCCGTCCTGTAGCACGCGGACCGGCATCCAGTCCTCGGCGAGGTACCGCTGCCCGGATCCGGGGCGCTGCAACGCCGGGTCGATCCCGGAGGCCTCGAGCTCGGTGAGTTCATCGGGGCGGGACGTGGCTGTGTGCCGGCCGGGCCCGGAGAGGTGCGGGGTGGTCACTCGTCACCACCACCCGAGGGAGTCACCGATGGCGGCCATCCACTCCAGCGTGATCGGCCGGTTGAACGCAGCCGCCCACGCGATCACGATCTGCGCCGCGCCCACGGCGGCGATCAGGCCGCTCACCCGGGTGGTCCGGGCGGCCGGGACCACGGCGATGCCCATCATCGTCATGATGAGGAACACGTTGCCCGCGGAGTTCACCGGGATGAGGCCACCCACGTAGCCGATGATCAGTGCCCCGAAGACGAACACCGAGATCAGGACCGAACCGGGCCGACGACTCAGCAATGCCAGGGCGCAACCGCTCGCGACCGGGGCGAGGATGAGCAGCCCGTTGAGCGTCGTGACGAGCTCCGGGACCAGCCCCCAGAGCGCAGGGTCGTAGTGGACGGCGTTCTGGAACACCAGCAACGGGTTCCGTCCGAACAGTGCCTCGAGGAACATCACCGCACCGAAGACCGCGATGGTCGGGAACAGCACGATGAGCACGTTCGACCATCTCGCGCCCGACTCGCTCCGCCGTGCGACGGAGAGCAGCGGGGCCGTGATCGCCGCCGCGACCACGAGGACGAGCCCCGAAGCGTCCGCCAACGCCGCGAGCATGAAGAGGATCCCCGACTCGAAGCCGGCCTTGGTGTTCCGGCTGGAGACGAAGCGGACCATGTTGATCGCGCCGATCCCGAACAGCGCGATGCCGAGGAGCGCCTCGAAGTTGCCCGTGGCGGTGTACGCGAAGAGCGGGTTCGCGCCGATCGCGACGAGGAAGACCGTGCTCTTCCACCACGGGAAGCGTCGTTGGACCATGGCCTCGAGCAACTGCTGCAGCAGGATCCCGGCGACCAGTGCCCCGGCGACCGCGAGTCCGGCGGCGCCGCCGGGGATGAGCCGCACGAGGATCGTGCCCAGCGGCGGGTACAGCTCGCTGAGCCACGAGACGTCTGCGCGGTCCCAGCTCAGTGTCGCGACGTGGTCCACGACGGAGCGGTTGACGGTGACGTCGGCCACGGTGGGGTCGGCGCTGACGGCTGCGAGCACCAGGAACGGGACGGCGAACGCGAGCCGGAGCAGCCATCGTGCGCCCGCGCGGCTCGGGAACGGTTCCAGCCGTGTGCGCGTGTGGCCGTCCGCACGCGCGGCTTCCAGCTCGCGACGCAGGGCACCTGCACGTTCTGCTTCCAACAAGACCACGGGGGCCACCTCACAGCAAGGCCGACTCGGTCTTGGTTGACATCGATTTCCGGCCCGACAGTGATGCCGTGCACCCCGCAGCAGTGCGGATGCGAACGCATCCTCTCACCCCCGGCCGGTTTCCGGGTGACGGCGACGATCCCCGCTGCTATGTTTGCGCGCACAACAAATCCCGGACGACGATGTCGGAGGACGCGCGATGACGCACGCACCAGATCACCGCTTCGGCGAGACGACCCTGACGGTCGTCGATGCCGAAGGCAATCCCATCCACGATGCCGACATCACCGTCGAGCAGACCCGCCATGCCTTCGCCTTCGGCAACATCGGCTTCGACTTCATCGAACTGGCCAACGGCGAAGCGCAGGACGAAGCAGGCACCGAGCACCTCGCCGACCTCTACACCGACGTCTTCAACACCGCGACGCTCCCGTTCTACTGGGGCCGCTTCGAGCCCGAGCGCGGAGCCCCGGACACCGCCAGACTCCTGACGACGGCGCAGTGGTTCCGCGACCGCGGCATCGCCCTCAAGGGTCACCCGCTCGTCTGGCACACCGTGCAGCCCGACTGGCTGCTGGGGCTCCCGCTGGACGAGGTCGAGCAGCTCCAGCGGGAGCGCATCCGCCGCGAGGTCTCCGCCTTCGCCGGCACGATCGACACCTGGGACGCCATCAACGAGGTCGTCATCATGCCGGTGTTCGACAACGGCGACAACGCGATCACCCCGCTCGCCCGCGCCAAGGGCCGCATCCCGATGATCCGGATGGCCTTCGAGGAGGCCCGCGCCGCCAATCCACACGTCACCCTGCTGCTCAACGACTTCGACCTGTCGAGTGCGTACGAGTGCCTGATCGAGGGCGTGCTCGAGGCCGGCGTACAGATCGACGCCATCGGACTGCAGACCCACATGCACCAGGGCTACTGGGGCGAGGACACGATGCTCGCGATGGTCGACCGGTTCGCCCGCTACGGCCTGCCGCTGCACCTGACCGAGACCTCGCTCGTCTCCGGCGACCTCATGCCCGCGCACATCGTCGACCTCAACGACCACCGGGTCGCTTCGTGGCCGTCGACGCCCGAGGGCGAGGCGCGCCAGGCCGACGACGTCGAACGGCACTACCGGAGCCTGGTCGGCCACCCTTCCGTCGAGGCGATCACCTACTGGGGCATCACCGACGCCGGCGCCTGGCTCGGCGCCCCGATCGGACTCGTCCGCGCCGACGGGACACCCAAGCCGTCGTACGAGGCCCTCCGCCGCCTGGTCAAGGAGGAGTGGTGGCTCGGCCCGACGGTGCTGCGCACCGACGACCGCGGTCGGGTGCAGGTCCGCGGCTTCCGCGGCGACTACCGGGTCGACGTGCGCGGCACGTCCGCCCCGTTCGCCGTCACCGACGTGCCCACGCAGGTGCAGATCGTCGCCTGACCACCTGACGGACTGGAGGCCCGGTGCGGCCCCGCCCCGCGCCTCCAGTCCGTCAGCGGCGGGCCTGGCTGTGGGGGTGCTCATGGCTCTGATCGCGGTGGTGCGCTTTGCTGGGCGAGACCAGCGGACCGCCCGCGGCACCGTGAGGGGTGGACTTGATGCGCCTGAGCAGACCGCACGGACGGCTCCTGCTCGTGCAACGCTCGCTCCTCGTGACCGCTGTGTTGGCGTCGGGGCTCGCGCTGGTGACCGGGTGCAGTTCGCCCCGCCTGCCGCCGTCGTCCGCAACCGCCGTCGAGGTGACGAAGGTGTACCTGGCTGCGGCGAAGGCGCAGCGGTGTGACGTGACGAAGGCGTTGACGCTCGACAGCACGTGGGCGTGGTGCCGGAACCCGACGCTGCGGAAGTACACCGTCGCGGACAAGGCGGAATCGGTGCCGTTCAACCCTGGCCACAGGACGGAGTCGTGTGTCGACACGACGGTGACGAGTCGAGCGTCGGAGGAATCGGAGCCGATGAACGGGACGCGCACGTGGAGCTTCTGCTTCACGAAGACGGCGTCCGGATGGCGCCTCACGGACCAGGGACAGGGCTAGGGCGCGCGCCCCTCCTGAGGCGGCCGGAAGGGCCAGGCGTCAGCGTGGGTGTGCGGCACCGCGACGACCTGGAGGTACGGGCTGACCATCTCGAGCAGCTCGACGACGTCACCGCTGAACCACGCCCGGGCCCCCGTGTCCGCCGTCACCTGGTCGCGCGTCCTGCGGCCACCACACCCCAGAAGGCTCCGCCGACGAGGATCGCGGCGCACGCGACGAACGCGGGGATGTCGTCGGCGCGTCCGAGTGCGATATAGACCAGGCTCACTGACACGGTCGCGCCGCCGGCGATGCTCGTCGGGACGATCGCTGCTCGGTGGCCGATGATCCAGCTCTCGTCGCTGCGCATGGTCGCCCGGGTACGGATGCCGACGAGCCCGTTCCTGCCGATGGTGCCCCGCGCCGGCAGGACGACGAAGACGATGGTCAGGACGGCGGCTGCCATCTCGATCGCGATCACGTGATCTCCTTCTGGGTCGGTCATCACGCTCGCGTGTGGCTGAGATCGGAGCGCGTCAGACCAAACCTGCCGGTATCCGGTGAAATACGCAAGGGCAGCAGGGCCCGTCACCGCCGCACGTACCGGTGCTCCGGCCGCCCCGCAGCCCCGTACCGCAACTGCATCGCCACGGTCCCGTCCGCCGTGAGCTGCGCCAGGTACCGCTGGGCCGTCGCCCGCGAGACCCCGATCGCCGCAGCCACCTCGGCGGCGGATCGTTCCTCACCGGCGACGAGCTGCTCGAGCACCAGCGCCGCCGTGGCTGCCCGGGACGGCGAGGCCCCACCGCTGTCGCCGGCGTGCAGGATCCGGAACGCCCGCTCGACGGCCTCTTGATCGAGGGTCGACCGCTCGTCGAGCACGTTCCGCGACCGTGCGTACGCCTGCAGCCGCTCGGCCAGCACCCCGGCTGCGAAGGGCTTGATCAGGTAGGCGAGTGCCCCGCTCCGCATCGCCCGCCGCACGGTGCCCGAGTCCGAAGCAGCGCTCAGCACGAAGGCATCGGTGTCGATCGACCGCAGCAGGTCGAGCCCGCTGCCGTCGGGCAGGTACACGTCGACGAGCACCAGGTCCACGGTCCCGCTCGACAGCGCGGCGCGGGCGGCCGCGAGGGTCCCGACGGGTTCGAGCGCCCGGAACCCCGGCACGTCGTCGACCTGCCGCCGGTGCAGGTCGGCGACGTGGAAGTCGTCGTCGACCACCAGCACGGTGAAGACGGAACTCACGACACCACTCCTTCCAGTCGGGCGCAGAAGACCGCGCCGTGGTCGGCACCGCCGGGGGAGGCGAGCCACACGTCACCGCCGTGCCGCCGGGCGATCTCCCGCGACAACGGCAGCCCGATCCCGAGCCCGTGCACCTGCGAGACGTCCTCCGACGCAGGAGCAGCCGCCGGCCCGCGCACGAACAGCGAGTCCGCGGCATCGTCCGGCACCCCCGGCCCGGAGTCCATCACCGACAGGTGCAGGGTCGCGCCGTCGTCGAGCACCTCGACCTCCACCCACGGGGATCCGCCGTCCCTCGACTGCTCGTCCCCGCCGGTGAGGGCCGCCGACACCGCGTTGTCGACCAGGTTGCCGAGCACGGTCGTCACGTCGCCCGGCTCGGTGATCGTCCCCTGCACGAGCGTCTCCGCCCCGATCCGCAGCAGCACCCCACGCTCGGCGGCCTCGACGCCCTTCGCCCCGAGGAACGCCTGCAGGTACGGCTCGGTCAGCCGGTCGGCGTGCTGCACCGGGTAGCGCAGCGGCCCGCGCTCCTGCACGTCCGCCAGGTACGCGCGCGCCCGGGTGGTCTCGCCGATGTCGAGCAGCCCCGAGATCGCGTGCAGCCGGTTCGCGAACTCGTGGCGCTGCGCGCGGAGCGCCGTGCTCATCGCCCCGACGGCGTCGAGTCGCCGGGTCAGGGCCTCGACGTCGGTGCGGTCGCGCAGGACGGTGACCCGGCCCAGGTCGCGTCCGTCGCGGAACACCGTGCGGACGTCGACGAGCAGCACCCTGTGCCCGGCGACGATCGTGGCGCTCGCCGGGGCAGCGGAAGTCACATCGAGCATCGACCCGAGCGGCGCGGGCAGGTCGAGGGAGGCCACCGGACGGCCGACCGGGTCGGCCAGTCCGAGCAGTCGCACGGCTTCGGGGTTGCAGACGGTGACGACCCCCGACGGGCCGATCGCGATGACGCCTTCACCGACGCCGCCGAGCACGGCCTGCTGGTTCTGCACGAGCGTCACGAGCTCTTCCGGCTGCAGCCCGAGCGTCAGCCGCACCAGCCTGCGTCGGATCAGCACCGAGGCGATCACCGCGAGCAGGACCGCCGCCAGCCCGGCACCGATCACCGGCATGCTGTCCTCGACCAGGGTGTCGTAGACGCGTGCCCGGTTGAACCCGACGCTCACCTCGCCGACGACGGCGGACTGCCGGGAGGCCCGGCTCGTCTCCGCCCCGCCGGCCACGGGCGCGGAGACGGGCACCTTCGCCCGCGCCGACTCACCGAGCGTGCCGCGTGCCCAGGACACGGTCTCGCGGCCCGCGAGTGCGGCGTCGGGGGAGGTGCTCACCATCTCGCCGATCCGGTCGGTGTCGGGATGGGCCAGCCGGATGCCCCGGTCGTCGGTGACCACGACGAAGAGTGCCCCGGTCCGGCGCTGGGCCGCGAGTGCCGCTCGCTGGACGGGCCCGTCGGCGAGGGCCGCGGGGTCGAGGTCGGTGCCGTCGACGCTCAACCGGGCGACCGCAGCCCGGACGTCGGACTGCGCGGCGACGCTCTGTGCGATCGCGAGTGCGGTCCCCTCGGCAGCGCGCTCCAGCCGGGTGACCTCGATCCGGACGAACACGGCACTGGTCAGGGCGACGACGGCGACGACCACGGCGAGCTGCAGCACGAGCACCTCGGTGGCGAAGCGGAGCCTGGGGCGCCGTGAACGGTCGTCGGTCACGACCCCAGCGTACGGAGGGCGAGCCGACCTGCCTGCGCACAATGCGCAGAAAGCGGTCAACGCGCGATGGTGCGCCAATGTGCAGAAGCGCGCCGCGCCTCCAGGCCGGGTCGTAGCGTGCCCGGACTGCCAGACACGGACGAAGGAGTCCTGATGCTCGTCATCCTCGGGTACGCGATGGTCCTGACCTTCATGGTCCTGATCATGACCAAGCGCATGTCGCCCATGCTCGCGCTGATCATCGTGCCGACCGTGTTCGGGCTGTTCGCCGGGGCGGGTCTGGGACTCGGCGACATGGTGACCGAGGCGATCGGCACGCTGGCACCGACGGCCGCGCTCCTGATGTTCGCGATCATGTACTTCGGGCTGATGATCGACGTCGGCCTGTTCGACCCGCTCGTCCGGTTCATCCTGCGGGTGACCGGCAACGACCCGGCGAAGATCGTGCTCGGGACGGCTCTGCTGGCCGGTGCGGTCTCGCTCGACGGGGACGGCTCGACGACGTTCATCGTGGTCACGGCGGCGATGCTGCCGATCTACCTGAAGCTCGGCATGAGCCCGGTCGTGATGACGTGTGTGGCGGGTCTGACGAACGGCACGCTCAACATCGTGCCGTGGGGCGGGCCCACCGCCCGTGCCGCCGCCGCGCTGAAGATCGACCCGACGGACATCTTCGTGCCCCTCGTGCCGTCGCTCGTGGTGGGGCTGCTGCTGTGCTTCACGTTCGCGTGGACGATGGGCCTGCGGGAGCGCAAGCGCCTCGGGCTGATCGAGTTCACCGAGGCCTCGCGGGGTGCGCGGGTGCCGGAACGGGCGAACGCTCGGGCCGGGTCGCGGGTGCTCGCGGCGGTGGGTGGGACCGGCGGCGGGATGTTCACGAGCCCCACGGTCGCGCTCGGACTGCGCGGCGGGAAGGCCGACGGTCGGCGTGCGGACGGCGATGGCGTGGACGGCGCGGGGTCGGGGGACGAGAGCACGGGGACCGGCACCATGGCCGAGACGATGCTCGACCCGAACCGCCCGACCCTGCGGCCGAAGCGGATCTGGTTCAACCTGGCGCTGACCGTCGCGGTGATGGTGGCGCTCGTGCTGGGGCTCCTGCCGCTGCACTTCGTGTTCATGATCGGCACGGCGATCGCCCTGCTCGTGAACTTCCCGCAGCTCAAGCAGCAGACCGCGCAGATCGTCGCGCACGCCCCGAGCATCGTCGGTGTCGTGTCGATGGTGTTCGCCGCCGGGGTGCTGATCGGGGTGCTCGACGGCACCGGGATGGTCGCGGCGATGGCCGACTGGCTCGTCGCGGTGATCCCGGACTCGATGGGCCCGTACCTGGCGGGCATCACCGGTGTGCTGAGCATGCCGCTGACGTTCTTCATGAGCAACGACGCGTTCTACTTCGGGATCCTGCCGGTGCTGTCCGAGAGCGCTTCGGCGTACGGGATCACACCGGCCGAGATGGCGCGGGCCTCGGTCGTCGGGCAGCCGGTGCACATGCAGAGCCCGCTGGTCCCCGCGATCCTGCTGCTGGTGTCGCTGGCCAACGTGAACCTCGGCGACCACCACCGGAAGGTGCTGTGGCGGGCGGCCGTGGTCGCGATGGCGATGCTCGTGGTGGCGATCGTGGTGCGGGTCATCCCGTTCGGGTGAACCGACCGCCGGTACCGGCCCGGCGCGCGCCGGACCGGTGCGCGCCTGACCGGACGGTGCCGGCTCAGGCGGCGTCGAGCTCCCGCGTCAGGGCCGCGACGAAGTCGTCGATGTCCTGCTCCGAGGTGTCGTACGCGCACATCCACCGCACCTCGTTGCGGCTGGCGTCCCAGTCGTAGAACCGGAAGTGCTTCCGCAGCCGGTCGGCCACCCCGGCGGGCAGGGTCGCGAAGACGCCGTTCGCCTGGGTCTGCTGGCTGAAGCCGACACCCCGGATGCTGCCGTCGGCGATACCGGCCTCCAGCGCACCGCGCAGTCGGGCGGCCATGGCGTTGGCGTGCCCGGCGGAGCGCAGGTACAGGTCGTCGCTGAGCAGCGCGATGAGCTGCGCGGAGACGAACCGCATCTTCGACGAGAGCTGCATGTTCATCTTGCGCAGGTAGTGCAACCCCTCGGACGCCGAGGGGTTCAGCACGACGATCGCCTCGCCGTAGAGCATGCCGTTCTTCGTCCCGCCGAAGCTCAGCACGTCGACACCGGCGTCGGTGGTGAAGTCGCGCAGGTGCACCCCGAGGGACGCCGCGGCGTTCGAGATGCGGGCGCCGTCCATGTGCAGCTTCATGCCGAGCGAGTGGACGTGGTCGGCGATCGTCCGGACCTCGTCCACCGTGTACGCGGTGCCGAGCTCGGTGGTCTGGGTGATCGACACGACGAGCGGCTGTGCGCGGTGCTCGTCGCCCCAGCCCCAGGCCTCGCGGTCGATGAGCTCGGGCGTCAGCTTGCCGTCGGGTGCCTCGACCGGCAGGAGCTTGATGCCGGCGACGCGCTCGGGCGCACCGGCTTCGTCGGTGTGGATGTGCGCGGTTGCGGTGCACACGACCGCTCCCCACCGCGGCAGCATCGACTGCAGGCCGACGACGTTCGCGCCGGTGCCGTTGAACACCGGGAACGCCTCGGCCTGCGACCCGAAGTGCTCGCGGATCACCTCGTTGAGACGTGCGGTGTAGACGTCCTCGCCGTAGGCGATCTGGTGGCCGTCGTTGGCCGCGGCGATGGCGGCGAGGATCTCGGGGTGGACGCCGGCGTAGTTGTCCGAGGCGAAGCCCCGCAGGTCTAGGTCGTGCAGTCGGAGGGTCACGCGTTCATCCTAGGTTCGAGGGATCAGCCGCCGTGAGCGGGATGCGGGCGCCGTTGACGTCGGCCGGTGGGGTGTCCCAGAGCCGGACGACCTCGGTGCCGAGCTGCGCCTCGAGGCCGGACAGTGCACCGACGACGAACACGGCGGCCGCGGCGGTCTCCGGTGCCTCCTTCCGGAACCCCTGCGCGACGGCCCGGACCCAGGCGTCGGACGCGGCCTTCGCCGCCGCGTAGTTCGCGGCGCCGGCGGTGGGGGAGTCGACCGCGGTGGACGACACGAACGCGAGCCGTCCGGCCGGGGACGCCACCAGGTCGTCGTGGAAGACCCGGGTCGTGTTCCGCAGGGTCCGGAAGGCGCGGTCGAAGAAGTCCCAGTCCGCGTCGGACTGGCCGACGATGCTGCCACCGCCGCGCCACCCGCCGACCAGGTGGACCAGTCCGTCGACTCGGCCGGCGTCCGCGCGGACGTCGTCGGCCAACGCGGTGACCGCACCGAGGTCCGACAGGTCGCACGTGCGCGTCGTGACGCCCGGGACGGACGCGCGCAGGGCCTCCAGGGCGTCGGGTCTGGTGCCGACCGCGACGACGGCCGCACCGGCGGCGGTGAGTGCGCGCGCGACGGCTGCGCCGCTGGCACTGGTCGCACCGGCGATCAGCACCAGGCGACCGGCCACCGAGCCGTCGGTCACGCGGCGGCCTCGGCGACGAGCTCGGCGTCCGTGGTGCCGGTGATGCCGGCCGTGGACGCGATGACGGTCGCCATCTTCTTGTCGAGGGCCTCGTAGAACATCGACAGCGGGAACTCGTCGTCGAGCACCGCATCGGTGTAGCCGCGCGGCGGACCGGCGAGCGTCTCGTCGGGCAGGCCACGCGCCCACTTCGACGCCGGGTGCGGCGTGAGCGTGCGGGTCAGCATCTCGTACGCGGCGAGCCAGTGCGCCGACTTCGGCCGGTCGATCGAGCGCCGGTAGAGCTCGTTGATCTCGTCGCTCAGGGCGATGATCACGTCCGGCACCTCGGGCCAGTCGATCGTCAGCTGCGTGTCCGTCCAGTGCAGGACGCCGTGCTGGTGCATCCAGGCGAAGAGCAGCTGGCCGCCGAGTCCGTCGTAGTTGCGGACGCGGCTGCCGGTGATCGCGAAGCGGAAGACGCGGTCGAAGACGACCGCGTACTGCACCAGGCGCGCGTGGTCGCGGATGGCGCGCTGCGCGTCCTGGAGGCCCGTGTCTGGTCCGGCGGACAGCTCGCGTTCCAGACGCACGGACTCCCGGAACGCGGTCAGGTCGCAGCGGAGCTCCTCGAGCGAGTAGAGGAAGAACGGCATCCGCTGCTTGATCATGAACGGGTCGAAGGGCAGGTCCCCGCGCATGTGCGAGCGGTCGTGGATGATGTCCCACATCACGAAGACCCGCTCGGTCAGCTGCTGGTCGTCGAGCATCGCAGCGGCCTCGGCCGGCAGCTCGAGCTTGGTGACGTCGGCGGCGGCACGGACGACCCGGCGGTAGCGGGCGGCCTCGCGGTCCTGGAAGATCGCGCCCCACGTGAAGGCGGGGATCGAGCGCATCGCGACGGTCTCGGGGAACAGCACCGCCGAGTTCGTGTCGTAGCCCGGGGTGAAGTCGACGAACCGCAGTGCGACGAACAACGCGTTGCCGTGGTCGCCGGCCTCGAGCTCGGCGATGAACTCCGGCCAGATGACCTCGACCAGGACGGCCTCGACGAAGCGCGAGGTGCTGCCGTTCTGGGTGACCATCGGGAACACGACCAGGTGGCCGAGCCCGTCGACGCGGTGCTGCTGCGGCTGGAACGCGGTGAGGGAGTCGAGGAAGTCGGGGGCCCCGAAGCCCTGCTCCTGCCAGTGTGCGAAGTCGAGCTGCAGCACCTGCAGGAACGCGGCGTCGTGCGGGAAGTGCGGTGCAAGCTCGGCGACGGCCGGCACGATCACCGCGACGTGACCGGCGGCAGCGGCGTGGTCGGACGGTTCGGGGACGGAGCCGTCCCGCGTCTGCAGGGCCTGCAGGGCGACGACCGCACGCTTGAGCCGGAGCCAGGCGGGGTGCGCAGCGACCTCGCGGACGGACAGGTGGTCCTCGACGACCTCGGGCTCTCCGACGATGGCGTCCTGCGAGATCTTCTGTGGGAACTGGGACATGTCGAACCTCCCGTCATCGGGGTCGGCCGCGGATCTGCGGACGAGTGGTGCGCGTTACCGGATCGTCTCGAGCCTAGGGAAGTTCGGGGGACGCAAAGTTGCCCATCTGCGGTGGAATCGTGCGTCGTCGTGGTGCTCGCGCGGGGATTCGACTGCTGCGCGCACGGTTCGTGCGGCCATGGCGCGGTCCGGTGTCGCGACCTCTTTGCGTCCACTGTCCGACATGCGCCGGAGGCGCCGGACGGACACGTACCCATGGACCTCCGGACGTATGGAGGGTCGGAACTGTCGTCGTGCGGTCGGACTACGCGAGTACCTGGTTGAGGACGAGCGCGGCGCCGATCACTGCGACGCAGACCAGGAACGCAACCGGTGCTGCCCTGCTCTTCGGGTGCACCATGCCAGCAAAGCCCGAGGCACTCAGGCCAGCTGCTCCCGTTGCGACCGAGAGCGGCCATCCATTGACGACGAGCACGACACAAGCGACGCCGAGCAAGACCGCGCACGCTGCGAGCACCCTGCTGAGCCCGCGGCGGAGACGAGCCCGCGCTGCTGGCTCTGGAGAGGTCGCTTCGAGGGGTGCGGATGATTGATCAATGACTTTGCGAGACAACGCCATCTCCTGTGCTCTACGACTTCCGGCAAAGGCCTCAACCTACCGATGTTCTACATGGGTCGTGTGTTTTTCGTATTTCTCTGTGAGGAGGGGCGCATCGCGCGGTCCGGGGCGAGGGGTACCGTTGGAATGTGGAACATCAGCGGAACGTTCGGCGTGTGAGGCGGAGCGGGGTCCGGGTGATCCTGTTCGCCAGCATGGCGCTCGGGGCCTCGATGCTGAGCGCTCCGAACGAGGCGTCGTGGGATCCGGGGGTGTTCCTGCTCGTCGGTGGCGCCTTCTGCGCCCTGTCGCTCTTGCTGGGACGGCATCGGCGCAGAGGCCGCGCGAGGGCCAGGATCTCCACGTCGGACTGGGTGGTGCTGTCGACCGGTCTCGGGGCAGGGCTGCTCGTCGGCCTCCTCTTCTTCGACGGCTCGGCTGCCTTCGGCGCGCTCTTCCCGGTCCCGTTCGTGGCGATCCACGCCGCCGTGAGTCGCGCGGACGGAAGCCTGCGAGCTCGGTCGATCTTGCTCGCGGTGACGGCGGCGTTGGTCGTTGCGATCCTCGTCACGGGTGACGATCTGCAGCGCGGCTTCGCCGACCTCGTCCAGGGGGCCGTGGTCGCCAGCGTCCTGTTGACGCTCGCGTCGGTCCTCTGGAGCGCTGTGCGGAGACAGCGGGCCTGAAGCTGCTGCCGTGCACTCCAGCGCTGCGGGCCGCGTGATCGGTACGGTGGTCGCCATGGCCCGATTCACGCCCCCAGCCGCTGACGCGATGCGCGCCCGGCTCCTGCTCGCCGCGCGGGACGAGTTCGCCGCGGTCGGACTGGCCGCCGGCAGGGTCGAACGGATCGGTGCCGCGGCGTCGAGCAACAAGGCGCAGGTCTTCCACTACTTCGGCAGCAAGGAGGGGCTGTTCGACGCCCTCGTCGCGGACACCGTGACCGAGACGTTCGCCGAGGCCCCGCTCGACACCGCCGACCTCGCAGCCTGGGCCGGCCGGGTGCACGACTCGTACGTCCGTCGCCCCTGGGCCCAGCGGCTCGCGACCTGGCACCGGCTCGAGCGCGCCGACGTCCCGCTCGAGTCCATCGCGACCAGCTACGCAGACGCGGTGGCCGAGGTCGAGCACGCCCAGCGCGCCGGGGTCCTGCCGCGGGCGTTCCGTCCGGCGGTGCTCCTCGGGCTCGTCCTGCACACCGCGGCGTTCTGGAGCGCGACCGCTCCGGAGTACGACCCGCTGGTGCAGGCCGTGACGCCGCCGCGGCGTCGCCAGGTCGTGGTCGACGCGGTCGCCGCCCTGCTCGGCGGGAAGTCCTGACCGAGGGGACCGCGGGTACCAGCGCGAGCGGGCTCGGACCGCGCGTGCGGGGCGGAGCCGCACCGGGCCTCCTGGCCGTCCCTCAGTCGGCTGCGCCGGCGGCGACCCGCAGCGTCCGCTCCGCGTCGTCGAGGTAGTCGGCGAGCAGCGCCGAGGCGGCGTCCTGGTCGCCACCGCGCAACGCGGACACGATCGCGTCGTTGCGTTCGACGAAGTCGGCGTGGAACGAGGCCGGGTCCGCGGTGGTCAGGAAGGCGAGCCGCATCTCGGCGAGCAGGCCGTCCATCAGGGCGTGGATCCGCTCGCTCGGCACCGCGCGCACGAGCTCGGCGTGGAAGCGGATGTCGGCGGTCCCGACCGCACCCCAGTCGCCCGCGGACGCGGCTGCCCGGGCGTCGCTGACCGCTGCGGCGGCCTCGGCGAGTGCCGGTGCGTCGGGGGTGCAGGCACGGACGGCTGCCTCTTCGAGCACCCGCCGAGCCGCGTAGAGATCGGTGACGTCGGCGGCGGAGAGGCGTCGGACGAACACCCCGCGGTTGAACACGTGCTCGACCAGACGGTCGCGGGCGAGCAGCCGGAAGGCCTCGCGCAGGGTGTTCCGCGAGACCCCGAGCTGGTCGCTCAACCGCTCCTCGGACAGCTGCGCCCCGGGGGAGAACCCACCCGACGCGATCATGGTGCGCAACCGCGTGGCCGTGGAGTCAGCGCCGCCGACGGTTCGGGTCATGGCACCGATCCTGGCACGGGTGGCGTTTGTGAAGGGCGTGTTACAGAGCAGAACCGGCTCTTGCGATTGTTGAACAATGCGGTCCAGACTGTCCCGCATGTTCGTCCTCATCGGCGTCGCCGTCGTCATCGTCGGCTTCGCGTTGCGCATCAATGCGCTCCTCGTCGTCACGGTCGCGGGCATCGTGACCGCGGCCATCGGCGGGATCGGTCCCGTCGGCATCCTCGACGCGTTCGGCAACGGGTTCGCCTCGAGCCGGTCCGTCACGACCTTCGCGCTCGTCCTGCCCGTCATCGGTCTGATCGAGCGCTACGGCCTGCAGGACCAGGCGAAGCGCCTGATCGCGAAGCTCGACAAGCTCACGACCGGTCGTCTGCTCGCCGGCTACCTGGTGATCCGGCAGGTCACCGCGGCGGTCGGCCTGACGAGCATCGGTGGCCCGGCGCAGACCGTGCGCCCGCTGGTCTACCCGATGGCCGAGGGTGCGGCGACCAAGAAGTACGGGCGGATCGACGACCGCATGCGCGAGAAGATCAAGGGCTACTCGGCGTCATCGGACACCGTCGGCGTGTTCTTCGGCGAGGATGTCTTCGTCGCCGTCGGCTCGATCCTGCTCATCACGACGTTCGTCGACTCGACCTACGGGCTGTCGCTCGAACCGATCGACCTGGCCCTGTGGGCGATCCCGACGGGCATCGCGGCACTCATCGTGCACGGCGGACGCCTGCTGCTGTTCGACCGCCGACTCGACAAGATGGCGGCGGACGCCCGTGCCGACGCCCCGACCCTGGGGGCAGCAGCGTGATCACCAGCGAATGGCTCTACTGGCTCATCGGCGCGTTCTTCATCGCCGTCGCCGTCCTGATCGTCACCGACACCGCGCACGCGAAGCGCCTGGGCAACGCGGCGTTCTGGGGCATCCTCGGCCTGTCGTTCTTCTACGGCACCTTCGTCGCCGCCGGCACGGTGCCGGCCTGGACGCTCGGGATCGCCGTCCTCGTGATGGTCGCGCTCGCCGGGCTCGGCTTCACCGGCACGACGAGCCGCACCCGGGTCGCGAGCATCCCCGGCGCGGGCACGGGTGCCGAGACCGGCCCCGCCGAGCCCACCGGCGTGACGCAGAAGATCACGGACGCCGGCAGCGGCAGCACGAGTGTGCTCGCCACCACCAGCCCGGACGAGCGCGCCGCCTTCGCGACGAAGTACGGCAACCGGCTCTTCATCCCGGCCCTCGTGGTGCCGGTGGTCGCCGTGCTGGTCGCGACGCTCGGCCCGCTCGTCTCGTTCGGCGGCGAACCGCTCCTCGCCGAGGGCAGTGCGACCCTCACCGGCCTGGGCATCGGTTCGGTGCTCGCCGTGGTCGTGGCCGTGTTCGTCCTGCGCCCGCCGAAGATCGCCACCCCGATCCGTGAGGGCGGTCGCCTGCTGCAGGCGATCGGCTGGGCGGCGCTGCTGCCGCAGATGCTGTCGACGCTCGGCATCGTCTTCACCCAGGCGGGAGTCGGTGACGCCGTCGGCACCATCATCAAGTCGGTCCTGCCCGACGGCTCGCTGCTCGCCGCCGTGGTCATCTACTGCCTCGGCATGGCCCTGTTCACGATCATCATGGGCAACGCGTTCGCCGCGTTCCCGATCATGACGGCCGCGATCGGCTGGCCCGTCCTGGTGCAGGGCTTCGACGGCAACCCCGCCGCGATCTTCGCGATCGGCATGCTCGCCGGCTTCTGCGGCACGCTCGTCACCCCGATGGCCGCGAACTTCAACCTGGTGCCGGCCGCCCTGCTCGAGATGCGGGACAAGTACGGCCCGATCAAGGCGCAGATCCCCACCGCCGCCATCCTGCTCGTCGTCAACATGGGAGTCATGTACCTTGTCGCATTCTGATGCCGCCCCGATCGACCTGACCCGGGCCGCCTGGGCCGACCGCTTCGCGGCCGTCGCCGCGGACAACACGACCCGCGAGTACCCGTACGCCGCGCACCACGCGACGTCCGGACCGGACGACCGGGCCCTGCCCGTCGAGCTCCACCCCGCCTTCGCCACGTCGTACGACTGGCACTCGTCGGTGCACATGCACTGGCTCGCGGCGCGCCTGGTCGCGCACGGCCTGCCCACCGACCTGGAGGCCCGGCTCACCTCGATCCTGCAGGCGCACCTCACGACGGATCACCTCGCGACCGAGGCCGCCTACCTGCGCGAGACGCCGCACTACGAGCGCCCCTACGGCTGGGCCTGGCTCGCCCGGCTCGCCGCCGAGGTGTCGGCATCCGAGGCGCCCGCCGTCCGGGCACTGGCACCGGGGTTCGCACCGGTCGTCGACGTCCTCGAAGACCTGGTCGTCCGGTGGATCGACGGCGCCGCGCACCCCGTCCGGCACGGCGTGCACTCGAACTCGGCGTTCGGGTTGCTGCTCGTGCTCGAGGCCGCCCGGTCGCTCGACCGTCCGGCCCTGGCGGCTGCGGTCGAGGGGGCTGCGAAGGACTGGTTCGGCGCGGACGCAGGGTGGCCGTTCGCATGGGAGCGGAGCGGGCACGACTTCCTGTCCGCGGGCCTCGCCGAAGCCGACCTGATGCGGGCGGTGCTGCCCGCCGCGGAGTTCGCCACGTGGGCGCGCGGCTTCTTCGCCGCGGTGCAGCCGGGTGACGCGATCCTGCGGTCGACGGTGGTCCGTGACGAGAACGACCCGCAGCAGGTGCACCTGTTCGGGCTCGACCTGTCGCGGGCGGGCTCGGCCCGGCGCATCGCGGACGCACTCCGCGCCGGCGGTCCGGACGACTCCGGCACCGGCGTCGCCGACCTGCTCGACGACGCGGCCGACCGGCTGCTGGCCTCGGGGCTCGCGGCGAGCGTGGGCGAGGAGTACTACTCCACCCACTGGCTGGCGAGCTTCGCCTGGGACGCCATGGAGGCTCGGGAGCACGCCGCTCGCTGACCGTCGTCAGGAGCGCTCAACATCTGCGGACACGTCGAGGATCCGGAGGTACCTTCGGGGCCATGAGCGATCCGAAGGACGACGAGACCCTCGACGACTTCCGCGAGGCGCAGGAGACCGACTACGAGCCGGAGCCGACCGTGCTCGACCCCGACGACCTGCCGGTGGTCGACGACGTGGACGACGAACTGCTCCCCGACGACGACCGACCGGTGCCGCTCGACACCGACGACGACACGATCTGAGCGATCGCGCCGTCGTCGCGCCGCGGCACCGGCGCTGACGCAGGTGCCGACGTCAGCTTCGGTGTCGGCGTCGGCTCAGTCGAGCGGGAGGGTCCGCGCGAAGGTGCGGGTGACCGGAGTCGCAGCGAGGAACGGTGCCATCGCCGGAGCACCCTCCGGCGTCGCACGCCAGGCCACGTAGGTGTCGTGGTCCTCGGCCGTCGTCCACGACTCGACGACGACCATGCGTGCCGGGTCCTCGTCGTCGACCAGGACCTCGAGCGACTCCAGGCCGTGGAACGACGCGGTCTGTTCGAGCGTCTCGCGGATCGCACCCTGGAGTGCGTCTTCGGGGGCGTCGCTCTGGAACTGGACCTCGAGCAGGACGGTCATCGACATGGGGAACCTTTCGTCAGCGGTGTCCAAGCCAACCCCTGACCCCCTGCGCTTGTTCCGGGTCGGTCAGCCGAGGATGCGGAACCGGAGCGGATCGCCCGGACGGAGCTGCGCAGCGAGGTCGATCGACGACGGTGTCAGGACCGCGACGACCGGGTAACCGCCGGTCACCGGGTGGTCGGCGAGGAACAGCACGGGGAAGCCCTCGGGTGGCACCTGCAGTGACCCGGTCTCGACGCCCTCGCTCGGCAGCTCGTGTGCCACGGAGCGGGGGAGCGGCGTCGCGGCCGTGGTGCGGACCCCCACCCGGTCGCTGTCCGCACTGACGGAGAAGTCCTGGCCGGTCAGGGTCGTGCGCCACTCCGGGGTGAACCAGTCGTCGCGCGGTCCGGGCACCACGTCGAGCACGACCGGTTCGTCTGGCCACCGCGGCTCGGGCTGCGGCACCGCGTCGACGATCGGCCACGACAGCCGCGCGTCACCGAGGGGCAGGACGTCACCGGCCGACAGCGGCGGCGGACCGAGGCGCGCGAGGGAGTCCCACGAGCGGCTGCCGAGCACCGGGTCGACCGCGAAGCCCCCGAGGACCGCGACGTAGGTGCGCAGGCCCACGGTCGCGGTGCCGATCCGGAGCGTGTCGCCCGGGGCCAGCAGCAGCACCTCGTGCGAGGCGGCACCGCGGACCGATCCGTCCGCCCGCTCGACCTCGACGGGGCAGGCCGCGCCGGTGGTGGCCGCGACCACGTACGCGTCGGCGCGCAGCGTGACGGAGCCGAGCAGGGCCTCCAGGACGGCCGCGTCGGGACGGTTGCCGACCAGTCTGTTGGCGAGTGCCGCGGAGCCGCGGTCGGCGGCCCCGGCCGCGCCGAGGCCCATGTCGCTGAAGCCCGGGCGCCCGAGGTCCTGCGTGGTCGCACCGTAGCCGACCTGCACGACGGTCAGCGCGGTCATGCCGCACCCGCCACGACGAACCGGACGAGCGTGCCGGCGGGCGCGAGCGCCGGAGGCGTGCGCTCGAGCGACCACATCGGCACGTCGGTGCGGCCGATGAGCTGCCAGCCGCCGGGCGATGTCCGCGGGTAGACGGCGCTGAACTCGCCGGCCACCGCGACGGCTCCGCTGGGGACGGTCGTGCGGGCGGTGCTGCGGCGGGGCAGGTCGAGCGGCCGATCGCTGCCGGTCAGGTAGCTGAAGCCGGGGGCGAAGCCGCAGAACGCGCTCGTCCAGAGCTGCCCGGTGTGCCACGCCACGAGCTCGTCGCGCCGCATGCCGGTCAGTCCGGTGACGGTGTCGAGGTCCTCACCGTCGTAGGTGACGGGGATGACGAGCGGCTCGGTGTCGTGCGCTTCGAGCGCTGCGCTGACCGGGGCGACCTGCGCGAGCTCGGAGCGGAGCCGCCCGGCGTCCGTCGTGGACGGGTCGAACCGGAGCAGCAGCGTCCGGGCGCCGGAGACGACCTCGGTCAGCCCCGGCAGGGTGGCCTGTGCGAGCCCGGCGCGGAAGGCGACGACGTCGGCGAGAGACCCGAACGTGGCCAGGAGTGCGGTGCCGCCCGCGGAGCGGACCTCCGGACCAGTCACGGTGCGAAGGGCGCGATCGTCACGCCGTGCTCGGTCAGGAGCGCTCGGATGGCACGGGCCATCGCGACCGCGTCCGGGGAGTCGCCGTGCACGCAGACCGAGTCGGCACGCACGGCGATCTCGGACCCGTCGACGGCGGTCGCGACCCCGTCGGTGACCATGCGGAGCACCCGGGCTGCGACCTCGTCCGGGTCGTGCAGCACCGACCCCGGCTGCTTCCGTGACACCAGCGAGCCGTCGGGTTCGTAGGCGCGGTCGGCGAAGGACTCGCTCACCGCGCGGAGCCCGTGCCGCTCGGCTGCCAGCAGCAGTTCCGACCCGGGCAGCGCCAGCACGGCGAGGGACGGGTCGACCTCGGCCACGGCACGGACGACGGCCTCGGCCTGCACCGGGTCGGCGCAGGCGGTGTTGTACAGGGCGCCGTGCGGCTTGACGTAGGTGACGGCCGTGCCGGCGACGTGCGCCGTGGCGGCCATCGCGCCGAGCTGGTGCACGACGTCGGCGTACAGCTCGTCGGGGGTGACGTGCACGGGCCGGCGGCCGAACCCGATCAGGTCGCGGTAGGCCACGTGTGCGCCGATCGCCACACCACGCTCGGCGGCGGCGCGGGCGGTGGCGAGCATGATCGTCGGGTCGCCGGCGTGGAACCCGCAGGCGACGTTGGCGCTCGAGACGACGTCGAGCATCGCGGCGTCGTCGCCCATGGCCCAGGCACCGAAGCCCTCGCCCAGGTCGCTGTTCAGGTCGATCGTCGTCACGGGTGCTCCCTGTCCTCGCGGGTTGTTGAACAATCTACCGATCGCCCCGGTCCCTGTCATCCGCTTCCCCCGGTCGGACGGCGGTTTCCGAGGTGCGCCACGTACTGTCCGAGTCCTCAGTACCACCGGCGGCAGTGCTGCCGGATCGATCTCTGCACTGGAGCAGCTCATGACCGACAGTGACAACACGCACGACGCCCCGAAGAACGACTCCGAGGGCACCGAGAAGCCGGGCGGCCTCGGGGACGACAACACCATCCCGAACAACCCCGACGGCCTGGCCGCGGGGCACACCGGCGACGACTCGCACTTCAACCCGGAAGAGGACGGCGAGCACTAGCGGCTCCTTTCCGGCCTGCGGGTCGATGCAGAACGACACCGTCGTTGTCCTCCGACAACGGCGGTGTCGTTCTGCGTCGGCACGCATCCGCACGCGTCCGCACGCACTCGTCCGCCCCGACGAAACAAAGAACGCAAAACCTTTCGGCATGAGGTTTCCGGTGCTACAGTCCCGATCACCTAGCAGCACTAGGGATTCAGCGGGCGCCGAAGCCCCCTGTGACTCAAGGAGGAGTCATGTCGACACCGACGTCGAAGGAAGAACCCACGCGGGGCATCGCCGGGACCGCGTCCCCAGCGGTCACCGCAGCCGCCGGAGCCACCGCCACCGACGCTGCGGCGTCCCGAGCGTTCTCGGTCGAGGGCATCACACAGTCCGTCAGCACCGTCCGGGTGGGCCGCGGCTACCTCTGGGGCCTCAGCTTCGCCCAGTTCGGCCTGTTCGTCGCCCTGCTCACGCCCGTCTTCGTGAGCATGTCGATCAAGGCGACGGAGCTGAACCCGACGAGCCCCGAGACCGTCGTCGGCTCGGTCCTGCCGTTCGGAGCGCTCGGCGCCCTGTTCGCCAACCCCCTGTTCGGCGCGCTCTCCGACCGCACCCGCACGCGGTGGGGCCGTCGCCGCCCCTGGATGGTCGGCGGTGTCGTCGTCTTCGTCGGTTCCCTCGCCTGGCTCGCGTTCTCGCCCGACGTGCTGCAGCTCACCCTGGCCTGGGTGCTGGCGCAGGTCTCCGCCAACGCCGTCCTCTCCACGCTGACGGCGAGCTTCGCCGACAACGTGCCGGAGTTCCAGCGCGGCAAGGCCTCGAGCGTCATCGCCCTGGCACAGAACATCGCGATCCTGGCCGGGCTCTACCTGGCCGTGTACCTGGTCGGCAACCTGCCGGTCCTGTTCATCGCACCGGGCGTCCTGGCGATCATCGCGGTCCTCGTCTACTCGTTCGTCGCCCGTGACGACCTGCCGACGATGCCGGTCAAGCCCTTCAGCTGGATCAACCTGATCAGCTCGTTCTGGACGAACCCGATCAAGCACCGCGACTTCGGGCTCGCCTGGTGGGGCCGCTTCCTCATCACCTTCGGCACGTTCATGTTCACGACGTACCGCCTGCTGTACATGCAGGACCGCATCGGGCTCCCGCAGGGCGAAGCGGTCGGGGTCGTCGCGTTCGGCGTGCTCCTGTACACGATCGCCCTGCTCGTCAGTGCGGCCGTCTCCGGATGGGTGTCCGACCGGATCCAGCGTCGCAAGGTCTTCGTCTGGGGTTCGACGGCCATGACCGCAGTCGGCCTGGTGATCCTGGCCCACGTCGACAGCGTCGGCGGGTTCTACTTCGCCGAGATCGTCCTCGGTTTCGCCTTCGGCATCTACGCCGCCATCGACACCGCCCTGGTCGTCGACGTGCTGCCCGACCCGGAGCGCCCCGGCAAGGACCTCGGCGTCATCAACATCGCGAACGCCCTGCCGCAGTCACTCGCCCCCGCCGTCGGTCTGTTCCTGCTCGGCATCGGTGGCGGCCAGAACTACACGCTCATGCTCTGGGGTGCCGGCGTCGCCGTCATCCTCGGCGCCCTGGTGATCCTGCCCATCAAGTCGGTCCGCTGACCGACGCGACCGCCTGGAGGCGCGACCCGCGTCCGCGACGCACGCCGCGCCTCCAGGCGGTCACCTGCACCGCACGTGGCCGTCTGTTCAGGCACCGTGACGGGCAGTGGGCTGGGTCAGAGCTGCGGTGAGCGCCTGCCGAACAGCGCGTCGAGGAACCGCGAGAACCGCGACTCCGGCTCGTGGGGCGTCTCGATCGAGCGGGTCGGTGAGCGGAACGCCAGGTCGTGCAGCATGTTCCGCTTCGACCCGTCCCAGTTCGCGAACAGGTAGGTCCCGCCGATGAAGGACATGCTCCGGACCGGCGTGCGCTTCCACGAGTCCGCAGCCACGTAGTACCCGGCGTGGCCGGCGCGGATGTGCTGGATCACGGTGTCCACGTCGATGACACCGGTCGGTGTCACGACGGCGGTGATGCCCGTGCGGTCGCGGGCGACGTACTCGATGAGGTGTTCGGTCACGATGGAACTCTTCGTCACGGTGGTGAGACGCCACGGCAGGGAGCGTGGCGAAGGGGATTCGGAACCGCCGTTGCTTCCGTTTTCCAGAGTACGTCCGCCGCGGGCGTGCCGTCCCCGGATGTCCGCCGTTCGCAACCGGATGAGCGTTCAGTGGATGGGGGTCCGGTCGGCCCAGTCCACGATGCGTTCGATCGTGTCGTCGAAGTCCCGCGTGCCGGGTCGGTTGAGGAACGCGTGACGGCTGTCCGGCAGGACGTGTCGTTCGACCTCGATGCCCGCGGCCTCGAGCTCGTCCGCGAAGCGCTCGCCCGAGGCGCGCATCACGTCCCGCTCGGCGTCGATCAACAGGGTGCGGCGGAACCTGCCGAGGTCGGCGGGTGCCGGGTAGACCGCAGTGGGGCGGCCGCCCGCGTAGGCCCGGTTGCTCAGGTCAAGCAGCAGCGGCGCGTGCGTGAGTCGTCGGTGCCCTCGGACGAGTCGCTGCAGTGCCCGGTCACGGGGGAGCCGGGCGTGGAAGAACCCGTAGGTCAGCACGAGGCCGGCCAGCGGCGGGGCGGTCGCGACCGCGGATGCCGCCAGGCACGCACCGGCGCTCGCCCCACCGAGCAGCAGGCCGGACGGTGCCTCGTGGTGCAGATTGCGGAGCACGGCGACGATCTCGTCCCGCGCGTGCGGTGCCCGTCGTCGCCCTCGCGCTCCACCCCGGCCGAGCCACGGCAGCCCGGGCAGCGGTCCGAGGCGGTACTCGACGGTCACGACCGGCAGCCCGCGCTCGGCGAGTGCACGTGCGACGGCGTCGGACTCCGGCAGGTCGAGGTCGCCCCGGAAGAACCCGCCGCCGTGCACCCACAGGGTCGGGGTTCCCGTGCCGCCGCTCCGGTCGAACGGTCGGTACCGCCGGACGGGGACCGGTCCGTGCGGTCCGTCGATCCGGTCGTCCCCGACCTCGATCGTGTCCTGCTGCTTCCCCCGCATGGGAGCAGTGTCGCAGGCCGCGGGCGGGAGCCGGGCTCGCGGCGCTTGAACAGGCATGCTTTCGGAGCGTCGCGAGGGACACGGCCCGGTAACGATGCGGGCGACCGCCCGGCCGGGCAGGCAGCGTGGAGGCATGCGCCTGACGAGAGCCGCCCTGATCCTGACCACTGCGACCCTGGCCGCGCTGCTGACGGGGTGTTCCGGCGCTGACGGAGCGGACGGCGGTGCGGCGACCCCGACCGTGACCGAGACCGTGACCGCGTCGCCGTCCGACGCCGCGAGCACGCCGACCCCGACACCGACACCGACGCCCACCCCGACGTGTGGCCCGTCGAGCGGTGCCGCGGCTGCGGCCGATGGCATCGCGGCCCTGCCGCTGCCCGCCGGCCTCGAGGATGCGAAGTGGGACGCCGCGAACGCCGACTACTCCGGCTACGACGCCTGCGCGCCGCTGTCCTGGTCCGTGGTCGCACCCGAGTTCGGCACAGCAGGATCCCCGTACGCGATCCTGCTGTTCCACGAAGGCCGGTACCTCGGCACGGCCACTGCCCAGCAGTACGCCTTCGAGCCGACCGTCGAACGACAGAGCGACTCGGCCGTCACGGTGACCTACCGGTTCGCCAAGGCCGGCGAGCCGAACGCAGCGCCCTCCGGCCGCACCACGGCCACCTTCACCTGGAACGACGAGACCGGCCGCGTCGTGATGACGGGGGACACCCCGCCCGCTCAGTGACGATCGGCCGGCGTGGAAGCCACGCCGAGCTCCCGCTGCAGGGTGCGGAGGACCCGCACGAGGGTGTCGAGCTTGTCCGGTCCGGCTTCGAACCCACGTCCGAGGGCAGACCGCGGCTGCACGACCACGTCGTCACCGTCGGTCGTGGTGATCCAGACGCCGAAGTCGGCACGCTGGCCGCGGGACTCCCTCGTCGCGACGGAGAACCGCCGGATGCGCGCCCACGGCAGGTCGAACACCGGCGCGTCCCGTGACGGTGCCCACGCGTGCAGGCCGAACTCGTCGACGGTCCAGACCTCGGGCCGGGGCTTCGGGAAGTCGTCGGAGGTGCGCAGGCCGGACGTCAGCACGGGCAGGTGGAACCGGGGTGCCCGGCCCGCTCCGATGCGCGCGAGCGTCCGGCGGTCGCCTCGCCCGGCGGACAGCGTCGACACGGCCAGCAGCACCCCGAACCCCGCGACCACGATCGGCCACAGCACGAACGACCCCTGTGTCCGGGCGCTGTCGATGCCCCGCAGGAAGTCCGGGAACGCGAACTCGGCGACGAGCGCGGCGAGCCCCACCGCCGTGGTGACGACCGCCGCGAGCAGCACCGGCCCCCGCTTCGGCATCTCCCCGTCGCGCAGCCGCTGCACCCACCGTTCCCCCGAGTACTCCACCGTGCCATCCTGCCCGTCGCGGCCACCGATCGTCCGCGAGCGCGACATGCTGTTCCCATGCAGTCCGTCCGTGCCGCCGCCCCCGGTGTCGCCCTCGCCGTGGCGATCGGCATCGTCGCCACCCTCGTCGGCCGGGTCGTCCCGGTGGTCGGCGGTCCCGTCCCCGCCGTCCTGATCGGTGCCGTCGTCGGGTGGCTCGTCCGGCGTCGCACCGGTGGCACACTCGCCGCGCTGGCTCCCGGCGTGAAGTTCTCGTCCAGCCGGGTCCTGCAGTTCGCCGTGGTCCTGCTCGGCGCGCAGCTGTCCATCGGCGAGGTCCTGCGCATCGGCGGTGAGACCCTGCCGGTGATGCTCGCGACGCTCGTCGTCTGCCTGGTGGCCGCGTGGGGGATCGGCCGGCTGCTCCGGGTCTCGGGCGCACTCCGCACCCTGATCGGCGTCGGGACCGGCATCTGCGGCGCCTCGGCGATCGCCGCCGTGACACCCGTCATCGGTGCGGTCAGTGCGGACGTCGCCTACGCGATGTCGACGATCTTCCTCTGCAACATCGCGGCCGTCTTCGCCTTCCCGCTGCTCGGGCACGCCCTGGGCCTCAGCCAGCACGCCTTCGGCGTCTTCGCGGGCACCGCCGTGAACGACACGTCGTCCGTCGTCGCCACGGCGACGGTCTACGGCCGCCAGGCGACCGACACCGCGGTCGTCGTGAAGCTGGTGCGCACCCTGATGATCATCCCGATCGTCATCGGGCTGGCCGGACTGGAGGCCCGCCGCGCCTCCCGCGAGCAGCTCACCCCCGCCTCGGGGCCGGGGCCGGGTCGCGGGTTCCGTGTGTTCCGGTTGGTGCCGTGGTTCCTGATCGGGTTCCTCGTGGTGGTGCTGCTCCGGACGGTCGGGGTCCTGCCCGCGTCCGTGGCGCCGGGGTTCGCGACGGCCGCCTCGTTCCTCATCACGGTGGCGCTCGCCGCGATCGGCTGCTCGACGGACTTCGCCGCGCTCCGCCGTGCCGGGTTCCGGCCGATGCTGCTCGGCATCGCGCTCTGGGTCCTGGTGGCGGGGACGAGCCTGGGCATGCAGGCGGCCTTCGGGCTGCTGTAGGGGTTGCCGGCACCGGACCTATCGTTTATCGTTGCATCGACATTCGATGGTATCGATGATCGACAGGGGAAGCAGCCATGACCACGCCCGTCTACGAACCGCCCCGCGGGCGGAACTCCTACCTGGCCTACGTCGTCTCGTGCGCGATCGGCATCGCGATCGTGGTGTGGCGGTACGTCGACCTGCTCGTCCACTCGATCGCCTCGGGCACCGTGGCCGTGCCGATCCGGATCCGCGAGACCAGTGCCGTCCCGCAGCCTCCGGGTGGTGCGACGGTGACGTCCGACGAACTCGTGCTCCGGGCACCGATCGCCGACGTGCCGGGTGGTGCGATCGGGTACATCCGCGTCGGCGACGCGCTGGAGGTCCTGCTCGTCAGCGCCCTCATCGCCCTGGTCGCGGCGGTGGCCTGGAAGATCTCACGCGGCGGGCTCTTCGACCGCTCGACCACCCGGATCCTCGACTGGCTCGCCGGCGCGGTGCTGGCCGCCGGGTTCCTGCCGTCGTTCGTCCGCCGGATGGGGTGGAACTGGGTCGTGTCCGGGCTCGGATGGGACGGGTACCTGCCCACGCCGGTGGTCGACCACCAGTTCCTGCCCGTGTACCTCGGCCTGCTCGTCGTCGTCTGCTTCCGGTTCGCGCTCACCGCCTCGCAGCGGATGGTGCGGGACCAGGCCGGGCTGGTCTGATGCCCCCGGAACAGGAGGACGGCCACGCGGTCGTCTGCCACCTCGACGACCTGCTGGCCGAGCGGGGGATGACCCTGACCGAGCTCGCCGACCGCGTCGGCGTGACCGTCGTCAACCTCTCGGTGCTCAAGAACAACCGGGCCCGCGCGATCCGGTTCTCCACCCTCACCCGACTGTGCGAGGTGCTCGGCTGCCAACCGGGCGACGTCTTCTCGGTGCGCACGGACTGACGATCCCCGCCCGTGCCTCACGTGATCCGGGAGTCGATCACCGCCCGGTCGCCGCGGTACCGCGAGAACCCGTACTCGACGGGTGTCCCGTCGGCCAGGCACATCAGCCGTTCGATGTGGAAGATCGCCTGGCCGGGATCGATGTCGAGCAGGTCGGCCGTCCACTGGTCGGCGTTCACGGTGCTCAGGAGCAACCGTCGTGCCTCCGGCCGCGCGCCGGCCTTCCTGACGAGCACGTCCGGCACGTACTCGGTGAGCGGCTCGGCGACCAGGTCGGGGAAGCGCTCGTGCGGGACCCAGCTCGTCCGGACCCGGCTCGGTTCGCCGTCGAACGAGATGAGGCTCTCGACGAAGAAGGCGCTGCTGCCGGTCATCTGCAGGTTGCGCCGGACGGTCTCCGGCGCGGTCACCTGCTGCACGCACAGGTGCACGATGCTGAGCCGGGGCGACTCGAACACGCTGCCCCCGGCCGTCTCGCCGTAGATCGTGACCTCGTCGGACGTGCGGGCCAGGCTCACCGAGGCGACGGGCCGCACACCGAACGTGCCCGATCGCGGCGCACGGGTGAGCAGCCGCTGTTCCTTGAGCAAGGCGAGGGCAGCCCGCAGG
This sequence comes from Curtobacterium sp. MCLR17_059, assembly GCF_003234665.1. Taxonomy (NCBI): domain Bacteria; kingdom Bacillati; phylum Actinomycetota; class Actinomycetes; order Micrococcales; family Microbacteriaceae; genus Curtobacterium; species Curtobacterium sp. MCLR17_059. The sequence goes on along the minus strand of NZ_QKSU01000012.1, from coordinate 27,723 downwards.
ACGTTCCGTGTCGTGCCGTACAGGTCGAGCAGCTCCCACTCGTACGGCAGCGGACCGGTGAACCGCCCCGCGACGATGTCGGCCCGGATCAGGTCGGACACCTGGCGGGCCGCGTCGGAGCGTCGGTTGAACCCGATCCAGTGACCCGGTGCCGACGGTGTCGTCCCGACCCCCATGTCGGTCCAGGCAGCGGACGGGGCGAACCCCTCCGGCACGGTCCCGGTCACGAGGGCACCCCCACCGTCGACAGGTCGCCGGTCCAACCGGCCCACCGCAGGAACTCCCGGGCCAGCCGCACCGGGTAGTCGGGCGCCTGGATGTCGAGCGAGACGAACACGCGTCGGTAGAACGTCGGCCCGCCGAGCAGGTCCACGGCGATGCCGAGGTCGACGTCCGGTCGCAGGTCGCCCGCGTCCATCGCCCGCTGCAGCATCGCGTTCACCCGCAGCCGCCGGTCCAGGTGCCACTCGGCGACGGCCTCGGCGACCCGCGGCTCGTGCGACGCGGTCTCCACGATGAGCGGGAGCGCCCGACCGACCGGCGTCGCGACGAGGGCGTGCACCCATCCTCGGGTGAGCCCGAGGACACCCGCGGCGATCGGGGCGTCCTGCACCGTCGGGATGTGCTCCTCCATCAGCCGGATCACGGTCTCGGTGAGCAGGACCTCCTTGCTCGACCACCGCCGGTAGATCGTCGCCGCACCCACGCCGGCCGCGTCGGCGACGGCCCGGATCGTGAACGCGCGGGGGTCGCCCTCGGCCAGGATCTCGACGCACGCGGTGTACACGGACTCGCCGACGGCAGCGCTCCGCGGCCGGCCCCGGACCGGCGCCTCGATGCGCGTCGTGGTGCTCATGCCGCGTCCCAGTGCTCGAGGACCTGGTCCATGGGCCAGACCTCGCCGATCTTGGCGGCGATGTCGAACAGGTTGGCTTCGTGCACGCTCGGCAACCGGTCGCCGACGGCTTCGCGCACGACGATCGGGACGAACCCGTGCTGCATGGCGTCCGTGGCCGTCGCGCGGATGCACCCGCTCGTCGACAGCCCCGCGATGAAGAGCGTGTCGACGCCGCGGGCGACGAGGTCGGCGGCCAGCGACGTGCCGAAGAACGCGCTCGGGTACTGCTTGGGCACCAGGGTGTCGCCGTCGAGGGGTTCGAGCCCGTCGACGAACGCTCCGGTCGACGCGCCGGGCAGGTACGCAGCGAGTGCCGGCACCTTGCGGAAGAACACGCCGGCGTTGGACCCGTCGGCGGAGAGTGCCATCGTCGTGATCGCCACGTGCACCCCGGCGGCGCGGGCAGCGGTGGTGAGCTCCCGCATCCGCTCGACGGGTTCCTCGACGCCGGCGTAGAGCCCGCAGTCGGGGTCGACGTAGGCGCGGACCGGATCGACCACGACGAGCGCAGCGCGTCGTCCTGGGCGGAGCGTGCCGGTGAAGCCGGCTGCCGCGTAGTCCTGGTGGTCGTCGGTCATGGCGTCCTGCTTCCGTCGTGGGTGGTCGTTGCCAGGGTGGGGACGGTCACGTGGACGCCCCCGGCTCGGGGATCGGCCCGACCTGTCGGGCCGGAGTGGCGCCTCCCGGTCGGGAGGCCCGAACGGACCGAACGCGACGATGAGCGCCCCCAGGGCCGCGCAGCCGGCGAACGTCAGCGCCGCGGCGCGGACGCCGTCGACGAACACCTGGACGTCGCCGGACGGCAGGCTGAGCAGGCTGCCGTCGTAGGCCGCAGCCGCCTGGGCCGCGGACAGGCCGCCCGTCGCGATCGCGAGGCCGAGCGCCGTCGAGAACAGGAAACCGGCGTTCTGCAGGGCCGAACGGATGGCGTTCGCGATGCCGCGGCGGTGCTCCGGGACGCGGGTCATCAGTGCCGACGTGCTCGGCGTCATGAACACGCCGGTGCCGACCCCGACCGCGCCGAGGCCGGTGGCGGTGACGGCGTAGGCGTCGCCGTCGGCGAGGGACACCGCGAGCACCGCGGCGCCGAGCGCGATGAGGAGCATGCCGATGGTCGACAGCGTCCGCGCGGCGACCCGGCGGGCGAGGAACCCGGCGCTCACCGCCGCGACCGTCGTGCCGATCGGCGTGGGCAGCACCCAGAGGGCGGCGTCGACGGCGTCCTTGCCGTCGACCGCCTGGAACGAGAGGGAAGCCAGCAGGACCAGTGCGTAACTGGACAGGGCGCACAGCCCGGCGGCGGAGAACAGGGTGATGGTGGTGCGGTCGCGGAAGATCGCCGGGTCGACCAGGGGGTGCGCGACCCGGCGTTGGGTCCACACGAACACACCGCCGAGCACGACCGCGCCGGCGGTCATCGCGACGACGGGCACGGCCGACCAACCGACCGAGCCGCCGGTCGAGACCGCACCGACGAGCAGTCCGACGGCGGCGACGGACAGGACCGACCCCGGCACGTCGAGGCGCTCGCCGGAACGGGGGCGCGTGCTGTGCGGGATCAACCGGAGCGACCAGATGAGTCCGGCCAGTGAGATCGGCACACCGGCGAGGAAGATCCAGCGCCACCCGAACGACTCGGTGACCAGGCCGCCCACGACCGGACCGATGACCTGCCCCACCGCGGCGACCGTGGCGTTCAGACCGAGGCCGAGCGACAGGATCGACTCCGGGAAGACATCGGTGAGCAGCGCGGTCGTGTTGGTGACGATCGCCGCCGCACCCACGCCCTGCACGAGTCGGGCGCCGAGCAGCACCGCCGCGTCCGGGGCGAAGCCGCACGCGAGTGAGGCGAGCAGGAAGACGAGGATCCCGGCGATGTAGAGGCGGCGACGACCGACCAGGTCGGCGATGCGCCCGAAGACCAGGATGAGGGTGGTCGTGGTGAGCATGTAGCTGAGGAGCACCCAGCTGGACTGCACGGCGCTGGCGTCGAGGTCACGGCTGACGTCGGGGAGCGCGATGAGGAGTGCGCTTGAGGAGATGAAGACGAGGACGACGCTGAGGCTCGACGCGCAGAGCACCTGCCAGGCGCGTCGTCGGGCGGCGCCGTCGTCGACGGTGCGGCTACCGATCGCTCGGCCCTCGCACGGCGGACGACGACGGCACCCTGCGGTGGTGCGTCGTGGTCCGCTGGAAGGCGGCCGCTGCGGACAGCACGAGGCGGTCGTCCCACGGCCGCGCGACGAGCTGCACGCCGACGGGCAGACCGTCCGGCGCGGTGCCCGCCGGCATCATCAGCGCGGGGAACCCCACGTAGTCGAACAGCCGGGTGTTCCGGGGGATGACGTCGTGCAGGTTGAAGCGCTCGCCGTCGACCGACATCGTCAGGTCGTCGAGTCGCGGGGCGGTGGCGCCGATCCCGGGGGTGAGCACCACGTCGACGCCGGCCTCGTCCATCCGGGTGACCATCGCGGCCTGCACGAGCGGGCGACGGCGGAGTGCCCGGAGGTAGTCGGCAGCGGTCGGCAGGAACGACACGTCGAACCGGGCGCGGGTCCCGGCGTCGAACAGGTCGGCCGTGCCGGCGTTGGCCTCCTGGTTCGCGGCGAGCTCACCGTAGAACACCGTCCAGCACTCCGAGTCGATCGACTCCAGGTCGTCGAACTCGATCGGCACGAGCGTCGCACCGAGCTCGCGGAACCGCTCGACCGCCGCGGCGTGTGCTTCGAGCACCGCACGGTCGACGCGTTCGGTGAACCAGCCGAGCGGGACCCCGATCCGGAGCCCCTCGACCCGTTCCGGCGCGGCCTCGATGAGCGGGACGGCGGGGAACGTCGTCGGGTCCTGGCCGTCGGAGCCGGCGATGACCCGCAGGACGAGCGCGAGGTCCTCCGCGGAACGTGCCATCGGTCCGACGTGGTCGAGGGTCCACGACAGGCTCGCGACCCCGGTGCGCGGCACGAGCCCGTAGGTCGGCTTGATCCCGGTGGTCCCGCAGAGGGCGGACGGCACGCGGATCGACCCGCCGGTGTCCGATCCGAGCGCGAGCGGGACGATCCGGGCAGCGAGCGCCGAACCCGACCCCGTCGAGGAGCCACCCGTCCAGCGCTCGGGGTCCCAGGGGTTCCGCACGGCGCCGTACCGGGCGTTGTGCGGCCCGCCGAAGGCGAACTCGGTGGTGGCCGCCGTGAACACCGGGATCGCGCCGGCGGAGCGGAGCCGGGCCACGACGGTGGCGTCGGCCGGGGCCACACGGTCACCGGTCTGGAGCGAGCCGCTCGTGACGATCGTCCCCGCGACGTCGATGATGTCCTTCACGGCGAACGGGATCCCCTCGAGCGGCCGGGCGTCGTCGTCCGCCCAGCGGCGGGTGGACTCGGCGGCGGCTTCCTCGGCCCCGTGCACCAGGCGCAGGACTGCGTCGGACCAGACGTCGTCGCTCGTCCAGTGCGGGGCGAGTGCGGCGAGGACCTCGGACGGGGTCGTGGTGCCGGACCGGTACGCGGCGAGGAGTTCGACGACCGAGGCGGCGGCGGGGTCGGCGGCTGCCCGGGACGCCGCCAGGTCGTCGTCCGGACCGGCAGCGGTCGGCGCCGGGGCCCCGTCGACCGCTGCGTCGAGGAGCCGGCCGAACAGCTGCGCGCTGTGGGCCGGTTCCGCGGGCAGCGCCGACGGGGCGGCGGGCAACGGGTTCGCCCGGCTCGCGGCCAGCGCGCGGTCGAGCTGCGGTGCGATGGTGCCGCGGACCAGGGCGGCGACGTCCGTCACGCGGGGACCGCCGCCGCTGCGTGGGCGTCGGCGAGGTACCGGAACACCCCGGGCTGCCGGTCACGTCCGAGCGGGAAGTCCCGGCGGGCTGCCGCGACCTCGCCGACGTCCATGGTGGCCCTGATGATCGGCCCCGCCTGGTGGGCGGGGGCCGAGACGACCAGGTCACCCCGTGGTGAGACGACCGAGGACCGACCGAAGTAGCTGACGGTCTTGCCGTCGACGGTCTCTTCGCCGCCGCGGTTCGGGGCGAGGACCCACGTCTGGGTCTCGAGCGCGCGGACCTGCAGTTCCTGGGTGAACAGGGTCTCGCGGAAGCCCATCGAGGACACGAGCACGAGCATCACCTCGGCGCCGGCGGCCCGTGACGCGAGCCAGTACTCCGGGAAGCTCCGGTCGTAGCAGATGAGCATGCCGAAGCGGGTGCCGAGGGCGTCGAACACGACCGGTCCGGAACCGGCTTCGAAGTAGTGCTTCTCGTCGACGTCGGAGATCGCGTTCGTCGGGATCGAGGTCTTGCGGTACGACGCCACACGGTCGCCGTGCACGTCGGTGCCCGGCACGAGCGTGCCGTCGGCGTCGATGAGCACCGCGCTGTTGTACTGGGCCCCACCGGCGTCCTCGTAGAGACCGAAGGCGACGGCGGTGCCCAGACGCTTCGCCGCACTCGTGAAGCGGGCGGTCGCCGGACCGGGGACGGGCTGTGCCCAGGACTTCCGGCTGTCGTTGACCACGCCGCAGAAGTAGGGCGTGGTGCAGAGCTCGGGGAAGACGACGAGATCGGCGCCGACGGCGGCTTCCTCGAACAGGGCGATGAGCTCGTCGAGGGCGACGTCGTGGTCGGCGGGGACCTCGCCGGCCTGGACGACCGCGACCTCGATGACCGGACGGCTCGCTGCGGCGCTCATGCCGTGACCGCGCTCGGAGCAGCCGACGCCACGCCCTCGCGGGTGCGCATCAGCGGCTGGATGCGGGTGCCGAAGTCGTCCATCCCCTGCAGGAAGTCGTCGAACACCAGCATGATGCCCTTCGTGCCCTCGACCGCCGCGGCCTCGTCGAGCATCGCCGCGACGTGCTCGTAGGAGCCGACGAGCGTGCCCATGTTCATGTTCACGGCGCCCTCGGGCAGCGAGATCCGCTTCGCCGTGTTGCCCTCCTCGCCCTCGGCGTCGGTGAGTGCCTGGCCGGTCATCCAGGCGATCGCCTCGACGTCGACCCCGTCGCTGTACCGCTCCCACTTCGCCTGGGCGGCCTCGTCGGTCTCGTCGGCGATGACCATGAAGAGCACGTAGGAGCCGACGTCGCGGCCGGTCTTCTCGCGGGCCTCGAGCAGCGCCTGGTTCTGCTCGGCGTAGGCGGTCGGGGTGTTCACGCCGACGCCCATCGAGAAGTTGTAGTCCGAGTACTCCGCGGCGAACGCCATGCCCTGCGACGACTGGCCGGCCGAGACGATCGGGATGTGCGACGTCGGCCGGGGGAGCATCCGGCAGTCGTCCATCTGGAAGTACTCGCCGTGGAAGTCGCTCCGGCCGGTCTCCCACAGCTCCTTCATCACCTGCATGTACTCGGTCTGGTAGGCGTAGCGGCGCTTGAAGTGCACCTCGTCGCCCGGCCAGAGGCCCATCTGGTCGTACTCCGCCTTCTGCCACCCGGCGACCAGGTTCAGCCCGAAGCGACCGTGCGAGATCGAGTCGACGGTCGCCGCCATGCGTGCCGCGATCGCCGGTGGGATGGTCAGGACGGCGGTCGTCGCGAACAGGCGGATCCGCTCGGTGCGGGCAGCGAGACCGGCCATCAGGGTGAAGGACTCGAGGTTCTCGTCCCAGAAGCCGCTCGGGCCGCCGAAGCCGCGCAGCTTGATCATCGAGAGGGCGAAGTCGAAGCCGTACGACTCGGCCTTCTGCACGATCTCGAGGTTGAGGTCGAACGACGGCTTGTACTGGGGCGACGTGGTGGAGATGAGCCAGCCGTTGCTGCCGATCGGGATGAAGACGCCGATGTCCATGGGGGACTCGCTTTCTGTGGTGGGTGTCGAGGGAGGGGGGTCAGGAACGCTTCGCGGCGGCCTTGGCGGCGGTCGCGACGGAGTGCCGCCGGATGGTCTGCGACACGGCGACGGCGACGATGAGGGCGCCGCCGTAGAACAGCTGCTGCACGAAGTTGTCGGCGCCGAGCATCTGCAGGCCGACGACTCCGGAGAACAGGAAGTACACGGCGATGAAGGTGCCGATCGCGTTGAAGCGGCCGGGGACGATCGCGGTCGCGCCGAGGTAGCAGGCGGCGAACGCGGGGAGCAGGAACGACTGTCCGCTCGACGGGTCGGCGCCACCGAGGGTGCCGGCGTACACGACCCCGGCGACCGCGGCGGTGAGCCCCGCGCCGACGAACGCGCCGACCCGCAGCCGTCGCACGTTCAGCCCGGAGAGTTCGGCGACGGTGCGGCCGGTGCCGACGAACAGCAGTCGCCGGCCGACCGGGGTGGCGCTCAGCACGACCAGGACGACGACGGTGGCGATCAGCCCGTAGACGAACGCGAGCGGCAGGCCCGCGAGCCCACGCCACCCGACGGTGGCCTGCACGAGCGCCGGGTCGATGCCCGTCACCGACGACGACGCGCTCATCCACTGGATGATCCCGATCATGAACGTCGACGTGCCGAGGGTGACGATGAACGAGTCGATGCGGAACCCGACGGTGAGCAGGCCGTTGACCAGACCCACGACGACGCCGATGACCAGGCCGGCGGCGATCGCGGGCACGAGCGGGATGTCCATCTTCGCGTTGAGCACGGCGATGGTCATGGCGGAGAGCGACATCGTCGAGGCGCCGGAGAGGTCGAACTCGCCCGCGGTGAGCGGGAACAGGAACCCGAGCGCCAGGATGAGCAGCACCGACTGTGATCCGAGGATGTTCTGCAGGTTGCCGAGGGTCGGGTAGGTGTCGGGCAGCGCGATGCTGAACGCGATGACGATGACGAGCCAGGCGCCGAGCAGCGCGTACCGCTCGGTGTGCCCCCACGAGAAGCGCGGGCGGGTCGGACGGACGATCGAGGTCTCGAGGACCGGGTCGGCGGTGGTGGACATCAGGCGTTCTCCTTGACTGCGGAGGAGGCATCGGGGGAGGAGGGCACGGCGGGGGACGCCGGGGCGTCGTCGACGAGGCTCGCCACGACGGCGGCCGCGATGGCGTCGCGGTCGATGCGATCGTCGGTCAGCACGTCGTGCACGCGGCCGTGGGCGAGGACGACGACGCGGTCGCACACCTGCGCGAGCTGGTCGTAGTCGGTGGAGGCGCAGACGATCGTGACGCCCTGCTCCGCACTCCGGCGGAGCATCGAGAAGATCGCGGCGCGGGCCCCGACGTCGATGCCCTGGGTCGGTTCCTGCAGCAGCACGAGCCTCGGGTCGTCCTGCATCCACTTGGCCAGGACGGCCTTCTGCTGGTTGCCGCCGGACAGTGTCCCGAACAGGGCGGCCGGGTCGGCGGGCCGGACGTCGTAGTCGCGGACGAGTCCCGCGACGTGGGCGCGTTCCCTTGCGGGCGACAGGCCGAGCAGTCCGCGGAGCTTCCCGAGGACGGGGAGCGTGACGTTCTGCTCGACGGACAGGGTGAGTGCCCCGCCCTCGCGCTTGCGGTCCGCGGGGACGTACACGACGCCGCGGGCGATCGACGAGCCGGGCGTCACCCGTGCCAGGTCGACCGGCGCGGGCGTCGCCCCGTCGTGCCGCACGGCGAGCGAGCCGGTCGCGGGCCGTGCGCCGTACAGGCCGGGCAGCACGTCCTCGACACCGGAGCCGGCGAGCCCGGTGATGCCGACGACCTCGCCGTCCGCGACGTCGAACGACAGACCGTCGACGACACCGACCCGGAGGTCCCGCACCGTCACGACGGCGTCGCCGGTGGTCGCCGGGCGCGGAGTCCTGGCAGCGGGACCGTCCGGTCCGCGTCCGACGATGAGGGAGACGAGCTCGTCCGCCGTCGTCGTGGCGGTGTCCCGATGCGCCTGGACCCGGCCCGCCCGCAGGACGGTGACCCGGTCGGCGTGCTGGAGGACCTCGGACATGTCGTGCGACACGAGCAGTGCCGAGGTGCGGCCGTCCGCGACGAGGTCCTTCACGACGCGGAACAGCAGGTCGGCGTCCTCCTTCGGCAGGAAGACCGTCGGCTCGTCGAGCACGATGAGCGCCCGGTCGTCGCCCAGCTCGGCGACGGCCCGCAGGATCGCGACGAGGGCCTTCTGGGTGTCGGTGAGTTCGTCGATCCGTGCTCGTGGGTCGATGTCGACCCCGTACCGCGCGAACAGCTCGGCCGCGGCACGGTGCTCGGCGCCCCAGCGGACGAAGGGTCCGCGTCCGGCCACCACGGTCGCGAGCCGCAGGTTCTCGGTCACGCCGAGCGACGGCACGAGTGCGAGGTCCTGGTGGACGAAGCTGATCCCGACGCGGCGGAAGTACCCGGGAGGCACCGGCAGGGGCAGCCGGGCGCCTCGGACCTCGATCGTCGCGCCCGGCTCCGGCGCGTACGTGCCGGACAGGATCTTGATGAGGGTCGACTTGCCGGAGCCGTTCTCGCCGAGCAGTGCGTGCACCTGGCCCGGCAGGACCTCGAGGTCGACGTCGTCGAGCGCGGTCAGCCCGCCGAAGCGCTTCGTGAGCCCGCTGATCCGCAGGACCGGCGCGGTGTCCGCGACGGACCCGATGACCGCATCGGACGCGGTGTCCGCACCGGACCCGACGACCGCAGCGGACGATGCGGAGCCGAGCCGTGCCTCCTGGGTGGCGGTCACTCGGCCGCGCCCCAGATCGCTTCGTACCCGGTCTTGTACGCGTCGCCGTAGCCCTTGCTCGGCGCCGGCGGCGTGCCGGTCTCGTCGACGTTGTCCTTCGTGAAGACCTTCAGCGGGGTCTTCTCGTCGCCGTCCTCGATGATCGGCGTGCCGGTCAGGACACGGCCGGCCTGGTCGAGCGTCGCGTAGGCGAGCCACTCCATGTTCTCGCCGATGTCCATCGTGAGGACGCTGCCCTCCTGCAGGATCTTCAGCACCGCGGGGGTGCCGTTGTACGAGGAGGTGAAGACCTGGCCGGTCTTGCCGGCAGCGGTCACGCCGGCCTCGACGTACAGCGTCATCGAGTCGTAGACCGGCAGGACGTAGTCGAGGTTCGGGTCGGACTGCACGGCGGACTGCACGGTCGACGAGATCTTCGTCGCCCAGTCGGCGACGGGGACGTTCGTCACCTTCACCTTGCAGCCGTCGCACTGCGCCTCGAACTCGTCCTGCATCGCCTTGACGATGCCGTCGGACGGCGGCACCTCGGACGACGTGATGATGAGGACGTCGCCCTGGCCCTTGGTCTCCTTGATGGCCCAGTCGGCGTTGAGCTTGGCGGCTTCGTGGAACGGGGCGGTCACCTGCGCGGCGACGAGGTCCTGCAGCTGGTCCGGCAGCGCCTGCCCGGTCTGGTAGGTGTGACTGATCAGCACGGGGATCCCCGCTGCCTTCGCACGCTTCAGCGCCGGGACGATCAGTTCGCCGTTGACGCCCTGCGCCAGCACGATGATGTCGGCTCCGCGGCTGATCGCCTGGTCGATGCCGGCGGAGTGCTCGGTGGGCGTGCCCTGGTTCGTGTACTCGATCCACTTCGCGCCGTACTGCTCGGCGACCTTCTCGCCGGCCTCGTCGACCGCGGTGATGAAGGGGACGGCGGACGAGTTCGGGATGTTGAAGATCGTCTTGCCGGCGATGCCCGACATGTCGAAGCGAGCGCCCTCGAAGGTGAACTCGGGGTCGACGCTGGCGGCCTTGATCTGGCTCGTGGCGTGCTCGACACCGGCGGTGTCGTCACCGGAGCTCGTCGACGCGGTCGAGGTGGCGGAGCAGGCGGACAGCAGCAGCACGCCGGCGAGTGCGGCGGCGAGGAGCGCGGGACGCGACGGACGCGTTCGGGACGGTGCGGGGGACGACATCGGTCGGGGACCTCCTGGACGGGTGGAGCAGGGAAGGTGCGGGGACGGGGAACCGGAGCGGGGACGGGGGAGCTGCGGCGGGTACGACGAAGGCCCCGCGGAGCGGGGCAGGACGTGCAGGGAGCCGGACCGGGCGGCGGCGGGGCGGCGGATCGCCGGTGACGCCGGCCGCTGCAGTGGGGCTGATGCGAATGTAACGGCCGCGGGGCACCGGCAGGCGGTCGCCCGGTAACGGTCCTGTTAGGCGTTTGTTTCGCTGGTGTTAGGCCACCTGCGGCGCCCGACGCCGAGGGGCGTCCGCCCCGCCGATCCGGGGCGGACGACTGCGCCACCGACCCGCGAGCAGGGGCGGATCCGGGCGGTGACGGGCCGGCGACGGCGGGGCGAAACACGCCGGACCCATCCGAGGCGACTTCCGGAAACGGCGCTCTCACAATTCCGTGCGGTCAGCGAGGACCGTGCCTGGCGGAATGGCCGGGAGACCCGGACGCGCAGCCCCGCTGACCGGGACATTCGGGTGCCACGGAGCAGGCGCAGCTGGCGTAACCCACCCGATACGGACGCGGCACGGCGGCGAAACGAACGAGCGGTGGACTGCACCAAGCACCCACCACCCGCCCACCGACAGGAGCACCCCGATGATCACCACCGTCGTCGCCGGCAACCCCAAGCCGGCCTCACGGACGCTCGACGCTGCGACGGTCGTGCTCGAACGGCTCACCGGCCGCGCCCCCGACCACGTCGTCGACGTCATCGACCTCGGTGCCGGCCTGCTCGGCTGGGGTGACGCCGCCGTGTCGGACGCCGTCCGGACCGTCGCCGGTTCGGACCTCGTCGTCGTCGCGTCGCCGACGTTCAAGGCGACGTACACCGGCGTGCTCAAGCTGTTCCTCGACCAGTTCGGTACCGGCGACGGACTCGCCGGTGTCGTCGCGGTGCCGCTCATGCTCGGTGCCGGCCCGGCCCATGCCCTCGCCCCCGAGGTCTTCCTCAAACCGGTGCTGGTCGAACTCGGCGCGACCGTCGTCGCACCCGCCCTGTACCTCAACGACAAGCAGTACTCGGACCCCGCATCGACCGACGTGTGGCTCGCCCGCTGGCAGGACGTCGTCCTCGGTGCGGCCGCCGTCCACCAGGAAGGAACCGCGTCATGATCAGCCCCTACTCCACCGAGGCCCCGGACCTGTCCGCGCTCAAGCAGGCGTTCTCCGGGTTCCCGTGCGGCGTCGCCGCGCTCTCCGCCGTCGTGGACGGCGAACCGACCGTGCTCGTGGCGTCCTCGTTCACGGTCGGCGTCTCGCAGGACCCGCCGCTCGTGATGTTCGCGGTGCAGCACACGTCGACCACGTGGCCGGTGCTCCGGGACGCCGGCACGATCGGTGTCTCGATCCTCGGTGAGGGGCACGCGCAGGTCACCCGGCAGCTCGCCTCGCGTGACAAGTCGATCCGCTTCGTCGGTGTCGACACGACGGTCGCCGAGACGGGTGCGGTGTTCCTGCAGGGGGCCCCGATCTGGTTGGAGTGCTCGGTCGAGCACACCTACCCGGCCGGCGACCACGACATCGTGGTGCTCCGGGTGCTCGGACTCATGTCCGACTTCGCGCACAACCCGCTGGTCTGGCACCGGTCCGCCTTCGCGACCCTGACCGCCTGACCGGCGCGGGGCAACGGACTGGAGGCCCGCCCCAGGTGAGCAGATCTGCTCACGCGGGGCGGGCCTCCAGTCCGGGTCTGCCGGGCTTGCCGGGTTTGCCGGGCCTGGCGGCGTCAGCCGCGCAGCGCCTCCGACAGCTTCACGCGACTGCCGGTGCGGAGCAGGGCGTTCTCGTAGACGCGGGCACCGATGACCACGACCGCGACCACCGAAGCGGCGACGATGACGAGCGACAGGATCGGCTCCCACCACTCGGCGGTCCCCAGGAAGATCCGCATGGGCATGCCGATCGGGGCGCTGAACGGCACGTACGACATGATGCCGAGGATCGTCGGGTTGTCGTACGCGACGATGATCAGGAAGTACGGGATCATCACGAGCATCATCACCGGCGTGGTGACGCTGCCGACGTCCTCCTGGCGGGAGACGAGCACGGCCGCCGCGGCGAACAGCGACGCGAGGAGCACGAACCCGATCGCGAAGAAGCCGATGAACCACAGGATGCTCGGGCCGAGCATCGCGAACATGTTGTCCTGGCCGGTCACCGCCAACGTGACGATGGCGGCGACGGCCACCGCGACGATCTGGGCGAAGGCCATGATGCTGTTGCCGAGGACCTTGCCGGCGAGCAGCGCCCTGGCCGGGATCGCGGACATCAGGATCTCGACCACCCGTGTCGACTTCTCCTCGACGACGCTCTGCGCGATCGACTGGCCGAACGTCACCGCCGACGCGAAGTACACGACGCCGAACGCGATGGCGATGAGGTACACCAGGCCACCGGGCAGTGCGTCCGGGTCGAGCAATTCGATGCGCGGGGTGACGCTCAACGCGGAGACGACCTCGGACGGTGCCTCGTCGAGCCCGACGACCTTGTAGCCGAGCGGGTCGTCCGACGGCACGATCGCCGCGTCGACGTCGCCCTTCGTCACGAGCCGTTCGGCGTCGTCGACCGATGCCGATTGCGTGACGTCCAGCCCACTGGTGGTCGGCAGCGAGACGCCGTCGACGACCGCGACCGGGGTGGTGTCGTCGGCGGTGGCCTTGCTCACGATCCCGCCGACGACGATCGACGCGACGACCATGCCGATCAGGATGAGCGCCGAGACCACGAAGGCCTTGCTGCGGATGCGTGCCTGGATCTCACGTGCGGAGACGAGCCGCACGGCCTGCACGAAGGAGTTGTTCATCGGACGACCTCCCGGAAGACCTCGCTGAGCCGCGGCACCCGCGGCGAGAACGACCCGACGGTGCCGTGCTGGACGGCACGCTGCAGGACGCGCTGGGCGGTGGCGGCGTCGGCCTCGAAGACCGCGTACCCGCCGTCGAACTCCCGCACGGCCACACCCGGCTCGTCGCGGAGCCAGGCGACGTCCCCGTCGACCAGCAGCTCCCACGCGGCCGGACCGGCCTGTTTGCGGAGTTCCTCCTGCGGACCGGCGGCGCGGATCGTGCCACCGGCGATGACGACGACGTCGTCGCACAGCCGCTCGACCACGTCGAGCTGGTGGCTCGAGAACAGCACGGGGACGCCCCGGGCCGCGGTCTCGCGCAGGACACCGAGCACCGTGTCGACGGCCATCGGGTCGAGGCCCGAGAACGGCTCGTCGAGCACGAGCACCTCGGGGTCGTGTGCCAGCGCCGCTGCGATCTGCACGCGCTGCTGGTTGCCGAGCGAGAGCTTCTCGACGGGGTCGCCGGCGTGCGTGGTGAGTTCGAGGCGTTCGAGCAGTTCGCCGGTGCGGGTCGTCGCGGCGCGCTTGTCGACGCCGTGCAGCCGGGCCAGGTAGGTGATCTGCTCGGCCACCGGCATCTTCGGGTACAGGCCGCGTTCCTCGGGCATGTAGCCGAAGCGGCGGCGGTCGGCGGGACGGACCGCGGTGCCGTCGATCGAGACCGTGCCCGCATCGGCCTGGAGCACGCCGAGCATGATGCGCATGGTGGTGGTCTTGCCGGCACCGTTGCCGCCGACGAAGCCGGTGAGGCGGCCGCTGCCGACCGTGAACCCCACGTCGTCGAGCACCCGGCGGTCGCCGAAGTGCTTGGTCACCCCTTCGATGGTGAGCATGTCGTTCCCCTTCGTCGCGACGCTGGTCGTCGCTGCGTCCGACGCTATTGGCCGGGAGGCACGCCCCGCCTCCGCCGCCAGGCGGGACTTGGGTGGGTGGTCGGCTCCACCGCGTGGGGGAGGAGCGCGCGTCGGCCCGGCGGGCCGGGTGGCGCGGCGCGCGCTGGGTGCGGGTCGGCACGGTGCGGCCTTGTTCGGCTCGTGCGGGTTTGGTTGCTCGGTGCGTCGTTGTGGCGGCGCACGGTGCGGTCAACGCCGCACGGGTTGAACGAACACGGTGCGGGCGTGGGGTGCGGTGGTGGGCACGGTGCGCGCTTGTTCAGCTCGTGCGGGTTTGGTTGCTCGGTGCGTTGTGGTGGCGCGGCACGGTGCGGTCAACGCTGCACGGGTTGAACGAAGGCGCACGGTGCGGCCATGTCTGCGAACTCGGCACCGTGCGGGCTTGTTCAGCTCGTGCGGGTTCTGCTCGGCTCGGTCAGCCGGCGACGCCGTGCTCGAACGCCCAGACGACGGCCTGGATGCGGTCGCGCAGTGCGAGTTTCTGGAGCACGTTCGACACGTGGGTCTTCACGGTGGCGTCCCCGACGTAGAGCTCGCCGGCGATCTCCGCGTTGCTCAGGCCCCGGGCGAGGAGCCGCAGCACCTCGGTCTCCCGCTCGGTCAGCCCGGCCACGGCGAGTGCGTCGTCGCCCGTCGCAGTCGTCGCGGTGCTCGTCGCCGAGGGCTGCACCGCAGCCGACGCCGTCGCCCGGCTGATCACCCGGCGCGTGACGTCCGGCGCGAGCAGGGCGTCCCCGGCGGCGACGGTCAGCACGGCGTCGATCAGCCTCTCGGGGGAGGCGTTCTTCAACAGGAACCCGCTCGCTCCCGCCTCGAGCGCCTGGAACAGCGCGTCGTCGCTGTCGAACGTGGTGAGGATGAGCACCGCCGGCGGGTCCGGCAGCGCCGCGATCCGCCGCGCGGCCTCGAGCCCGTCGACGCCCGGCATCTGCACGTCGAGGCAGACCACGTCCGGACGGAGCTGCTGCACGGCCTCGACCGCCCCGGCGCCGTCCGCGGCCTCGCCGACCACACGGAACCCGGGCTCGGACTCCAGGATCACGCGGAACCCGGCGCGGACGAGTTCCTGGTCGTCGGCCAGCACGATGGTCAGGTCGTCGGCAGCCATGCCCGCACCAGGTAGCCTCCCCGGGCTCGTGGCCCGATCTCGATCCGTCCGTCCACGGCCGCGACGCGTTCCCGCATCCCGACGTGTCCGAGGCCGCTGCCGGAGGTGCTCCGGGCGGCACGGGCACCGAGCCCGTCGTCGGTGACCTCGACCTCGACGCCGTCGTCCAGGTACCGCAGCCGGACGTCGGCGCGGGCGGTCGGACCGGCGTGCTTGAGGATGTTCGTCACCGCTTCCTGCACGATCCGGTACGCCACCGCGGCCACCGTCGGCGGCACCGGGCGCTCGTCACCCACGACGACGTACTCGGCGGGGTGGCCGACCACCCGGGCGGACTCGGCCAGTTCGGCGATCCGCGTGATGCCCTCGGTGCTCGGGCCGTCGCCACCGGCCGTCCCGAGGCCGGACGCGTCGTCGTCGGAGCGCAGGGTGCCGAGCATCCGCCGGAGTTCCTCCACCGCGGTGCGGGCGCTCTCCTCGACCACCCCGAGCGAGGCGGTGGCCTGCGCGGGGTCGCGGCCGATCACGCGCCGTGCAGCACCCGCCTGCACACCCATCAGCGAGACGTGGTGGGCGACCACGTCGTGCAGCTCGCGGGCGATCCGCACCCGCTCGATCGTGACGGCCTGGGCCGCGGACCGCTCCCGTTCGGCGGCGAGTTCGGCGGTGCGTTCCGCGAGCTCGTGTCGTGCGACGGCGGAGGCCCAGGCGCGGTTGCCGGCGTACCAGGCAGCGCCGAAGTAGATCACGTTGATGACGATGTTGAGCAGCGAGATCGCCACGTAGGGCGCCACGGGGGAGTCCGTGTCGTTCGGCAGCGCGTTCGGCGACGCCCACCCGAACGAGATCGCGACGAACAGCCACGCGAACATGCCACCGATGACGACCCAGCGCACCGCTTCGGCCCGCACCCGGTCGGAGCACCACGCACCCACCGTGTACAGCGCGATGAAGAGCGTGAAGTTGACGAGGAAGACCTCGGGCACCTGGAGCAGCTGCGTTGCGGCGAACGCCAGCGCCGACACCAGGGCCACCGACATCGGGAACCGTCGGCGGAACGCGATCGGGGCGGCGTTCGCGACGATCATCAGCGCCGAGACCCACCAGGCGGCCTGGTCGTCGCCGTAGGTACCGGCCGACCCGTACAAGAAGGTCGTGACGGCGAGCCCACCGGCCAGCACGACTGCGAGCACCGTGTCCTGCCGGTACTCGTGCCGCCCCACCGGCAGTCGCGACCACTCCGCCGTCGTCCCCATGCAGGAAACGCTACTGGGTGCGCTCGACCAGGAGTAGCCTCCCGCCAACGAGCAGGGGAGACGCCATGCAGTTCCTCGTCAACGTCATCGACGACGGTCAGGCCGCCGCCGTCGGCAACACGTACTCCGCGACCGACGCCGAAGCCGCCGCGGTCGACGCCTTCAACGAGCGGATGGGCGACGCGATCGTGTTCGCCGCCGGGGTCTCCGCGCCAGCCGACGCCACCGTGGTCGACGCCCGCGGGGGCGCGGTCGACACGACGAACCGGCCCGACCCCGACGAGTACGTCGCCGGGTTCTGGGTCATGGACCTCCCGGATGCCGAGACGGCGACCCGGGTGGCGCACCAGGCGTCGCAGGCGTGCAACCGGAAGATCGAGCTCCGCCCGCTGCTCTGACGGCACGGACCCCACTCGGCCGACGGGCCACCGCGGGGACGGCGCTCGCCGCGGTCACACCCGCCCCGACCACGAACGTCGCGACGAACCCGATCGCACCGACGAGCGCTCCGGCAGCCGCAGCGCCGACGGCCTGTCCGAGCACGAGTGCGACGAACAGCATCGACGTGCCCGCCGACGAACGCTCGGCATCGATCTCGGTCGTCCACGCGATCAGTGCCCCGGTCGCCGCCGTGTAGCCCCAGCCGAACACGGCACACGCCAGCAGTGCCGCGACCGTCGACTCCGGCGCTGCCCCCAGCACCACGACGGCGACGGCGACCGACCCCGCCGTGACCGCCCAGAGCGTCCGGGCGCGCAGTCCGTTCGTCCAACGCGCGGTGACCACGACGGCCGCTCCGCCGATCCCGAGCGCGATCCAGGCCGACACCGAGACGACGACCGACGCACCGGCCTCCACCAGCGCCGAACGTCCGTAGGTCCAGACGACGGCAGACCCTGCCCCGAACAGCAGCGCCAGCACGAGGACCCCTCGGTGCTCCGCGAACCAGGGAGCGCCGGGCAGCGGTGACCGGGACGCAGCAGTCCCGCCGCGGGACGCCACGAGCAGCAGCGCTCCGACGGCCAGGGCGAACACCCCGGACACCGCCCAAGCCGTCCGCCAGTCGGGCAGCAGCACGAGTGCGAGCACGCCGGCGCCCACGAGCCCCGGGCCGGTGCCGGCGTTCACGATCGCCTGCGCGCGGCCCTGCAGCGCCTGGGGCACCTGCGCCGCGACGATCCGGACGAGGGCGGGCGACGCGAGTCCGGCGCCCGCCGACGCGACCACGGCGCTGAGGCCGAACGCCGGCGCCCCGCCGGCCGTCGCCATGGCGATCGCACCGGCCCCCGCCACCAGGGTCGCGACCGCGACGAGCACGCGGGGCATCCGTGCGGCGAGCAGGAAGCCGGCGACCGCACCGACGCAGTACAGCGCCGAGGCACCCGACGAGACCCACCCGGCGGCGTCTGCCCGGAGCCCCAGGTCCCGCTGCACGTCGGGCAGGAACAGCCCGTACGCCAGGCGCACCAGGCCGTAGGTGGCGGCGATCAGGCCGAGTCCGCTCACCAGGAGCAGTCGATGTCGTAACGAAAACGATCGTTTCACTTTTCAGAGCCTAGGGTGCTCTCATGGTGATGCGCCCAGGGACCGAGCAACGGCTGCTCGACGCCGCCGAGGAGCTCTTCTTCTCACAGGGCATCGCCGCCACCCCGATCGACGCCGTCCTCGAACGGGCCGGGGTCTCGACGGCCACCCTGTACCGCGGCTACGCGAGCAAGGAGTCCCTGGTCGCCGCGGCACTCACCCGTCGCCACGAGGACTGGATCGCCACCTGGGACCGTGCGGTCGCCGCCGGACGGGACGACTTGGGCCGACTCCTGGCGGTGTTCGACGCCCTCGACGACTACCGCTCGACGCCCACGGGCTCCCGCTGGTGCGCCTTCCTCGGCACCGCCGCCGAGTACGCCGACGCCCCCGCCGAGGTCCGGCAGGTCCTGGACCTCGAGACCACCACGTTGCGCCGGCGGCTCGTGGCACAGGCGGTGCCGGTGGTCGGTCCCCGTGCCGAGGTCCTCGGCGACCAGCTGCTGCTCATCGTCTCCGGTTACCTTGCGATGCGGTTGCGCGACCCCGCGCTCGACACGACGACGGCACGGTCCGTCGCCGCGTCCCTCATCCGGGAACACACCCCAGACGGAACGGCGCCCACCACATGACCCGATCGCGTGCTGCCACGGTCACCCGCCGTTCCCTGCTGATCGGTGGCACGGGCGTCGTCGCCGCGGGAGCCGTGGCCGAGGGGATCAACCTCGGCCTGCTGCCCGGGCGCTCGACCCTGTACCGGGTCCTCGGTCTGGACGGCACCGACGGCACGGTCCCCGACGTCCAGCCGGTCCCCACCACCTCCGGCACCTTCGTGTCGGCAGCGCGGAAGGGCCGCACCGTCGGGTGGACGATCGCGGCACCGGCGTCCGACACCCCCTTACCGGTGGCGGTCGCCCTGCACGGCTACGGCGACGACCACACCTCGTTCTTCGGGCGGAGCCTGGGCTACGACCGGTTCCTCGCGGCGCACGTCGCCGACGGCGGAGCCCCGTTCGCGATCGCCTCGATCGACGGCGGCAACCGCTACTGGCACCGGCGTGCCGACGGCGACGACCCCGCCGCGATGGTCGTCGACGAGTTCCTGCCCCTGATCGCCCGCCGCGGCTTCGACACGGACCGCCTCGCCCTGACCGGCTACTCGATGGGTGGCTTCGGCGCCCTTCGGCTCGGCGGAGTCCTCGGCGCCTCGCGCGTCCGGGCCGTCTCGGCCATCAGCCCCGCGCTCTGGAAGTCGGCCGCCGACACCGCCCGCGGCGCCTTCGACGACGCCGCCGACTTCCGCGCGAACACGGTCCTCGGGCGGCAGCGCGCCCTGGACGGTGTCGCCGTCCGCGTCGACTGCGGCAACGGTGACGGGTTCGCGCCGGCGGTGCACACCTACGTCGACGGCTTCGACACGCCTCCGGCCGGAGGATTCGCACCCGGCGCCCACACGCACGGCTACTGGCGCCGCCTGGCGCCCCGGCAGCTCGCCTTCCTCGGCCGCCACCTCGGTCACTGACCGGGCCCGCGCCCTGGACGCGCGTCCAGGCGGACGGGAGGCCCGTGGCGGCCCCGCACCGCGCCTCCAGGCCGTCGACCGGTCACCGCAACGGCCCGTGCCGCGTGCCCAGGAGCGCTCAGGCGCGACCGCGGTTGCGGCGCCGGATCTCCTTCGGAGCCCGCCCGGCCATGAAGGACCGTGCAGGATCGACGAGGAAGCCCTGCCGGAGCGCCTCGCGACCGACGAGCATCCGGAACCCCATCTGGTCCCGGTTGCTCAAGGTGACCTCGGACTCGACGACCTGCCCGGCCAACGCGATCCGCGTGCGGACGACGATGCGCTCCTGGGTGTGCCCGGTCGAGCTGCGGACGATGCGCCGGTCGTGCACGTCGCACTCGATGGTGGAGGCGTCGGCATCGGTGTCCTGCCAGGGGTGCAGCGAGAACCGGACCCGCTCGCCGGGCAGTTCCTCGAGGTCGAAGGCGTGCAACGCGGAGCTCCGGGCGCCGGTGTCGAGCTTCACCTTGATCCACGGCACGCCGAGGTCCGGCAGTCCCGCCCACTCCCGCCACCCGGCGACGACGAGCCCGCTGTCGGAGGACTTCGGAGCTCGGGCCATGTGCCCATCCTGTCGCATGCTCCGTGGCCACGTCCGCATGCTTTGATGGAGCGTCGCCGTCGATCCGACCCAGCGGAGAACCCCTCGATGAAACTCGCCATCCTGTCGCGCGCGCCCCAGGCGTACTCGACCCAGCGCCTCCGCGCAGCGGCACTCGACCGCGGTCACGAGGTCAAGGTGCTCAACACCCTGCGCTTCGCGATCGACCTGTCCGGCGACGATCCGGACCTGCTCTACCGCGGCAAGCTGCTGAGCGACTACGACGCGGTGCTGCCGCGCATCGGCAACTCGATCACCTACTACGGCACCGCCGTCGTGCGGCAGTTCGAGCAGATGGACGTCTACACGCCGAACACGGCGAACGGCATCACGAACTCGCGCGACAAGCTGCGGGCCAACCAGATCCTGTCGCGGCACGACATCGGCATGCCGGCGACGACCTTCGTGGCCGGCCGCAACGACGTGCGCGGCGCGATCGAACGGGTCGGCGGCGCGCCCGTCGTCATCAAGCTCCTCGAGGGCACGCAGGGCATCGGCGTGATCCTGGCACCCGAGGCGAAGGTGGCCGAGTCGATCGTCGAGACCCTGCACTCCACGAAGCAGAACGTCCTGATCCAGCGGTTCATCGCCGAGAGCCGCGGTCGTGACATCCGGGCCCTCGTCGTCGGTGACCGGGTCGTCGCGGCGATGCGTCGGACCGCCTCGGGCGACGAGTTCCGCTCCAACGTGCACCGCGGCGGCACCGTCGAGAAGGTCACGCTCTCGCCCGAGTACGAGGCGGTGGCCGTCCGCTCGGCGCAGATCATGGGCCTCAAGGTCGCCGGCGTCGACATGCTCGAGGGCAACGACGGGCCGCTCGTCATGGAGGTCAACTCCTCGCCAGGGCTCGAGGGCGTCGAGCGTGCCACCGGCCTCGACATCGCCGGTGCGATCGTCGACTTCATCGCGAACCAGGTCGCGTTCCCCGAGATCGACGTCCGCCAGCGGCTGTCCGTCTCGACCGGCTACGGCGTCGCCGAGCTCCTCGTGCACACCAACGCCGACCTGGTCGGCAAGACGATCAAGGAGTCCGGGCTCTGGGACCGGGACATCACGGTCCTCACGCTGCACCGCGGCTCGAACGTCATCCCGAACCCGCGCAGTGGCGTCGCCCTCGAGCCGGGGGACCGCCTGCTCTGCTTCGGCAAGCTCGAGGAGATGCGGTCGATGATCCCGGAGCGTCGCAAGCGGCGTGCGAAGGTGCGGAAGCTGCCGAAGGAGCCGTTGCAGACCGAGGGCTGAGCGCTCGGGGCGCTGCAGCGCCGTGACAGCCGGGAGGCCCGGATCGCGTCCCCTCGTGGGGTACGTGATCCGGGCCTCCAGTCCGCAGTCCGGGGCTCAGTCGCCGCGCACGTCGCCTTGGCGTCGGCGCGCGAGCAGGCGCAGGACGGCGCCGAGCCCGAGCGCGGTGAGCGCGGCGGCGAGCCAGCCGCCGAGCTCGACGCCGGTGAAGGCGAGCTCACGGTTGGTGGTGCCGGTGCCGGTGCCGGTGGTGCTGGCTCCGTCGGTCTTCGGAGCGGGTGCGGTGCGATCGTCGGTCGAGCCGAGCTGCGGGCCGGTGCCCGGGGCCACGATCCCCGGGAACGCGATTCCCGTTCCGGCCCCGTTGTCGTTCTCGTCGTTCTCGCCCTCTTCGCTCTCGGGGACGAGCGTGACGAGCATGCTCGAGCCCGGTGAGACGTGACCGATGCGGTCCACGGCGACGACCGACAGCAGGTGCGCTCCCGGCTCCAGGGGAGCCGTCGTCCGGAAGGCGAACCGCCCGTCGGAGTCGGCGGTCCCACGGCCGAGCTCACGGCCGTCGGCGTCGCGGATCACGACCGTCGAGCCGGGCTCGGCGGAGCCCCGGACGACGCCGGTGCCGTCGACGATGTCGTCGAACGCCTCGAGGACCGGTGCCGCCGGGGCCTCGGTATCGACGTCGACCGTGGTCTTCGTCTCGTCGGAGGTGTTGCCGGCCTTGTCCTGCGCGATGAGCTCGAGGTCGTGCGCCCCGTCCATGAGCGGCTCGTCGAGGGCGATCTCGAAGTCGCCGTTCTCGTCCGCGGTGTCGCGGCCGAGTTCGTTGCCGTCCTCGTCGCGGATGATCACGGTGGAGCCGGGCTCGGCGGTCCCGGTGATGGGGCCCTTGCCGTTGTCGAGATCGCTGGGGCTGGTCACGACCGGTGCGTCGGGTGCTTCGGTGTCGACGTCGACCGTGGTGTCGGTCGGGTCGGATTCGTTGCCGGCCTTGTCCTGGGCGACGAGTTCGAGCTTGTGCTCGCCATCGTTGAGCGGTTCGTCCAGCTCGATGCTGAAGTCGCCGTCGTCGTTGGCGTCGCCGCGGCCGATCTCGTTGCCGTCTTCGTCGCGGATGATCACGGTCGAGCCCGGTTCGGCGGTCCCGGTGATGGGGCCCTTGCCGTTGTCGAGGTCCTTGGGGCTGGTGACGACGGGTGCGGTCGGTGCCTTCGTGTCGACGTCGACCGTGGTCGTCGTCTCCTCGGAGTTGTTTTCGGCGTCGTCCTGGGCGATGAGTTCGAGCTTGTGCTCGCCGTCGTCGAGGGGCTCGTCGAGCTCGATGCTGAAGTCGCCGTCGTCGTTGGTTTCGCCGCGGCCGATCTCGTTGCCGTCTTCGTCGCGGATGATGACGGTGGAGCCGGGCTCGGCGGTGCCGGTGATGGGTCCCTTGCCGTTGTCGAGGTCCTTGGGGCTGGTGACGACGGGCGCCGTCGGTGCCTTCGTGTCGACGTCGACGGTGGTCTTCGTTTCCTCGGAGGTGTTGCCGGCTTTGTCCTGGGCGATGAGTTCGAGCTTGTGGTCGCCATCGGTCAGCGGCTCGTCGAGTTCGATGGAGAAGTCGCCGTCGTCGTTGGCGTCACCGCGGCCGATCTCGTTGCCGTCCTCGTCGCGGATGATGACGGTGGAGCCCGGCTCAGCGGCCCCGGTTATGGGTCCGGTGCCGTCGCTCAGGTCGGACGGGCTGGTCACCACGGGTGCGTCGGGGGTTTCAGTGTCGACGTCAACCGTTGTGTCGGTCGGGTTGGACTCGTTACCGGCCTTGTCCTGGGCGATCAGTTCGAGCTTGTGGTCGCCGTCATCGAGGGGCTCGTCGAGTTCGATCGAGAAGTCGCCGTCGTCGTTGGCTTCGCCGCGGCCGATCTCGTTGCCGTCCTCGTCACGGATGATGACCGTCGAGCCCGGTTCGGCGGTCCCGGTGATGGGGCCCTTGCCGTTGTCGAGGTCCTTGGGGCTGGTCACGACCGGTGCCGTGGGGGCTTCCGTGTCGACATCGACCGTGGTGTCGGTCGGGTTGGACTCGTTGCCGGCCTTGTCTTCGGCGATGAGTTCGAGCTTGTGCTCGCCGTCGTCGAGCGGCTCGTCGAGTTCGATGGAGAAGTCGCCGTCGTCGTTGGCTTCGCCGCGGCCGAGTTCGTTGCCGTCCTCGTCACGGATGATGACCGTGGAGCCCGGTTCGGCGGTCCCGGTGATGGGTCCCTTGCCGTCAGCGAGGTCGGACGGGCTGGTCACGACCGGTGCCGTCGGTGCCTTCGTGTCGACGTCGACGGTGGTCTTCGTCTCGTCGGAGCTGTTGCCGGCCTTGTCTTCGGCGATGAGTTCGAGCTTGTGCTCGCCGTCGTCGAGCGGCTCGTCCAGCTCGATGGAGAAGTCGCCGTCGTCGTTGGCTTCGCCGCGGCCGAGTTCGTTGCCGTCCTCGTCGCGGATGATGGCCGTCGAGCCGGGTTCCGCGGTGCCGGTGATCGGGCCCTTGCCGTTGTCGAGGTCCTTGGGGCTGGTCACGACCGGGGCCGTGGGCGCTTCGGTGTCGACGTCGACGGTGGTCTTCGTCTCTTCGGAGTTGTTGCCGGCGTCATCCTGGGCGATCAGTTCGAGCTTGTGCTCGCCGTCGTCGAGCGGCTCGTCGAGCTCGATGGAGAAGTCGCCGTCGTCGTTGGCTTCGCCGCGGCCGAGTTCGTTGCCGTCTTCGTCGCGGATGATGGCCGTCGAGCCGGGTTCCGCGGTGCCGGTGATCGGGCCCTTGCCGTTGTCGAGGTCCTTGGGGCTGGTCACTACCGGTGCCGTGGGGGCTTCGGTGTCGACGTCAACCGTGGCGTCGGTCGGGGCAGATTCGTTACCGGCCTTGTCCTGCGCGATCAGTTCGAGCTTGTGCTCGCCGTCGTCCAGGGGCTCGTCGAGCTCGATGGAGAAGTCGCCGTCGTCGGTGGCTTCGCCGCGGCCGAGTTCGTTGCCGTCTTCGTCGCGGATGATGACCGTCGAGCCCGGCTCGGCGGTCCCGCTGATCGGGCCCTTGCCGTCGCTCAGGTCGGAGGGGCTGCTGACGACGGGTGCGGTCGGTGCCTTCGTGTCGACGTCGACGGTGGTCGTCGTCTCTTCGGAGGTGTTGCCCGCCTTGTCTTCAGCGATCAGTTCGAGCTTGTGCTCGCAATCGTCGAGGGGCTCGTCGAGTTCGATCGAGAAGTCCCCGTCGTCGTTGGCTTCGCCGCGGCCGATCTGGTTGCCGTCTTCGTCGCGGATGATGACCGTCGAGCCGGGCTCGGCGGTGCCGGTGATGGGGCCGGTCCCGTCAGCGAGGTCGGGCGGGCTGGTGACGACGGGTGCGGTCGGTGCCTTCGTGTCGACGTCGACGGTGGTCGTCGTCTCTTCGGAGGTGTTGCCGGCGCCGTCCTGGGCGACAAGTTCGAGCTTGTGCTCGCCATCGTTCAGCGGTTCGTCCAGTTCGATGGAGAAGTCGCCGTCGTCGTTGGCTTCGCCGCGGCCGAGTTCGTTGCCGTCTTCGTCGCGGATGATGACCGTCGAGCCGGGCTCGGCGGTGCCGGTGATGGGGCCGGTCCCGTCAGCGAGGTCGGACGGGCTGGTGACGACGGGTGCGTCGGGGGCTTCGGTGTCGACGTCGACGGTGGTGTCGGTCGGGTTGGATTCGTTGCCGGCGTCGTCCTGGGCGATCAGCTCGAGATGGTGGTCGCCGTCGTCGAGGGGCTCGTCGAGTTCGATCGAGAAGTCCCCGTCGTCGTTGGCTTCGCCGCGGCCGATCTGGTTGCCGTCCTCGTCACGGATGATGACCGTCGAGCCCGGTTCGGCGGTCCCGGTGATGGGTCCCTTGCCGTTGTCGAGGTGTTTGGGGCTGGTGACGACGGGTGCGTCGGGTGCTTCGGTGTCGACGTCGACCGTGGTGTTGGTCGGGTTGGACTCGTTGCCGGCCTTGTCTTCGGCGATGAGTTCGAGCTTGTGGTCGCCATCGGTCAGCGGTTCGTCGAGTTCGATGCTGAAGTCGCCGTCGTCGTTGGCTTCGCCGCGGCCGAGTTCGTTGCCGTCCTCGTCACGGATGATCACGGTCGAGCCGGGCTCGGCGGTCCCGGTGATGGGCCCCTTGCCGTCAGCGAGGTCCTTGGGGCTGGCGACGACGGGTGCGTCGGGTGCTTCGGTGTCGACGTCGACGGTGACCGGGGTGGGGGTCGAGATGTTGCCGGCGTCGTCCTGGGCGATCAGCTCGAGGTGGTGGTCGCCGTCGTCGAGGGGCTCGTCGAGTTCGATCGAGAAGTCCCCGTCGTCGTTGGCTTCGCCGCGGCCGATCTGGTTGCCGTCCTCGTCACGGATGATGACCGTCGAGCCCGGTTCGGCGGTCCCGGTGATGGGTCCCTTGCCGTCAGCGAGGTCGGTCGGTCCGGTCACGATCGGTGCGTTCGGAGCGTCGTCGTCCACGTCCACCGTGACCGGCGTCGGGGACGAGACGTTGCCGGCCTCGTCCTGCGCGACGAGCTCGAGGTCGTGCGCGCCGTCGTCGAGCGGCTCGTCGAGCACGACGGTGAACTGCCCGTCGTCGCGGGCCTCGGTACGGCCGAGTTCGTTGCCGTCGGCGTCGCGCACGATCACTGTCGAACCGGGTTCGGCCGACCCGGTGAAGGGGCCGGTGCCGTCGGCGAGGAACTCGGGGGTCGTGCTGATCGGTGCGTCGGGGGCGGTGACGTCGGGTGCGGTGACGGTCACGGGCGAGGGAGCCGACTCGTTGCCGGCGTCGTCCTGCGCGACGACCTCCAGGCCGTGGTCGCCCTCGGTCAGTGGCTCGTCCAACTCGACCGAGAAGTCGCCGTCGTCGTTGGCTTCGCCGCGCCCGATCTCGTCGCCGTCCCGGTCGCGGATGATCACGATGGAGCCGGGCTCGGCGGTGCCGACCACCGGGCCGGTCGGGGTCGCGAAGTCCTGGCGCTCGACGACCGGAGCATCGGGCGCGGTGGTGTCCGGGACGACCGCGGTCGCGGTCGCCGGGCCGGACTCGTTGCCGACCGCATCGGCGGCGACGACCACGAGGTCGGTCGCACCCTCGGGCAGCGGTGCGTCGAGACGGACGGAGAAGTCGCCGGCCTCGTTCGCACGATCGCGGCCGAGTTCGTTGCCGGCGGGGTCGCGGACGATGACGATGGCGCGTGGCTCGGCGGTGCCAGTGATGGGTCCGGTCGGGTCGGCGAGGGTGCCGGGGTCGTCGACGATCGGGACGTCGGGGGCGGTGGCGTCGACGTCGAGGGTCGCCGTGGTCGGGTCGGCGGTGAAGCCGTTGCGGTGCTGCACGGCGGTGACGGTGACCGACCCCTCCGACAGCGCCTCGGTGACGGGGAGCGACCAGGTGCCGTCATCGCCGACGGGGACGTTCACCGGCGCCCGGTCACCGACGGCCACGTCGACGGTGCCACCGGGGACGCCCTGGCCGGTGATGGTCGGCTTCGGCCCGACGGCTGCGGTCGGCTCGTCGATGACGGCGGCGGTCAGCGGGATGGTGACCTTCCACGTCGATGTCGTCTGCTCGCTCGAGTTCACGTAGTCGGTGGCGGCGTTCGGGGCGAACGAGCCGTGCACCGTGATGACGTCGCCCGGCAGAGCGGAAACGTCGACGGTGATCGGCACCCGGATGTGGTTGAAGTTCGCTCCTCCGGTGTTGAGTGGCTGGGGGTTCCCGCCGAGGCAGTCGGTCTGCGTGGAGGACGTGAACGTGCAGTTCGCAACGTTCGCCGTGCCGGAGTTCGCCACGGAGAACGGCGGTCGTCCGCGTGTGAAGGTTGCGGGGCCGGTGATGGTCCAGTGGAAGTCGAGCGAACGGCTCGGGATCGTGAAGCCACTCACGTTCTTGACGTTGAAGATCGACGTCTCGAACCGCTGTCCCGGCTGACCGATCGCGTCCGCGGCTCCATCGACGTACACGTTGATCGGCGTCTCGTTCGGCGTGACCTCGTCGGTCGTGGGCTGCGCCTCGGGGGTGGGGGTCGGGGCG
>NZ_QKSU01000011.1:0-117990 GCF_003234665.1 Curtobacterium sp. MCLR17_059 | reverse complement strand
ATGTGTATAAGAGACAGGGCGTGGGAGAAGTACCACGAGGTGGGGCCGACGCGGTTCTGAGGTGCGGGCCGGTGTGGGTGCGGGTGCGCGGGCTGCGGCGGCGGCGGCGGCTGCGGCTGCTGCGCCGCGACTTTTCGCGGTGAGAGACAGTTCTCGCGCTCGTGGGCCCGAGGAATGTCGCTGAGCCCGAAACTCGGGCGCCGCCCGCCGCCCGCCGCCCGCCGCCCGCCGGGTGCGCGTCGCTGGCCGCTACGCCCAGCCGAGCTCGTGCAGCCGCTCGTCGTCGATGCCGTAGAAGTGGCCGATCTCGTGCACGAGGGTGGTGTGCACCTCGTCCTTGAGCTCCTCGACGGTGTCGCACTCGGCCAGGTGCTGCTTGCGGAACACCACGATGCGGTCGGGCAGCTCGCCGAAGCCGTACTGCCCGCGCTCGGTGGCTGCGATGCCGTCGTACACGCCGAAGAGCTCTTCGCCGTTCTCCGGTTCGTCCTCGACGACGAACACCACGTTGTCGAGCCCGTCGACCATCTCGTCGGGGAGCAGGTCGAGTTCGTCGGTCACGAGTTGCTCGAACGCGTCGGCGGACATCTCCATCACGGGTGGATCGTCCCACACCGCGCTGATCACTCGCGGCTCACTACTCGTGGCTGACCACTCGCGGCGAAGCCGCACGGCGCCGGAGGCGACCAGAAAAACACTGAGGGAGAGCCCCGGTTGCGTCACACGCAACAGGACTCTCCCTCGACTGGGGTGAATAACGGGTCTCGAACCCGCGACCTCCTAGACCACAACCAGGCGCTCTACCAACTGAGCTATATCCACCATGTTCGAACCGGCTGACCGGCGCGACCACTCAATAGTAGTACATGCGGGACGGGGTGCGGACCACCCGTGTCACTACTCGGCCGCGGGCTGCGCCAGCCGTGACTCCCACTTCGCCACGACGTCGGCCTGTACGGCACGCACGTCGTCGGTGCTCGGGCCGGGCTCGGCGACGAAGCCGGCGCGGCGGTAGTACTCGAGCTCGCGGATCGACTCGAGGATGTCCGCGAGGGCCCGGTGCCCACCGTGCTTCTCCGGTGCGTTGAAGTACACGCGGGGGAACCAGCGGCGGCAGAGTTCCTTGATGCTCGACACGTCGACGCTGCGGTAGTGCAGGTGCCCGTCGACGCGCGGCATGTACTTCGACAGGAACGCACGGTCGGTGCCGATGGTGTTGCCGGCGAGGGGGGCGGAGCCCTCGGCGGGGACGTGCTGGAGGATGTACTCGAGCACCTGGTACTCGGCGTCCGCCAGGCTCACGCCGTTCGGGATCTCGTCGATGAGCCCCGAGGTGACGTGCATGTTCGTCACGAACTCGTTCATGTTGTCGAGCGCCGACTGGTCCGGCTTGATGACGATGTCGAACCCGGGGTGCACGGGCTCGAGGTCGAAGTCGGTGATGACCACGGCCACCTCGACGAGTTCGTCGACCTCGAGGTCGAGGCCGGTCATCTCGCAGTCGATCCAGACGAGGCGGTCATTCGCGGTTGCCATGTCCCCGATCCTATTCCCGCCCCGCGTGCGTCCCGTACGTGCCGCTGCGCCCGTTCCGCGAGCGGGCGAAATGCCGCGGTCGCCCTGCGGACGCACCCGGACATTCCGCCCGCTCGTCCGGGACGCGAGCCGCATGCGGTGCAGGCGACCGCCTGGAGGCCCGCCCCGACCCCGGCAGGCCGCCCCGCGCCTCCAGGCGGTCGCCCTTCACCCCGCCTGCCGCACCCATCCCGCCTCGTCACCACGAGCGGGCGAAATGCCGTGGTCGCCCTGCGGACGGACCGCGGTATTCCGCCCGCTCGCCGACTGCGGTTGCGCTGCGGTCGCGCCCCGGTCGCGGCTCCGCCCGCCCGCGTCCAGCCGAGCGGGCGAAATGCCGCGGTCGCCCTGCGGACGGACCCGGATGTTCCGCCCGCTCGTTTGGGACGCGAGCCGCACGCGGTATAGGCGACCGCCTGGAGGCCCGTGGCGACCCCGGCAGGCCGCCCCGCGCCTCCAGGCGGTCGCCCTCCACCCCGCCTACCGCACGGTTCTGGCCAGCCCCGCACGAGCGGGCGAAATGCCGGACTCGCTCTGCGGTCGAGGCCGGGCATTTCGCCCGCTCGCGGGTGGGGCGTGGAACGAGGGGCGAGCGAGCGCACGCGCGGACGCACGAACGGGCGAAATGCCGGGGTGCCCACGGGGGACACTCCGGCATTTCGCCCGTTCGTGGAGAAGCGAAGAAGGGGGAAGGCGCCCCCGCGCCCCCCGCACCCCGGCGGCTAGGCCATTTCGCCGGCGGTGATGGCCTCGGCCTCGACGCGCTCCGGCTCGGGACCGTCGTCGACGCGGCGCAGGACCCTGGTGGTGCAGAGGATCACGACGAAGGCGACCGCGACGGATGCGCCCGCGAAGACGTAGGCGGCCGAGGGGGAGTACGCGTCGGCGAGCAGGGTCGCGACGGGCGGGGCGATGGCGCCGCCGATGAAGCGGACGGCGGAGTAGGCGCTCGAGGCGACGGAGCGGGGGAGGTCGGTGGCCTCCATGACGCACTCGGTGAGCACGGTGTTCAGGACACCGAGCACGAGGCCGCCGATGACGACGCAGATGATCAGGCCGACCTGGGACCGCACGACGAGGGCCGCGGCGAACAGGTCGAGCGCGAGCAGGGGCAGCGCGATCTTCAGCACCGTCGTCCGCCGGAGACGGGCGGTGAGCATCGGGGCGACCCACACCGACGTGATCGCGAGACCGACACCCCAGCCGAAGAACGTGAACCCGATGCCGAGTGCGCCGAAGCCGAGCGGGAACGGCGTGTACGCCAGCAGGACGAAGAATCCGATGTTGTAGAACAGCGCGGTCGCGGCGAGGGCGGCGAGTGCCGGACGGGTCAGGGCGCGGAAGGGTGCGGAGAGCTTCGTCGGCGTCGGCTTCTCGAGGCTGCCGGTCTTCAGCAGGGCGACGATGGCGATGAACGCGACGGCCATCAGGGTCGTGACGCCGAAGAACGGGCCGCGCCAGCTCACCGAGCCGAGCAGACCTCCGACGAGGGGACCGACGGCGATGCCGAGGCCGAGCGCTGCCTCGTACAGGATGATCGCCGAGGCGGTGCCGCCCGACGCTGCCCCGACGATGGTCGCGAGCGCGGTGGAGATGAAGAGCGCGTTGCCGAGGCCCCAGCCGGCACGGAAGTCGATGATGCTCCACACGCTGTTCGACGTCGCGGCGAGTACCGAGAAGAGCACGATCAGGGCGAGTCCGATGAGCAGGGTGCGCTTCGCACCGATGCGGCTGGAGACCCAGCTGGTGAAGAACATCGCGACGCCGGTGACGGCGAGGTAGCTCGTGAAGAGCAGCTCGGTCTGCGCGGGGGTCGCCTTGAGGGACGCCGCGATCGCCGGGAGGATCGGGTCGACGAGGCCGATGCCCATGAACGCGACGACGCAGGCGAAGGCGATCGCCCAGACCGCGGACGACTGCTTGAGGATGGAGCCGGACTGGCCGGCGGGTGCGTGGGCGTTCACGCGGGGATCTCCGTTCCGTTGGGGGTTGTCCGGGTGCGCTGGGCGATCAGGTTCGCCGCGTGGTGCAGGACGTCCCAGTCGTCGTCGGTCAGGTCGGCGAACAACGGACCGACCGTGCAGGTGAGGGTGGAGCGCCAGGAAGCGAGCCGTTCGCGTCCGGCCTCGGTGAGTTCGATGAGCTGCCCGCGGGAGTCGTCCGGGTCGACGCTGCGGCTGACCAGGCCGTCGGCGAGCATGCCGGCGACGAGTCGGGTCATGGTGGGCTGCGCCACGCGGGAGGCGGTGGCCAGTTCACCGAGTCGCAGCGGCTCGTCGGTCTCGAGGATGCCGAGCGTGCGCCAGACCGCGGTGGACGTGGTGTTGCCCGTCGACTGGACGGCGCTGCGGATCAGGCGGTTGACGGAGACGAGGAGGGTCTCGATCGTCTGCTCACGCGGTGTTTCCATAGCTGAACTATATAGCCGTGCTATGCATAGCGCAACGACGGGTTGGACACACTGCACCAGCCGCCGCCTGGTAGAAGGGAGGCATGAGCGACATCACCATCCACGAAGGCGACGAGTACACCGCGATCTTCCACGGCGGTCCCTTCGACGGCACGACCGACACCCGCACCGCCACGAGCGACGCGCTGGACGACGAGGTCACGGTGTTCGCCGACGTCGAGGGCCTGCAGACGGCCTTCACCTACCGCGCCACCAAGTCCCGCCAGGTCCTCGACCAGATCTCGGTCGAGTTCACCTACGAGCCCGGCGAGTCCGACCCGGTCGACGACCTGCAGGACCGCGGCGACCGCAGCGGCGAGTTCGACCGGGAGTAGAACCCCCACCCGCCGCGTTGCAGGACCACATGCAGCTCGACCTCTGGACGTCCGCCTTCTGTGCGCCGTGTGCCGCCGCCCGCCGGGTGTCGGCCGAGGCGTCGGCGCTCGTCCCCGGGCTCACCGTGACCGAACGCGACGTGGCGGCACACCCCGACGACGCGGAAGACCTCGGTATCCGGTCCACGCCCACGATCATCGTGCGGCAGGACGACGGCACCGAGGTCTTCCGTTCACCCGGCGTCCCGACCCGTGACCAACTCCTGCTCGCGGTGGCCAAGGCGCTCTGAACGAGCCGCCGCCGCGGCCGCCGCCGCCGCGGCCGCCGCGGCCGGGGCAGCCGCCGCCGCAGCCGCAGCCGTCCCAGCGGCGGTCCCCGGCGCGGGCACAGCGGCCCACGCCCCCGCACGCTGCGACGTCGGCGCCGCCACCACCACGGGTTCCGGCGGATCGACCAGTGCCCGCACGCGTCGCGCCAGCCGCTTCGCGCCCCGGATCGGCGCCCCGATGCCCAGTGCCACCAGCCCGAGCGGACTGCGATCGGCCCCACCGAGGGCGTTCTTCCGCTCCCACGCGCGTCGCAGCACCCCACCGCGACTCCGCCGTGCCGGTGCCCGGTCCACCAACGTGCCGGCGTCCCGTCGGGCCATGAGCTCCACGAGCCGGTGCTGCCAGTCGTCCTCCGCGGCCGGGTGGAAGTAGTTGTCCCGCATCCACTCCGGCCGGACGACACCGAACCGTCCGTCGACCAGGTCGACGGCGTCACCCTCGAGGCCGCTCCCCACGAACACCTCGTTGATCAGGTGCCGCCCGATCCCGAAGTCGGTCAGCGTGAGCGCGGGCACGCCTCGCGCCGCCGCCTCGAGCACCGCGGTCGAGCTGATCGTCACGAGCGCCACCGCACGGTCGAGGTGCTCGGCCATCGGGCCGCTCTCCACCACGAGGTTGGTCGGCACGTCCGGAGGCACCAGGTCCGGGTAGGGGTGGTCCTCGCGGTGCGTCTGGTGCTCACCGGCCGCAGCGCGCGTCTTGATGACGACGCGCCACTCCGGGTGCGCCCGCGCCGTCTCGACGAGCCACCGCACGACGAGGGCCCGGTCGGCCCGCTCGAACGGCACACTCGGTTGCGCAGCGAAGACGACGGCGTCGCGGCCCGTCGAGCCCGCACCATGGCTTGCGCCGGCACCGCCGGTCGCGCCGGCACCGCCGTTCGCGCCAGCACCCCGCGCGAACGGCAGCGTGGCGAGCGCGAAGTGCGGCTCGACCCCACCCTCGCGCGCCATCTCCTCGTACGCGCGGACCTCGCGGTGACTGTGCAGCACGAACAGGTCGGCCCGGGCACGGAAGAAGATGCCCTTCCACTTGGACGGGAACGAGATCCCCGGCAGCCCCGACACCAGCACCGGCCGGTCCGGGATCCGCCGGTGCACCTCGTCGATCACGAGCTCGGCCACCGGTCCGATCAACGACACCAGGACGGCGTCCGGCGGCTCCTGTCGGAGCTCCTCGACGACGGCGTCGACGTCCTTCGGCGCGGGCGGTTCCCGGTGCAGGTGGGCGAGGCGCCAATCCAGCCCGCGGAACGCCGACCGCAGCTGCTTCGGACTCGCTGACCGCGGAGTCGCCACGGTGCGCAGCTCCAGGTCCCAGTCCGCCGGGGCGCTCGCCAGCAGGTGGGCGCCCCACTTCGCGAACGAGTCGGTGTCGACCAGGCCGACCACGCGTCGGACGCGTGGTGACGTGCCGGACGGGAGGCGCGCCTCCAGTCCGTCTGTCGGCGCACCACCGTCACCCCGCCCGTCCAGGGCACGGGTCCCGTCGACCGGGCCGGTCACGTGCGCTCCGCTCACGCGCCGACGCGACGCAGCTTCGCGAGCGGTGCCTGCTCGCCGGCGGTCGGATGGGGACTGCATCCGCTCACGCGCCGACGCGACGCAGCTTCGCGAGCGGTGCCTGCTCGCCGGGGAAGATCCTCTTGACGCCGTCGCCGAGGGCGGTCTCGATGATGCGGATGTCACGGGCGAGCGTCTTCAGGCCGTGCGGCTCGAGCGACGCGGCGTGGTCGGAGCCCCACATCGTGCGGTCGAGCGTGATGTGGCGCTCGACGGCCGTGGCACCGAGGGCGACCGCGGCGATGGAGATCTGCAGGCCGGGCTCGTGGCCGGAGTACCCGACGGGGACGCCCGCGTAGCGGTGGGCGAGGGTGTCGATCATGCGGAGGTTCGCCTCCTCGGCCGGCAGCGGGTAGGTCGACGTCGCGTGCATGAGGACGAGGCGGTCGGTGCCGAGGGCCTCGACGGCGGCGTCGATCTGCTCGAGCGTGGACATGCCGGTCGACAGGATGACGGGCTTGCCGGTCGCGGCGACCGCGGCGAGCATGCCGAGGTCGGTGACGGACGCCGAGGCGATCTTGTAGGCGACGACGTTGAGGTCCTCGAGGAAGTCGACCGACGGCTCGTCCCACGGCGACGCGAACCAGTCGAGCCCGCGGAGGGTCGCGTGGTCGCCGATCTCGATGTACTGGTCGCGGTCGAACTCGACGCGGTAGCGGTACTCCAGGTAGGTCATGTCGCCCCACGGGGTGCTGCGCGGGGTGTTCTTCATGTGCTCCGGCGTGGAGATCGCGGGAGTGCGCTTCTGGAACTTCACGGCCTGCAGGCCCGCGTCGGCAGCGACGTCGATGAGCTGCTTCGCGATGTCGACGTCGCCGTTGTGGTTGAGGCCGATCTCGCCGATGAGGTACGCGGGGTGGCCCGCGCCGATCGTGGACGTACCGATGGTGACGGTCATGGTGCTCCGTTCGGTGCGGGGGTGGCCCGCGTCGGGGATGGGTCTCGGGTCGTGGTGGGTGCGGGCGCTTCGGCGAGGGCTTCGGCGAGGGCTTCGGCGAGGGCTTCGGCGAGGGCCAGGTCGGCCTCGTCGTCGATGTCGATCGCGCCGGCGCCGTCGACGACGGCCAGCTCGACGCGGCCGTGGAACCGGTGCCGGTTCTCGAGGAACCCCGCCGTCCGCATCACGTAGAAGGCGCCGGTCTCGCGGTACTCGGGCTCCCGGTCCTGGCGGCGGGGCCTGGTCGCAGCGTCGTGGTTCACCGCCACCGCGGTGCCGTCCGGGGCGGTCCGCCACAGGAACGCGTGCGACGGCGTGGCGGCGAACACCGCGTCGGCGTGCCCGTCGACCACGCGCGCGACGGCGGCGTCGAGGTCGGCCGGGTCGATGAACGGCGAGGTCGCCTGCAGGAAGACGAGGACCTCGGGCAGCGGCGTGCTGATCGCGTCGAGGACGTGCAGCAGGGCGGACTCCGAGGACGCCTCGTCCCCGGCGAGCTCGGCCGGACGGCGGACCACGGCGGCACCGGCCGCGACGGCCTCGGCAGCGATGGCGTCGCCGTCGGTCGTGACGACCACCTGGTCGATGCGCGTTGCACGTCGTGCCGACTCGACCGCCCGACGGACCAGCGAACGGCCCGCGACCGTGCGGAGGTTCTTGCCGGGGATCCCCTTCGACCCGGCACGTGCGGGCACGACGGCGAGGACGGAACCGGTGGTGCGCATGCTCCGGACGCTACGAAGCGCGGGTGTCGCGGAGGGGAACGGGGAGCAGACGGCGGCCGACCGTTGGGCGACCGCCGGGTCCTGTCACGGCGACGCGGCGGGGCGCGCATCGAGCGTCCGGTGGCTGCTCGCCGCTACAATCGACGCTGCTCGCCTCCGTAGCTCAGTGGATAGAGCAGGTGGTTTCTACCCACCGTGCCGCGGGTTCGATTCCTGCCGGGGGCGCCGAAGACGAACAGGGCCGCCATCCTCTCCGGATGGCGGCCCTGTTCTCGTCGTGGGGGTGGTTACTCGTCGTCGTCCGCGGCGCGGCGTCGGAGTTCGGCGGCGCTGATCGGCTGCGTGTACGGCGCCTCCGACGTCTCGTTCGCGTCCGCGGGCTCGGCGGGGGCCTGGTTCAGACGCGTCGGGACGGACGTGGTGTTCGTCGCGCCGGGGGTGTCGACCCGGGGTGCCGATGCGGGCGGGACGTCGTTCGCGGGCGCCCGGTTGACGTGGGCGTCGGCCGCGGTGGGCGTCGCGACGGGGCGGTCGGACGAGGACGGACGGTCATTCCGCGGAGCGCGGTCGGAGTCACCGAAGGCGCGGGTGGCGCTGGCGTCGCCGGACGCGCGAGTGGCGCTCGCGTCGCCGAAGGCCCGCGTGGCGCGGTCGTCGTCCACGACCTCGGTGTCGTCCGTGCCGCGGCCCTGGACGGAGCGGGCGGGCGAGGTCGGGGTGCCGAGTGCCGGACGGACCGGGGGTGCAGCCTCGTCGTCGCCGTAGACGCGGGTGGTGTTGTCACCGAAGGAGCGCGTGGCGTTCTGGTCGGCGCTGCCGCGGTTCGGGTTCGTGCCCGCGCCACGGTTCACGGAGAACGACGGGGTCGTCCCGCCGGCGGCACCGGCAGACGCAGCGGGCGCAGCAGCACCGGGTGCGGCAGCGGCCGGCACCGGAGGAGTCGACGGTGCGGACGCGGGGCGCTGGGCCGGACGCAGCGAGGTCGTCGTCGGGGTAGGGCGCTCGGCGGGAGCAGCCGGCGCCGGGGCCTGTGTCTGCGCCTGCGCCTGCGCCTGCGTGCGCGGGGGCTCGGCCTGGTCGGCGTTCCAGTCCTGCTGGCGCTTGATCAGGTCGGCGTCGGGGTCCGGGGACTCGAACTTCCAGCGCTCGAGGTCGGCCTTGAAGAGCTTGCGCGCACGGCTCGGTCGCGCCTGCCAGTCGAGCAGGCGGTCACGGAACTCGGCGAGGGACTGGTCGGCCTGGAAGCTGAACGTCGACGAGTTCTTCTTGATGTCGGCGATCTCGTGCTGGGCCCAGCTGGCGGCCAGCGGCGCACCCTGCACGGGGAGCAGGCGCAGCCGGATGTCGGCGTCCTCGGCGAGGTGGTCAGCGTACGCACGCTCGTCGTGTCCGAGCGATCCCCATGCCGCTGCCTTGCGCGCAGCCGTCAGGATCGCGGCGACGGCCGCGTTCTTCGATTCCCGCTCCTGGAGCGCCACGACCCGCTTGGTCGCGCTGCGCCCGATGAGCGCCGCGATCACGCCCGCCACGACGATGGCGACGAAGGGGATCACAGCGCCCGAGAGCACCCGCCAACCCGTGTCGGACGAAGTCCAGTCGGTCAGGTCGTTCCACCAGTCCATGCGCGCACCATACCCACGGAACGGTCAGGCGTCGGGGAGGCCGGACGGCGTTCCGTGCATCCCGGTGCAGATGATT
Source organism: Curtobacterium sp. MCLR17_059 (assembly GCF_003234665.1). NCBI lineage: Bacteria > Bacillati > Actinomycetota > Actinomycetes > Micrococcales > Microbacteriaceae > Curtobacterium > Curtobacterium sp. MCLR17_059. The sequence goes on along the minus strand of NZ_QKSU01000011.1, from coordinate 108,379 downwards.
CCAATGTGGAACATCATGACCAGCGCAGGGTGTCCACGGCGTCGTCGGCGGACCACACGCTCGGCAGCTCGACGAACCGGCGCTCGGTCGCGACGTACCGGCGGGCACGGTAGGCGGTGTCGCCGGCGACGTCGATGCGGTCGACGTACCCGACGATCTCTCCGTTGGCCCGGGTGACCCGGCTCAGGTCGTCGCGGACGTCGAGGATGCGGTAGTCGCCCCGGGCTCGGGCCAGCGGGACGGTGCGGATCCGCAGTGCGGGTTCGGTGATGGTCTGCATCGCTGGCCTCCTGGTCGGTGTGGTGCCGACGCTACGGGGGACCACCGACACGCCGAGGGGCAACGTCCGATCTGGGGAACAGGGTCCCCGCGCACACTGTTGTGGAGGAACGACGGGGCTGCACGGGCAGCCCGGAGAGAGGTTGTGGCCATGACCACGTTCGTGCTCGCAGGTGGATGTTTCTGGTGTCTCGACGCCGTGTACCGCACGCTCCAGGGTGTGCAGGACGTGGTGTCGGGCTACGTCGGCGGACAGGTCGAGGAGCCCTCGTACGAACTGGTGTGCACCGGGACGACGGGGCACGCCGAGGCGGTCGCGGTGACGTTCGACGAGTCGGTGATCCCGGCTGACGTGATCCTCGACGTCTTCTTCACGCTGCACGACCCCCGGCAGCTGAACCGCCAGGGGGCCGACGTCGGCACGCAGTACCGCTCGGCGATGTTCCCGGCCGACGACACGCAGCGCGAGCTGTTCGAGCGCGCCATCGAGCGGGCGTCGGACATCTGGGACGGCGGCATCGTCACCACCATCGAGCCGCTCTCGACGTTCTGGACGGCAGAGGAGTACCACCAGGACTTCTTCGCGAAGAACCCCGGACAGGGCTACTGCCTCGCAGTCGCGCTGCCCAAGGTGAACAAGGTGCGGAAGGCCTACAGTCAGTACATCCTGGCGTCCTGACCCCGGGGCGGCAGGGCCACAAGGAGGTGGTTCGAACATGACGGACAACACGGGAACCTGGGTCGCGATCGGTCCGGCCGGAGCGGTGGGCAGCATCCACCGCGCGGCAGACGGGTTCCAGGTCGAGCTCTACGGGCGACGACGGGCGGGCGGGCCGTACCCGTCCCTCGAGTCCGCGAAGGGCGCGGTCCATGCCGCGCTCGGACCGTTGGCCGCCCGGCCCGAGTTCCGAGCGCACTGACCGGGTCCGGACAGGAGGCTCGGGGGACTCGTCCTCCACAGGTCACCTGATCGGGTCCACACGCCACAGATCGAGCCCGGGGTCGCTGACGCGGCCCCGGGCTCCGTGACGATCGACCCATGAACGACATCATCACCGTCTGCGGAATCGTCGCCACCGAGCCCCGGCACCTCGTCACCGAGACCGGCATCGCCATCACGAGTCTCCGACTCGCCTCACCCTCGCGCCGCTGGGACCGGGCCACCGCCGCCTGGGTCAACGGCGCCACCAACTGGTACACCGTCACCGCGTTCCGGTCGCTCGCGTCGAACGTGTACAAGTCCCTGAAGAAGGGCGACCGGATCGTCGTCGCCGGCCGGGTCCGCATCCGCACGTGGGAACGCGACGGTCGCGGCGGGACCTCGGTCGAGATCGACGCCGACGGCATCGGCCACGACCTGGCGTGGGGGATCAGCAACTGGCTGCGGGTGCCGCGGCAGGTCGGCGACGGCGCCTCGGGGCAGGGTGGCCTGCGCGGTGTGGACCCCCGCACCGGCGAGGTCCGCGACCCGGCGGGGCACGGAGCCGGTCACGGGTCCGACCACGGGGCGGAGCCGGACGGCTCGCACGACCACGCACCGGCGACCGAGCACGGTCCGGACGGTGACGGTGACAGCGACGTCGACGGGGTCCACGGAGCACCGCCGCTCGGCGACGGCGAGGAGCCCGCGGGGCCGTCCGAGCACGTCCTCGAACAGGACGCCGCCCCCTGGGACCCCGCGCCGCCCCTCGACGACCACGCCCACGACGCCGAAGCGGCCTGACCCGCACGCCGACCGGAGTCGGGATGCGGGTCAGGCCGCCGGGTGCGCGTGCGGTTCACCGCGTCGCGTCGGTCACCACTTCTGGGCGATCATCCCGATGCCGGAGACCTGGGCGGTGTCCCAGTTGCCGCCTCGGGGCAGCCCGGTCACGCGGCCGTCGATCTTGAAGCTGGCGCCCTGCACCCGCGGGCTGTTCGTCTGCTTCGCCTTCAGCCCGTGGAACGAGAAGCTCGTGTCCCACTTGCCGTTCAGGCCGGTGTTCGACTTGCGGTCACCGACCGTGATGCGGGTGTTCTGCACCGTCGAGTGCACGACGTCACCGTTCAGGCGGGCGTTGGCCTCGGCGTTGAAGAACAGGCGACCGTCGAGGTTGAGCTTGAGGGTGCCGATCGTCTTGTGGTTCACGATCATCGTCGCGACGTCGTTCTTGTACCAGCGCATGCCGATGGGCGTGAGCTTGTTGGTGGCCGGGCCGAGGTAGCCGTAGGTGAACTTGCCGTTCTGCACGCGCTCCCAGATGTAGCGCGGCTTGCCCTTGCTCTGCGGGGAGCCCTTGTCCGACTGGATCCCGAACGCGTAGGCGTTGTTGTGTGCGTCGTGCACGTTGATGTACGACGAGTAGCCGGTGCCCGTGCCGTTGGCGCTGATGCTCGCCGTGTACAGCAGGTAGGGGCTGCCCTTCGGCACGGCACCGGCGGCCGATGCCGGCGACACCGGGGCGATGAGCGCGACGGTGAGTGCGATCGCTCCGACGAAGGGGAGTGCGAGGCGGCGGAGCCGCGACGGGGTCGTGGTCGTGTGCGTGGTCATGGTCCTCGTCCTGTCCGTGGTCCTGATCCTGGTCCTCGTCGTGGTGGGCGACGGGCCCGAGGTAGCGGGGTGAGGCCAAGCTACGTCGTCCGTGTCGCGAACAACAGGCTTGTTCGTACAGGTGCGGGAAGCGGCGATCCGGCGTCGGGCGAGCGGTGCTCCGGCGGTGTCACTACACTTGGGGCCGATATGGCTGAGTACATCTACCAGATGGTCCGCGCCCGCAAGGCGGTCGGCGACAAGCTGATCCTCGACGACGTCACGATGTCGTTCCTCCCCGGTGCCAAGATCGGCGTCGTCGGACCGAACGGTGCGGGCAAGTCGACGATCCTGAAGATCATGGCGGGTCTCGACCAGCCGTCCAACGGCGAGGCGAAGCTCACGCCGGGCTTCAGCGTCGGCATCCTCATGCAGGAGCCGGAGCTCGACGAGAGCAAGACCGTGCTCGAGAACGTGCAGGAGGGCGTGGGCGAGATCCACGGCAAGCTCGCACGGTTCAACGAGATCTCGGCGCTCATGGCCGAGCCGGACGCCGACTTCGACGCGCTCCTCGCCGAGATGGGAACCCTGCAGGAGGACATCGACGCCGCCGACGCGTGGGACCTCGACTCCCAGCTCGAGCAGGCCATGGCCGCGCTGCAGTGCCCCCCGGGGGACGAACTCGTCACCCACCTGTCCGGCGGTGAGAAGCGCCGCGTCGCGCTCTGCAAGCTGCTGCTCCAGAAGCCCGACCTGCTCCTCCTCGACGAGCCCACCAACCACCTCGACGCCGAGAGTGTGCTCTGGCTCGAGCAGCACCTGCAGCAGTACCACGGTGCCGTCCTCGCCGTGACCCACGACCGGTACTTCCTGGACCACGTCGCCCAGTGGATCGCCGAGGTCGACCGCGGCCGCCTGTACCCGTACGAGGGCAACTACTCGACCTACCTCGAGAAGAAGCGTGCTCGCCTCGAGGTCCAGGGCAAGAAGGACGCCAAGCTCGCGAAGCGCCTGTCGTCCGAGCTCGACTGGGTCCGGAGCAACACCAAGGGCCGTCAGGCGAAGTCGAAGGCCCGTCTCGCCCGGTACGAGGAGATGGTCACCGAGGCCGAGCGCACCCGCAAGCTCGACTTCGAGGAGATCGTGATCCCGGTCGGCCCGCGTCTGGGTTCGCAGGTCATCGACGCCGAGCACCTGCGCAAGCAGTTCGGTGAGCGCGTCATCATCGGCGACCTGTCGTTCACGCTGCCCCGCAACGGCATCGTCGGCGTCATCGGCCCGAACGGTGTCGGCAAGACCACGCTCTTCAAGACGATCGTCGGCCTCGAGCCCCTCGACGGCGGCACGCTGAAGATCGGCGACACGGTCGACATCTCGTACGTCGACCAGAGCCGTGGTGGCATCGACCCGAACAAGAACCTGTGGGAGGTCGTTTCCGACGGACTCGACTACATCCAGGTCGGCAAGACCGAGATCCCGTCCCGCGCCTACGTGTCGCAGTTCGGCTTCAAGGGCCCGGACCAGCAGAAGCGCGCCGGCATCCTGTCCGGTGGTGAGCGCAACCGTCTGAACCTGGCGCTGACGCTCAAGCAGGGCGGCAACCTGCTGCTCCTCGACGAACCGACCAACGACCTGGACGTCGAGACGCTCGGCAGCCTCGAGAACGCCCTGCTCGAGTACCCCGGTTGCGCCGTGGTCATCACCCACGACCGGTGGTTCCTCGACCGCATCGCCACGCACATCCTGGCGTGGGAGGGCCTCAACGAGGACGGCACGCCGAACTGGTACTGGTTCGAGGGCAACTTCGAGGCCTACGAGGAGAACAAGATCGAGCGCCTCGGTGCCGATGCCGCGAAGCCCGGTCGCGCGACGTACCGCAAGCTCACCCGCGACTGATCCTCGTGGCGAGACTGCACGCTCCCATCCGCATGCGGTGGAGCGACATCGACGCCTACGGTCACGTCAACAACTCCGCGATGCTGCGCCTCCTCGAAGAGGCGCGCATCGTGGGGTTCTGGGGTGCCGACCCCGGTGAGGACCCCGACGGCGATCTGCCCGAGCCGATCATCGACGGCCGGCCGGGTTCCGGCACCATGACGGTGATCGCCGGCCAGCGCCTGGAGTACCTGGCGTCGATCCCGTACCTCCGCCAACCGCTCGACATCCAGATGTGGATCGGGCGGCTCGGGGGCGCGAGCATCGACGTCTCGTACGAGGTCTGGTCACCGGTGGGGCAGCACCCCGCCGTCCTGTACACCCGGGCGACGACGGCACTCGTGATGGTCGACGCGGCGACGAACCGTCCGCGCCGACTGACCGACACCGAGCGTGCCGCGTGCGAGCGCTACCTCGAGGAACCGGTGCAGTTCAGCCGGCCGTAGGCACCCGCATCATGCCCTCCTGGGCGACGGTGGCCAGCAGCTGACCGTCGCGGGAGAACATCCGGCCGAACGCGAGCCCCCGTCCGCCCTGTGCGCTCGGGGACTCCTGCGTGTACAGGATCCACTCGTCGGCGCGACCGTCGCGGTGCCACCACATGGCGTGGTCGAGGCTCGCGCTCTTGACCCCCGGGGTGCCCCAGGCGACGCCGTGCCGCCGCATGATCGGCTCGAGGATCGACAGGTCGCTCGCGTACCCGAGCACCGCACGGTGGAGCGCCGGGTCGTCCGGCAGGTCGCCCTGCACGCGGAACCAGACCGCCTGGTGCGGCACGTGCTCGCCCTGCACGTCGACGAACACCGGGCCCTCGACGTGGCGCAGGTCGATGGACCGCGCGGCCCAGGCACGTGCGACCGGGTGGTCGATCGCGGACAGGATCGACGCGGCCGACGGCAGGGACTCCGGGTCCGGGGTGTCCACCGGGTACGGGTCCTGGTGCTCGATGCCGGTGTCCGGCACCTGGAACGACGCGATCATCGAGAAGATCGGGACACCGCGCTGGTACGCCTGCACGCGTCGGGCCGCGAACGAACGACCGTCGTGGATGCGCTCGACCCCGAAGGTGATCGGCACGTCGATGTCGCCGGGCCGCAGGAAGTAGCCGTGCATCGAGTGGACGTCGCGTCCCTCGATCGTGCGCTGCGCGGCGACGATGCACTGCGCCAGCACCTGCCCGCCGAACACCCGTCCGCCGGGGGACCAGTGGCTGGCACCGGTCAGGATCGTCTCGCCCGTGCTCGCGCCGGTGTCCTCGAGTCGCAGGGTCCGCAGGAAGTCGGGTTCGCCGTTCACGCTGTGCAGTCTACGAACGGCTGCCCGCCGCCGTCGCAGGTCGTCGCGCTCAGGTGCGGCGGCGTCGACGGCCAGTAGGATCGAGGACGACATGGGCAACTCGTTCACGCTTCCCGACGCCGCCTCACTCGGTGACCTCCGCACGTACCTCGGACGTGCCGCTCGGATCGAGGACGGCTCGGTCCGGCTCATCGCCGACTCCGGCGTCCTGGCCGTCTACACGGCGATCCTCTACCCGCTCGGGCTGCTCGACGAACTGCCGACGGTGCTCGGCCTCCGCACGTTCTCGCTCACCGAGCCGGCGTCGATCGACACCGTGGTCCCGCTGCAGTCGCTCCTCGAGCGTCTCCGCCTGCTCGCCGAGGCGCAGGACGCCGAACACGCCGAGGGTGCCGACCCCACGCGGGCCACCCCGATCGAGGTCGAGCTGCCGCACGAAGTGCACACCGTGACGTGGGCGGCCATCTCCCCGCCCCGCGGTGGCTGGGTCCCGCTGCCGGACGTCTCACCGGAACTCCTCCGCCGCGCCACCCGCGACGGCATCGCCGAGGTCGCCGACGCCGTGCCGTCCAACGCGGGCGAGGCCATCGTCCGGCGGATCCGCGCCGAGGTCTGGGGTCGACCGGTCCCCGGCGTCGAGCACCTGCCCGCCGGTGCGGGCTTCGCGGGCGAGAGCCTCGGGTTCCTCGGGCACGACCCGGTCCGGCTGTTCGAGACGGGTCCGTGGAGCCGACTCACGACCTCGCGCGGTCACGTGCTCGTCAAGCGCCGCGCCTGGACACTGAGCTCCTAGCAAAGACGACGGCGACGCCGGCCACGCCGCCCGGGCGCCGTGGTTGGCTGGCCGCATGCACGTCTTCCTCACCGGTGCGTCCGGGTACATCGGCTCCTCCGTCCTCCGTCCTCCGCTCCCTCGTGGCCCACGGCGACGAGGTCACCGCGCTCGTCCGGTCCGACGAGAAGGCCCAGCACGTCCGTGACGCCGGTGGCCGGGCCCTGGTCGGCGACGTCACCGACACCGACGTCGTCGAACGCCTGCTGCACGAGAGCGACGGCGTCGTCCACACGGCATCGGCGGCCGGCGTCGACCCGGACTTCATCCGCACCGCGATCGGTGCCCTGGCCGGCACGCCGAAGCCGTTCGTGCACACCGGCGGCATCTTCACCTTCGGTGACTCGACGGACATCTCCGAGCAGTCGCCGATCGACCCGCCGGCCTTGACCGCCTGGCGCGGACCGAACGAGGCTCTGCTGCGGGCGAGCGACGTGCGGAGCACCATCGTCGCCCCTGGCATCGTCTACGGGCGCGGCGCCGGCATCCCGGCGATGTTCGTCAGCGACGGCGAGCAGCCGGTGCGGCTGGTGGGCGACGGCTCGCAGCGCTGGACGACGGTGCACGTCGACGACCTCGGCGAGCTCTACGTCCTCGCGCTGCACCGCGGCGAGCCCGACGGGTACATCGTCGCCGCGACCGGCGACAACCCGACCGTCCGGCAGATCGCCGAGGCCGGGGCCCACGGTGCACCGGTCGTCGCCGAGAGCGTGGACGCGAGCCGCGAACGGCTCGGGCGGGACTTCGCCGACGCCCTGCTGCTGCACCAGGAGGCGTCCGGCGCACACGCGCGGTCGGCCTTCGGCTGGCGGCCGTCGCGGCCGTCCCTGGTCGAGGACCTCGCCTCCGGCTCGTCCGTGCGCTGACCGCGCTGCCCGACGACGCCGGCGTCCCGCGGGCACGAGAACGCGGGGAGCGTCGGACGGGAGGCCCGTGGCGGCGCCGCCACGGGCCTCCCCCCGCCGCTCGCGACGATCACTGCACGCCGGCGTCAGCGGAAGACGCCGCGGGAGCGTCGAGACGCCGCCGGATTCGTCGGCGTCTCGAGGACACGCCGGCGTCGCGCCGGGCGCGCGTCAGTCGAAGGTGTTCGTCATCGCGTGGGCAGCGCGGTCCAGGTAACCCCAGAGCTCGGCTTCGTCGAGGGGCGCGAGCTCGAGTGACTCGACCGCCTCGTGCATGTGGTGGAGCCAGCGTTCCCGGGCCTCGGACGTGATGCGGAACGGGTTGTGCCGCATCCGCAGGCGGGGGTGGCCGCGCTGCTCGCTGTAGGTGCCCGGGCCGCCCCAGTACTGCTGCAGGAAGGCGGACAGGCGCCAGATCGCACCCTCGAGGTCGTCGGCCGGGTACATCGGCCAGATGACCTCGTCCTGCTGGACGCCCTCGTAGAAGCGCCGGACGAGCCGGTCGAAGGTCGGAGCGCCGCCGATCCGCTCGTACAGCGACCCGGTGGCCGAGGCGCCGCGCTCCCCGACGCGCAGGGTGATCGGCTGCGCCGGGACGCCGACCGAGCCGGGCATGCCGGGGCCGCCGGGCATGCCGAGCGAGCCGCGCGCTCCGGGCCCGCCCGTGCCGCTCGGGGGTGTGGGGTCGGTCATCGGGGGTCCTTCCCGCTGTCGGGGTCGTCGGTGCGGATCGGCTGCCCGAGGATGTTGCGCTTGGGACGCCGGGGCTTCGTGGGGGCCGGCGTCGGCTGGGTCCGGACGGTGCGCAGGCCGTTGATCGAGGTGGCGTTCTCCCAGCCCTCGGGCATGATCATCGCCATCGCGGGCAGGGTGATGCCGAGTTCGTCGACGGCGTGCTTCAGGCGGGTGCGGAGCTCCCGGCCGACGACGTCGAGCTCGGACGCGCGGGTCTTCACGACGAGGCGGAAGACCATGCCGGCGTCGGTGATCGACTGCAGCCCCCAGATCTCGGGCTTCTCGACGATCCGCTGCCGCCAGCGGGACTCCTGCGACATCGTGACGGCGGCCTTGAGCAGGGCGTCCTGCACGGCGTCGATGTCGGTGTCGTAGGGCACGGTGATGTCGACGAGCACGCGCGACCAGCCCTGCGACAGGTTGCCGACGCGCAGGATCTGGCCGTTCGGCACGAACCACAGGATGCCGTTCACGTCGCGGATCTGCATGACGCGCAGCCCGACGTTCTCGACGACGCCGGTGGCCTGCCCGGTGTCGACGACGTCACCGACGCCGGCCTGATCCTCGAGGATCATGAAGATGCCGGACAGCAGGTCCTTCACGATGGACTGGGCGCCGACGGCGAGGCCGGCTGCGACGAGCGATGCACCGCCGACGATGCCGACCGCGGCGCCCTTCCACAGCGCCGTCGCGATGATCACGAGCGCGATCACGACGACGACCACGGTGGCGAGGTTCTCGAGCACGCTGCCGAGCGTCCGGGTCCGTTGCACGACCCGCGCGGTCTGCACGGGTGAGGCGATGAGGGCCTGGGTGTCGGCCGCTCCCTGACGTTTCTTGACGCCGTTCACGATGCGGTCGACGACCTGCTTGATCATGCGACGGAGGATCAGCCGGAGGATGATCGCCGCGAGGATCGTGATGACGATCGTGATCGGTGCTTGCCAGGCATCGACGAACTGGAGGAACGCGTTGGACGCCCACTTCGGGACGTCGGTGGTGTCTGCTGCAGCCGAGTTCATATCCGGTCGATGCTAAGCGGCGGGGCCTCGGCATCCCTGGAGGAACACCAAGACCCCGCCGGATCAGAGCAGGGGTCAGGCGTCGGCGGCCTGGACCCGGAGCGCGCGCTCGGTGCCCGCGAGGCTCTCGGACACGATGCGGCGCAGCGCCGGCGTCTCCTGGTGCTCCTCGAGCCACGCGGCGGCGGCGTCACGGAGCTCAGCCGACGCGAGTGGCGCCGGGTAGAGGCCCGAGACGATGGTGTCCGCCATGTGGTAGCTGCGCTCGGCCCAGATGCGCGTGAGCACCTCGAAGTACTTTGGCACGAGCCCCTCGAGCAGCACCGGGCTGTTCACGTGCTGGAACCCGACCGTGGTCTGGCGCACGATGGCGTTCGGCAGCTCGGACGAGTCGACCAGTGACGAGAACGCCGCCAGCTTGCCCTCGGCCGTGGGGATCGTCGCCCGGGCACGTGCCGCGGCCTGCTCACCCGACGCGGTCTTGTCCGCGGCGAGCTCGGCGTCGATCTCGGCGTTGTCCGCAGCACCCGCGAGCACGAGGCCCTCGAGCAGCTCCCAGCGCAGGTCGGTGTCGATCTCGAGGCCCTGCAGCGTGACCGATCCGTCGCGGAGGCCCTGCAGGGTCGCGACGTGCTCGGGCGTGGACGGGACCTGCGCGAAGAACTTCACGAACTGGAACTGCGCGTCCGAGCCGGCCTCAGCCGAGGACGCGAGCTGCCAGAGCGTGTCGCCGACGGTGCGGACCGTGGCCTCGACCGAGCCCGGTGCCACGTAGTTGCGTGCGGTGAGCAGCAGCTGCGAGAGCGTCGTGCGGATGGTCGTCGACTCGGTCTCGGTCGCGATGTTGCCCAGCACCAGGCGGACGTAGTCGCTGGCCGGGGACTCGGCGTCGCGCGTGGCGTCCCACACGGAACCCCAGACGATCGAGCGGGCGAGCGGGTTCGCGATCGACGCGAGGTGCTCGATCGCGGTGCGCCGGGAGTGCTCGTCGAGACGGATCTTGGCGTAGGCCAGGTCGTCGTCGTTCAGCAGCACGAGGTCGCCGCGCTGGACGCCGACGAGCTCGGGCACCTCGGTGCGGGCACCGTCGACGTCGATCTCGACGCGGTGGACCCGCTCGAGCTTGCCGCCGGCGGAGGCCGTGTCGGCACCGAACGGCGCGGACTCGTCGTTCCGGAAGACGTACACGCCGATCGCCAGACGGTGCGGGCGCAGCGTCGGGTAGTCGGCGGGGGCTTCCTGCAGGACGGTGAACGACGTGATGACACCGGACTCGTCGGTCTCGATCTCGGGGCGCAGGGTGTTCACGCCCGCGGTCTCGAGCCAGAGCTTCGACCACTCGGTCAGCTCACGGCCGCTCGTCGCCTCGAGCTCGACGAGCAGGTCGCGGAGCTCGGTGTTCGAGTGGTGGTGCTTCTTGAAGTAGGCGGAGACACCGGCGAAGAACGCGTCGATGCCGACCCACGCGACGAGCTGCTTGAGGACCGAGCCGCCCTTCGCGTAGGTGATGCCGTCGAAGTTGACCTGGACGTCCTCGAGGTCGTTGATCGTCGCGACGATCGGGTGCGTCGAGGGGAGCTGGTCCTGGCGGTAGGCCCAGGACTTCTCCATCGCCTGGAACGTGGTCCAGGCCTCGGTCCACTCGGTGGCCTCGGCCGTGGCGATCGTGGAGGCCCACTCGGCGAAGGACTCGTTGAGCCACAGGTCGTTCCACCACTTCATGGTGACCAGGTCGCCGAACCACATGTGGGCGAGCTCGTGCAGGATCGTGACGACCCGGCGCTCCTTGATGGCGTCGGTGACCTTCGACCGGAACACGTAGGTCTCGGTGAAGGTGACCGCGCCGGCGTTCTCCATCGCACCGGCGTTGAACTCCGGCACGAACAGCTGGTCGTACTTGTCGAAGGGGTAGGCGACGTCGAACTTCTCCTCGAAGTACGCGAAGCCCTTCTTCGTGATGTCGAACACGTACTCGGGGTCGAGGTACGAGGCGAGCGACTTGCGCGCGAACACACCGAGCGGGATCGTCCGGCCGTCGCGGCTGGTCAGCTCGTCGCGCACGACCTCGTACGGGCCGGCGACGAGCGCGGTGATGTAGCTCGAGATGCGCGCGGTGGGCGGGAAGGCCCAGGTCGCGACGTCGCCGTCGACGTGCGGCTCCGGCGTGGGGGAGTTCGAGACGACCTGCCACCGCGACGGCGCCGTCACGGTGAAGGAGAACTCGGCCTTCAGGTCGGGCTGCTCGAACACCGCGAACATGCGGCGGGAGTCCGGGACCTCGAACTGGGAGTACAGGTACACCTCGTCGTCCACCGGGTCGACGAAGCGGTGCAGGCCTTCACCGGTGTTCGTGTACAGCGCGTCGCTGACGACCACGAGCTCGTTCTGCTCCTGCAGGTCGTCGAGCTGGATGCGCACGCCGTCGTTCACCGCGGCGACGTCGAGCGCCGAGCCGTTCAGCGTGATCGAGTGCACGGTCTTCGTGATGGCGTCGATGAAGGTCGATGCGCCGGCGGTGGCGGTGAAGCGCACCCGCGTGGTGCTGCCGAAGCTGTCGGCGCCGCGGGTCAGGTCGAGCTCGACGTCGTACGTCTGCACGGCGACGACGGCCGCGCGCTCCTGGGCTTCGATTCGGGTGAGGTTCTCTCCGGGCACGCAACGCTCCATCTTCGCTGGGGACGCGGACGATCGGTGTCCGCGTACGGGGCCCCGGACGGCGTCGTGCGCCGGCGGGACGATGGGTTCCAGCCTAGCGACGCCGCGTACGCTCGGATCGTGACCGAGACGACTGTGGACAACCCGACCGACCCCACCACCGAGCGCACCGCCGTGGAGTTCTGGTTCGACCCGAACTGCCCGTGGGCCTGGATGACGAGCCGCTGGGTGGGTGAGGTCGCCGAGCACCGCGACCTCGACGTGACCTGGAACGTGATGAGCCTGTTCGTCCTCAACGAGGACCAGGACGTGCCGGAGAGCTACAAGGAGCGTCTGCACGCCGGTCAGGTCTACCCGCGCATCGTGACGGCGGCGAGGCTCCGGCTCGGGCAGGACGTCGTGAAGCCGCTCTACGACGCCCTCGGCGAGCACATCCACCACCGCCAGGAGTCCGACCCGGAGCAGGTCGTCCCCGCCGTGCTCGCGGAGCTCGGCCTCGACGCCGACCTGCTCGAGTACGCCTGGACGGACGAGGTCGACGCCGCCGTGCGCGCCAGCCACCAGGACGGCATCGACCGCGTCGGACAGGACGTCGGCACGCCGGTCATCGCCGTCGAGGGCACCGCGTTCTTCGGACCGGTCATCTCCCCGGCGCCCAAGGGCCAGGAGGCGCTCGACCTGTGGGACGGCGTCGTCGCCGTCGCGAAGTACCCCGGCTTCTTCGAGCTCAAGCGCTCGCGCACCGTCGGCCCGATCTTCGACACCACCGACTGACGCTCCGGAACCAGGTTCGGTTCGTCGACGGGCGGCCGGGAGGCCCGTGGTGCGCCCGCCCCGCCCGTCGCGTCAGACGAGCGGCAGGCGCATGAGCGTCAGGTCGAGCCAGCGGTCGAACTTGCGTCCGACCTCGGGCACGACCGCGACCGTGGTGAACCCCAGGCGTTCGTGCAGGGCGATCGACCCCGTGTTGGTGCTGCAGATCCCGGCCATCATGACGTGCCGGCCCTCGGCGGTGGCCCGCGCGACCAGCTCGGCCATCAGGGTCGTCGCGATGCCCCGGCCGCGGAACGCCTCGACCACGTAGACGCTGTGCTCGACGGTCAGCCGGTACCCCTGGTGCGGCCGCCACTGCGAGTACGTGGCGTAGCCGGCCACGGTGCCGTCGACCTCGGCCACGACCACCGGGTACCCGCCGCCCTGCCGCTCGGCGAGCCACCCGTCGAAGTACGCACGCGGGTGCGGGGTGTCCTGCCAGATGGCGGTGGAGTGCAGGACGGCATCGACGTGCAGGGCGTGCACGACGTCGAGGTCGGTCGGGGTGCAGTCGCGGATCACGACCCCGTTCGTCGCATATGCTGTCGTCATGTCTCACATCGTAGACGACGCGCACGCCGATCCCGCAACCGGCGCCGACGACACCTCGGTCGCCGAGCAGCGGGCGCTCGGTGAACGCCTCCAGCGCCTCCGCACCGAGCGGAAGTGGAGCCTCACCGAGCTCGCCGAGGAGTCCGGCGTCTCCCGCGCGATGATCAACCGCGTCGAGCGCGGGGTCTCCAGCCCCACCGCGACGATCCTCGGTCGCCTGTCCGGTGCCTTCGGCCTGACGATCTCGCAGCTCCTCGACGATGCCCTGGAGCACGAGGTGCCCAGGGTGACGGACCCCGACGAGGCGCGCGGGGTGCAACGGGGCGCGACCGCCGATTCCTGGACCGATCCCGACACCGGGTACCGCCGCCGTCCGGTCTCGAGCGCGGCGTTCCCCGCTGACGTCACCGAGGTGCGCCTCCCGGCCGGCCGCGAAGTGGCCTACCCGGCGTCCGCCTACGCGTTCCTGCGGCACTGCATCTGGGTCGTCGACGGCGTGCTCGAGGTCGTCGTCGGCGGCGAGCCGACGCGCCTGGCGGCGGGGGACCGGATCGAGCTCGGCGACCCCGCCGACGTCGTCTACCGCAACCCGGGCGAGGACCCCACCCGGTACCTCGTGGTGGTGGTCCGCGCGCCGTAGTCCGTGGTGGTCCGGGCCCGGGAGCCGCAGGAATATGATCGGTTCCATGCGCATCCACCTCGGAACGGACCACGCCGGCCTCGAGTTCAACAAGACCCTCGCAACCCACCTGACCGAAGCCGGGCACGAGGTGGTGGACCACGGTCCGACCGAGTACGACGCGCTCGACGACTACCCCTCGTTCTGCATCAACGCCGCGCACGCCGTGGTGCAGGACCAGCGTGCCGGTGTCCAGGCGCTCGGTGTCGTCTTCGGCGGTTCCGGCAACGGTGAGCAGATCGCCGCCAACAAGGTCGAGGGCATCCGCGCCGCGCTCGTCTGGAACGAGTCGACCGCCCTGCTCGCCCGTCAGCACAACGACGCCAACGTCATCTCCATCGGTGCGCGCCAGCACACCGAGGACGAGGCGATCCGGTTCGTCGACCTGTTCATCGCCGAGCCGTTCTCGGGCGAGGAGCGCCACGCCCGCCGCATCGCCCAGCTGGCCGAGTACGAGACCACCGGGCTGATCGCCGGCCGCGAGATCGACGCGTAGTCCGGCTCGTCAGGGGTACCGGGTAGAACGGTAGTCATGCCCGAGGGTCACTCCGTCCACCGCATCGCCAACCAGTTCACCCGGCACTTCGTCGGCAAGCGCTGCGAGGTGTCGAGCCCCCAGGGGCGCTTCGCCGCCGGGGCCGCGCAGCTCGACGGCAAGCGGATGATCGCCGCGCGTGCGGTGGCGAAGCAGATGTTCCTGGAGTTCGAGGGCGACCTGTTCCTCCGCGTCCACCTCGGCCTGTACGGGGCGTGGGACTTCGCGGGCGTGATCTCCACCGCCCAGGCACTGTCCGACGACGACGACCGCGAAGAGTCGCTCAGCTCGATCGGCGCACCGCGGCTCGCCCGCTACCGGATGGCCGAGCAGGAGAAGGCGGAGGACTCGATCGAGTCCTTCCCGCCGGACCCGGTGGGCCAGGTCCGGGTGCGGATCCTCACCGAGGACACCGTCGCCGACCTGCGTGGCCCGACCGCGTGCGTCGTGGAGACCCCGGCCGAGGTGCAGCGCGCGCTCGACAAGCTCGGCCCCGACCCGATGAACGACGACGGGCCCGAGGCGGAGAAGACCTTCGTCGACAACGTCCGCCGTCGGAACGTCGCGATCGGGCAGCTGCTCATGGACCAGTCGGTCGTGGCCGGCATCGGCAACATCTACCGCGCCGAGCTGCTGTTCCGGCAGCGCATCGACCCGTACAAGCCCGGCAAGAAGATCACCGTCAAGCAGGCCAAGGCGCTCTGGGCCGACTGGTCGAAGCTGTTGCACGACGGCGTCCGCGACGGCCTGATGATGACGATGGACGACCTGTCCGAGGCCGACCACAAGAAGGCCCTGCGCTCCCGCAAGGACCGCCACTGGGTCTACCACCGCCAGGGCGAGCCGTGCCGGGTGTGCGGCACCGAGATCCGGATGGCCGACATGGCCGGTCGGAAGCTCTACTGGTGCCCGAAGGACCAGAAGTAGCCCACGGGGCACAGACGCAGCCGCCCGCCCTCCTGGTCACAGCTCCCGGTACGTGAACCGCCCGGCCACGGCCGTCCCGAGCACCCGCATGCCGCGCAGTGCGGCGGACGAGGACGCGGCCAGCGGATCGGACTCGACGAGCACCAGGTCCGCCACGTCGCCGACGGACACCCCGACCCGCCCGTCGGTCGACCCCTGCCACGCGACGAGTGCCGAGAGCCGTTCGGCCGGGTGCCACGGGTCCCGCCCGTCGCGGTCCCGCCCGACGGCCGCCGCCATCGACACCCACGGGTCGAGCGGCGCCACCGGCGGGTCCGACCCGAGCAGCAGGCGCGCTCCGGCCCGGGCGAGCGAGGCGAAGGCGAACGCCCGGTCGGTGTGCCCGGCCCAGTGCCGGTCGGCGATGTCCCGGTCGTCCATGGCGTGTTCGGGCTGCACGGACGCGGCGACTCCCAGCCGGGCGAACCGGTCGACGTCGGTGTCGACGAGCAACTGCGCGTGCTCGATCGTGCCGCGGGCCCCGACGGTCTCGAAGACGTCGAGCGCCAGGGTGTTCGCACGGTCGCCGATCGCGTGGATCGCGGGGACGAGTCCGGCGTCGACGGCACGGCGGGTGATCGCGACGAGCTCTTCGAACGGCCAGGCGAGCACACCGGAGCCGTCGGTCATGGCGGCGGTCCGGGTGCCGAGCGACCCGTCCGTGACCACCTTGAAGGGCCCCATCGTGAGCAGGCCCCGCGTGCCGTCGACCACGTCGCCGGTGCGCAGCCCCCGGGCGATGGCCTCGTCGAGCTCGGCCGGGTACACCCCGGACGCGACCCGGATCGCGTCGGTGCCGGCGTGGATCCGGCGGCGCCAGCGGTCGAGCCCGAAGCGCATCTCGAGGTCGACCACACCCGTCACCCCACGTGCCGCTGCGGCCTCGGCAGCGTCCGCCACGTAGGCGTCGAGCAGGTCGTCCGGCACCTGCGACAGTGCACCGGTCACGTCGAACGCGTCCTGCTCGCGCAGGACCCCGTCCTCGCCCGCCTCGAGCGGGCGGCCGACAGTGGCCGAGAAGTGCGCGAGCGCGAGGGCGTTGCACCACACCGCGTGCAGGTCCGCGCTGATCACGACGACCGGGAGGCCCGGGGCGGCACGGTCGAGCAGCTCACGTCGCGCAGGGCGCGGCCACATCCCGTCGCGGTAGCCGTGTCCGACCAGGACGCGGTCCGCCACGCCCGCCCGGGCGACGGCGGCGAGCAGGTCGGCGGTCGCCTCGGCGGAGTCGCAGCCGGTCACGTCGACACGGCGGCGGACGAGCGCCCACTGGTCGAAGTGCGTGTGGTGGTCGCGGAGCCCCGGGCCGAGCCAGGCGCCGGCGGCCTCGACCACGTCGGTGTCGACGCTCGTGGGGTCGAGGGTGCCGGTCGGCGTGATCTCGGTGACGCGACCGTCGACGATGCGGACGTCGGCAGGGGCCCCGGAGGTGCCCACACGCCGGACGGTGTGGAGCAGGATGTCCGTCACGACGCCTCCAGGCCGTTCGCCGGGGAGGGGACGGGCCGGACCCGCTCGACCTCGTCGGCGAGCGCCGGCGACGCGTAGGGGCCGTCGCCCCGCAGCCCGGCGACGATGCGGTCGATCACCTCGGGAGCCTTGTTCTGCGACAGCTTGGCGCGGGCGTCGAACCGGGTGACACGGATCCGGATGCCCACGGTGCCCTTCGCGATCCGGCGGGCGGTCTCCTCGTCGATCTGCAACGACACGGGCGAGGGCATGACCTGCTCGAAGTGGTCGACGAGTTCGCCGAGCACCCGGAAGTTCTCGTCGTCGGAGAGGATCTCGGGGGTGCCCCAGACGTGGGCGGTGACGTGGTTCCAGGTGGGCACGAACTGCTCCGGCGGGTACCAGGCGGGGGAGACGTAGCCGTGCGGACCCTGGAACACGACGAGCACCTCGTGCTGTCCGAGTTCGTGCGCGACCTCGTCGGGGCGGCCGACGTGGGACACCAGCACGAGGGCGTCCGGGTCGTCGTCGGGGCCGGGGGTCTCGAGCAGCACCGGGTAGTGCGAGGCGACCAGCCCGGCCGCGGTGTGGGACACGATCGTCGCCCACGGGTTCCCGGTGATGAGGCGTCGGACCTCGTCGACGTCGGTCATCAGGAAGTGCGGTGTGTGGCGCATGTTCCGAGCGTGGCACAACGGGCCCGGCCGCGCGACGGGTGTCGTTTCGTCAGTGTTTCTGCGCGGTAAAACTCTCAGAGCGCATTGAAAGAAGTCTTGTGGTCGGGATTCGAACCGTCCTAGCTTTCCCACCACGACGACCGGGCAGGGATCCGGCCGCACCCGATCGAGGAGAGATCATGCGACGCAGGACGATCGCCGCGCTGGCCGCGGCGGCAACCTTGGCACTGGTGGCGACCGGCTGTTCGGCGGGCGGCGCGGCCGACGACGACGCTCCCTCGAGCCTGGTCTACGCGACCGGCGAACCCGACCACCTGACCCCGGGCCGGCAGACCGTGGCCTTCGACCAGGTGATGAGCGTCTTCGCGCCGCTCACCCAGACCGACGCCGACGGTGACCTGCGGTACGTGGCGGCGAAGAGCGTCGAGAGCGACGACGCCACCACGTGGACGATCACGCTGCGGGACGGCTGGACGTTCCAGAACGGCGAGGCCGTCACGCCGGAGAGCTACGTGAAGGCCTGGAACCACGTGGCCTACGGCCCGAACGCGTGGGAGAACAGCGGTCAGCTCGCCGGGATCGTCGGGTACACCGACCTCAACCCGGCGAAGGGCACCCCGAAGACCAAGGAGATGTCGGGACTCAAGGTCACCGGCAAGGACACCTTCACGGTCACGCTCACCCACGCGGACAGCCAGTTCCCCCTGCAGCTCAGCCAGGCCCAGACGGCGTTCTACCCGATGCCCGAGGCCGCCTACGACGACCTGAAGGCGTACGACAAGAAGCCGATCGGCAACGGCCCGTACGAGATGACGAAGGCGTGGAAGGCGGACCAGGAGTTCACCGTCACGGCCTGGAAGGACTACGAGGGCACGAAGCCCGCCACCGACGAGGTGACCTTCCGCAGCTACTCCGACATGAACACCGCGTACACCGACGTCCTGGCCGGCAACGCCGACGTGCTGTTCCTGCCGACCGACAAGATGACGAGCGCGAAGGCCGACTTCGGCGACCGCCTGCACTCCTTCGACGCCCCCGGCATCGACTACCTCGGGTTCCCGCTGTGGGACGACCGGTACTCCGACCCCGACGTGCGCCGCGCGATCTCGATGTCGATCGACCGTGACGAGGTCAACGACGCGATCTACGGCGGGCTGTACGACCCGGCCACCGCGCTGACCCCGCCGTCGATGTCCGGCACCGAGGAGGGCATCTGCGGCGACGCCTGCGAGTTCGACCCGGCAGCGGCGAAGAAGCTCCTCGCCAGCGCCGGCGGGTTCGACGGCACCATGACGCTCGTCTACCCGGGCGGCACCGGCCTCGACTCCCTGTACGAGGCGTACGCCAACCAGATCCGGCAGAACCTGGGCGTCGACGCCGAGGCGAAGGCCACCACCGACTGGGCGTCCTACTACTCGGAGCTCACCGACAAGACCGTCGCCGGCCCGCACTTCGGCCACTGGGGCGCGCTGTACATCAGCCAGCAGAACACGCTCCGCGCGCTGTTCACCACGGCCGGCGGCTGCTCCCCGTGCACCGGCTACTACCAGTCCGACGACGTCGACTCGCTGCTCGCGAAGGCGGACTCCGCCGGGTCCCAGGACGAGGCGAACGGGTACTACACGAAGACGCAGCAGGCCGTGCTCGAGGACTTCCCGATCGTCCCGACCTTCTTCGACAAGTACTCGTACGTCACGAGCGACAAGATCGCGAAGCTGCCGGCGGTGGCGGGCAGCCCCGTGATCGCGCAGATCGCCGTGAAGTAGGGCGGAGCATGGAGCAGCACACCGTCCTCGACCTGGTCCGCGACGTCCCCGACCGCGACGGCTTCCCGCTCGTCGATGACCTGCACGCCCGGTTCGCCGCGCTCGCCGCGGCGCACCCCGACCGGGTCACGGTCACCCGGATCGGCACGAGCCGCCTCGGCGAACCCCTGCACAGCTACCGCATCGGTACCGGGTCGCACGCGGCCGTCGTGGTCGGCGGGGTGCACCCGAACGAGCCGATCGGTTCGTGGACGGCGCTGCACCTCGCCGAGACGGCCCTCGGTGACGAGCGGGTGGCCGGGCTCGACGTCACCTGGCACATCGTCCCGACGATCGACCCGGACGGCATGCGGCTCAACGAGGCGTGGTTCCACGACCCGCACGACCGGGTCTTCTACTCGCGGCACTTCTACCGGCCGGCCCCGGACAGCCAGGTCGAGTGGACGTTCCCGAACAGCTACAAGTCGGTGTACTTCGACCAGGTGCTGCCCGAGACGCTCGCGTTCATGCGGCTCATCGACGACACCGAGCCGGACCTGCTCGTGAGCCTGCACAACGGCGAGATGGGCGGCGTCTACTACTACCTGTCCGAGGACCTGCCCGACGTCGTCGACACCCTGCACGCGGTGCCGGCCGCACTCGGGCTGCCGCTCGACACCGGCGAGCCGGAGTCGCCGTACCTGCGGGAGCTCGCCCCGGCGGTGTTCGCGATGGACGGCATCGAGACGGCGTACGCCTACCTCGAGGAACTCGGCGTCGACCCCGGCGAGCACATCCACGGCGGATCGAGCGCGGCGTGGGCGATGCGGCACGGGGCCCTCTGCATGGTGGCCGAGCTGCCGTACTGGAGCCACCCCGACGCCGACGACCAGACCCCGACCGACGAGCCGTACGCCGACCTGCTGCGCCGGTGCGCGGACGAGCTCGGTGCCTCGGGCGCGGAACTGCAGGCGTTCCTCGACGAGGCGTCGCCGATGCTCTCGATCCGGTCCCCGTTCGTCGAGGCCTCCCGGGCGTTCGTGCCGATGCTCGTCGGGATGGCGGACACCGACCGCCGCCGTGCCGAACGGGAACCGGCCGACCGGACGGCCACCGTCGCGGAGCGCTTCGGCTGCGAGGACCTCGTCCGCTGCTTCCGCCTGCGCTACGGCGGCATGCTCCTGCGCGCCGTCGAGGCGGAGACGACCGCCGGTACGGCGTCCGCGCCGCTCCGGCGGCTCCGCGACCGCCTGGCCGAGCGCTACGCGCGCTGGCAGGCGGACGCGTCGACGGGTGCGCAGCCGATCCCGGTGGGGAAGCTCGTGGGCGTGCAGTACGGGGCGATCCTCGCCTGCGCGGCGCACGTGGCGGACCCGACCCGCGCCTCCCGTCCGGTGTCGGCGGCCGTGTCGGGAGGCGCGTGATGCGTCCGACGCTCGCCGTCGGTCGCCGACTCGGCGGCCTGGTCATCGTGTTCCTCGGGGTGACCTTCCTCATCTACGCGATGACCTTCGCGCTGCCCGGCGACCCGATCAAGGCGCTCGGCGGCGAGCGCCCCCTCACCGACTCGGTCGTGCGGGCGCTGCGGGCGGAGTACCACCTGGACCAGCCGCTGTGGCTGCAGTACGTGCAGTACCTGGGCGGACTGTTCCGTGGTGACTTCGGCACCGACTTCAACGGGCAGTCCGTCGGCGAGCAGATGGCCTCACGGTGGCCCGTGACGATCACGCTGGCACTCAGCGCGTGGGCGCTCGAGATCGTCCTCGGCATCGGGCTCGGCGTGGTCTCGGCGCTCAGGCGCGGCACCGTGCTCGACAAGACGGTGCTCGTCGGCACCATCGTCGTCGGCGCGGTCCCCGTGTTCGTGCTCGGCGTGGCCCTGCAGCTGGTGTTCTCGGTGCGGCTGCACTGGTTCCCGGTCGCGGGGGTCACCGCCGGGTGGCCGACCGCGTACGTCCTGCCGGCGTTCGTGATCGCCCTGTTCGGCCTGGCCGCGGTGTCCCGGCTCACCCGGACGTCGATGATCGAGACGCTCGACGCCGACTACGTCCGGACGGCCCGCGCCAAGGGGCTCGCTCCGGGCCGGATCGTCGGCGTGCACGTGCTGCGGAACTCGCTCATCCCCACCGCCACCTACCTGGCGACCGACCTCGGGTACCTGATGGGCGGCACCGTCATCATCGAGGGCATCTTCAACCTGCCGGGCGTCGGGAACCTGCTGTTCCAGGGCATCCGCTCGCACGAGGGTGCCGTCGTCGTCGGCATCTCGACCGCCCTCATCCTGGTGTTCCTCGTCACGAGCGTGCTCGTCGACCTGCTGCACGCCGCCCTCGACCCGCGCGTCCGGACAGGAGCCTCCCGATGACCACCGAATCCCTCGGCGCCACCGTCGAACCCGTCGTCGGGGTCCGGCGCCGGCCACTGCTCGCCGCCGCACGGACGCCGGGGTTCTGGGTGCCCGCGTCGGTGCTCGTGGTGGTCCTGCTCATCGCGGCGTTCCCGCAGCTCTTCGCCGGGCTGTTCGGCCACGGCGACCCCCGGGTGTGCGACCTCGGCCGGAGCGGGGCGTCAGCGACCGCCGGGCACCCGTTCGGCTTCGACCTGCAGGGCTGCGACGTGTACGCGAACGTCATCTGGGGCACCCGGTCGTCGATCGCCGTCGCGGTGCTCACGACCCTGCTCGCCGGCATGGTCGCGGTCGTCGTCGGCACCGTCGCGGGCATGGTCGGCGGGTGGGTCGACGCCGTCCTCGCCCGGCTCACCGACGTGTTCCTCGGGTTCCCGTTCCTGCTCGGCGCCGTCGTCGTGCTGAACAGCGTGGGGGAGCGGTCGGTGCTCACCGTGTCGCTCGTGCTCGCCCTGTTCGGGTGGCCGACGATGGCCCGGCTCGTGCGGTCGAGCGTCCGCAGCGTCCGGGGCGCCGAGTTCGTGCTCGCCGCCCGGACGATGGGGCTGTCGACGTGGCGGATCACCACGCGGTACGTGTTGCCGTCGTCGATCTCGCCGCTGCTCGTGCTCGCCACCATCACCGTCGGCGGGGTCATCGTGTCCGAGTCGTCGCTGACCTACCTCGGCATCGGGCTGGAGCGTCCGGCGATCTCGTGGGGGCTGCAGCTGTCCGCGGCGACGTCGCAGTTCCTCCGTGCCCCGCACATGCTCATCGCGCCGGCGGCGTTCCTCGCCGTGACCGTGCTCGCCGTCATCGCGCTCGGCGACACGCTACGCGCCGCACTCGACCCGCGTCGGCGCTGACGTGCGTCGCGGCGGACGCCGCAGCGACCGACGCGCCAGACTCGAACCACCGCTCCTCGAAAGGACCACCGTGACCGACACCCTCTCCGCGTACCGGAAGACCCTGCCCTACATCCGTGAGTGGGTGTCGTACAAGGTGTGGCAGCTGCGGGTGCCGGGCGTGCAGGTCGCCGTCGGCTTCGGCGGCGAGGTCCTGTTCGACGAGGCCTGGGGCTACGCCGACGTCGAGGCCGGGCGCCGCCTGACCACCACCGACCTGTTCCGCATCGCCTCGCACTCGAAGACCTTCACCGCGACGGCCCTGCTGCAGCTCGCCGAGCGCGGGTCGCTCCGGCTCGACGACACCGTCGGCACGTACGTCCCGGCACTGGTCGACGGCGGCTCGCCGCTCGCCGACGCCACCCTGCGCGAGCTCATGGAGATGGGCGCCGGCGTCATCCGCGACGGACACGACGGCGACTACTGGTCCCTGCTCCGCCCGTTCCCCGACGAGCAGGAACTCCTGGCGCTCGTGCTCGACCGGGGCCAGAAGGTGCCGACCGGCTCGTCGTTCAACTACTCGAACCTCGGCTACTCCCTGCTCGGCCTGGTCATCGCCGCGGTGTCCGGGCAGTCGTACAACGACTTCGTGCGCGAGTCGATCACCGAACCCCTGGGCTTGCGGAACACCGGCCCCGACTGGGACCCCGCACGCGCCGACGACTTCGTGGTCGGGTACACCGGCTTCCACACCGCGCGGCACCGGCAGCGCATCGACCACGTCGACACCCGCGCGATGGCCGCCGCCACCGGCTTCCACGGCACCGCGTCCGACCTGGTCCGCTACTTCTCGCAGCACGTGATCGGGCAGGGCACCCTGCTCGACGACCACTCCAAGCGCCTCGCGCAGCGGAAGGCCTGGAGCGCCACCGACGACCCCGCGGCCCGCGGCTACGGCGCCGGGTTCATCGTCGACCGGATCGGCGGGCGCGAGATCCGCGGCCACTCGGGCGGGTTCCCGGGGCACATCACCCAGTCGATGTTCGACCCGGCATCCGGGCTCGTCGTGTCCGTGCTGACCAGCGCCGCCGCCGGACCCGCCACGCTCATCGCCACCGCGGTCATCGCCATGCTCGACGCCGCGGCCGACGCCGACGCCCCGGGGACCCCGGTACCCGACGACGTCGACACCGCCACGTTCACCGGACGCTTCGCCAACCCGTGGGGCGTCACCGACGTCGCCCGGATCGGTGACCGGCTCGTCGAGGTCGACCCGTCCGGCCCCGAGCCGATGGACACCCCCACCCGGCTCGAGGTCGTCGACGCCGACACCCTGCGGATGACCCACGGCAACCGCTTCGGCTCGGTCGACGAGGACATCACCTACACCCGCGACGAGGACGGCACCGTGCGGGCGATCCGTGGCGGTGGCGGCATGTCGCAGGAGCCGTGGTCGATCCCGGACGAGCGACCCGAGGTGGCCGCCGGGCTCGCCTCGTGACCGACGACAGGGGCACCGACGGCACCGACGGTGTCGGCACCGACGCCGACGACGACCGGCTGCTCGGACCGGAGCGCCAGGCGTTCGTCGAGGAGTTCGCCCTGATGCTCAACGACGGCGCGGGCATGCCCCTCACCGACGCCCGGGTGCTCGGCTACCTGATGATGACCCGCGCACCGCACTCGTCGTCGTCCGACCTGCAGGCAGCGCTCGGCGCCAGCTCGGGGTCGGTGTCGATGGCCACCCGACGGCTCGTCGACTCCGGGTTCGTGAAGCGCCACATCGTCCCCGGCGAGCGCAGTCACTACTTCCGCGCCGAGGCCGACGTCTGGGGCTCCTGGCTCGCCAGCGAACGGAAGTACCTCGACCGGCAGCGCGACATCATCGGCCGCGGGCTCGCCGTCGTCGAGGGTGCGGGCCGCACCGGCACGGGCGACGTGGACGCCGAGGTCCGCGAGCGTCTGCTCAACGGCCGCGACTACATGCAGTGGCTGCAGGGCTACCACCGCAAGATGCTCGAGGAGTGGGAGGCCTTCAAGGCCGCCCGCGACGACACCGACCCCCCGGAGACCCCATGAGCGGCACCACCGACGTCCTGACCGTCGAGCACCTCACCGTCACCTTCGACGTCGACGGCGAGGTGGTCCGCGCCGTCGACGACGCCTCGTTCACCGTCGCCCGGGGCGAGGTCGTCGCGGTCGTGGGGGAGTCCGGCTCCGGCAAGAGCATGACCGCGATGACCGCGATGGGCATCGCCCCCGACGGTGCGCGCGCCTCGGGGAGCATCCGGCTCGGCGACCTCGAGGTCATCGGCACCGACGAGCGCACCCTCCGGTCGGTCCGGGGCCGCAGCGTGTCGATGATCTTCCAGGACCCGTCCGCGGCGCTGAACCCGGTGTTCACCATCGGGTTCCAGCTCGCCGAGGCCGTCCGACGCACCGACGGCCAGCACGACCGCGCCGCCGTCCGGGAGCGCTCGCTCGAGCTGCTCCGCGCCGTGGAGGTCCCCGAACCCGAACGCCGCCTGGGCCAGTACCCGCACGAACTCTCCGGCGGGCAGGCCCAGCGCGTGATGATCGCGATGGCGCTCGCCGCCGACCCGGACCTGCTCATCGCGGACGAGCCGACGACCGCCCTCGACGTCACCGTGCAGGCCGAGGTGCTCGACGTCCTCCGCGCGCTGCGCGAGCGCACCGGCACCGCGATCCTGCTCATCACCCACGACATGGGCGTCGTCGCGGACCTCGCCGACCGCGTGGTCGTGATGCGCCGCGGCCGCGTCGTCGAGACCGGCACCGCCGAGGCGGTCTTCGCCGCACCGTCCGCCGACTACACGCGCGAACTCCTCGCTGCGGTCCCGCGCATGGGCACCGGGTCCGGCCTGGAGGCCCGGCTCGGCTCCGCCACGACGCCCCCGGCCGCCGTCCTGGACGTCCGGCACCTCGTGGTCGAGTACGGCGGCGCCCTGCGCGGGCGCTTCCGTGCCGTCGACGACGTGTCGTTCACCGTCGGCCGTGGCGAGATCGTCGGCCTGGTGGGGGAGTCCGGCAGTGGCAAGACCACCATCGGCCGGGCCGCGGTCGGCCTCGCGCCGATCACCACGGGCTCGGTGGTCGTCGACGGCACCGACGTCGCCGGCGCACGACGAGCCGCCCGCCGGCAGATGCGCCAGCACGTCGGCGTGGTGTTCCAGAACCCGCTCCGGTCGCTCAACCCCCGGTACACCGTCGGGCAGACCGTCGCCGAGCCGCTCCGTCAGATCCTCCGGCTGCCGGCGGCGCAGGTCGAGGAGCGTGTCGAGCGACTCCTCGCCGACGTCGGTCTCGACGGCGGGTACGCCGAGCGCTACCCGCACGAACTCTCCGGCGGCCAACGGCAACGCGTCGCGATCGCCCGCGCGGTGGCGCTCGACCCCGCGCTCCTGATCGCCGACGAGCCGACGAGCGCGCTCGACGTGTCGGTGCAGGCCCGCGTGCTCGACGTGTTCCGCGAGCTGCAGGAGCGCCTCGGGTTCGCGTGCCTCTTCGTCACGCACGACCTCGCAGTCGTCGACACCCTGTGCGACCGGGTCGTCGTGCTGCACGGCGGCCGGGTCGCCGAACACGGCACCCGCGACGCCATCCTGCGCTCGCCACAGGACCCGTACACACGACGGCTCATCCAGGCCGCCCCCGTACCGGACCCCGGGGAGCAGGCACGCCGACGCTCCGAGCGCCTGGCCGCTCGCGCGGGCTGAGGCGGGCGAGAGTCCGGGTCAGCGCACCTCGGCCGAGGCCCACAGCACGCCGACCCCGCGGCCCACCGGGCGCAGCAGCGGCACGGCGACGAGCACGGCCGCGGCCAGGTAGGCGACGGTCTGCAGCAGGCCCGGGACCGCGAAGGCGACACCGAGCGACTCCTGCGGGAGCGCCGTGAGGAGCACGGTCCCCGACAGCAGCGCGGTGACGAACCACGCCGCAGCCGCCACCGTGACGATCCAGCCGAAGGCCCGCTGCACGCCCGGTTCACTCCGGACGGTGACGACGCCGAAGGCCACGAGCGCCGCCGGCGCGACGACGAGGAACACATCGATCAACAGTCCGGGAACCAGCGACACGAGCGCGAACGCGAGCACGGACACCGCGAACGTGAGCGCCCGGCGGTCTCGAGCACGCACCGCGGCGACGAGCACGACGACGGCGGCGATGCCCCCGAGGACCGTGGCTCCGAGGAGCAGCCCGCGGGGTAGGTCCCAGGGCGCCAACCAGACCGTCCCGACCAGTCCGGCCGCTCCGAACACCAGCGCCGCCACCACCGCGGCCGCCGACACCACCCGTACCCCCGTGCTGCTCTGCATGCCCGCACACTATGCCCCGGGACCCCGCCAGCGGAACACCTCTCCGCCCGGCGAGGGACGGACGTTCGTGTCCGCGCGATGACGGTTCCGGTTCGCGCCGCCCGGGGATCGTGAACCAGAACCGTCAACGACACGGGAACGCGTGCCCGTCCGCCCCGCCCCGCCGCCCCACGACGACACGCCCGTCCGATGCCAGGTCGTCGTCCAGACGGCGCGGTCGACTTGACTGTCGTTCGAACACACGTTCGAATACCGTCGTGGGACGGCGTCGCGAGAACCGGTGGCAGCCCCCGGAACACCCGGAGGTCGAGCGTCCGCGCGCGTACTCCCTGTCCGAGGACGCCCGCGGCGGCGACGTCTGCCACGCCGTCACCCCGAAGCCGGTCTGGGCGTGGATCCAGTTCCCGACCTTCCACGTCCGGGTGAAGGCCTTCGCGAAGAGCTGGACCCGGGATGCCGTGCTGGTGGAGTGGGCGCAGTTCGGGCAGCAGGCCGAGGCGTGGGTGTGGCGCTCAGCGGTGAAGCACCGCACGCTCCGTGCCGACCGCGACAGCGCGAACCGGAGTCCGCAGAACGCACTGCGTTGACTTCCACCCGCACCCCGAGGATGGTTTAGCGAACGCGGGTTCAGCAAGTAACTCACTGATCGAGGCATTCGATCCGGACCCGTGCCCACGAAGGAGGCACCATGAAGAACGCAGCGGTGCCGTCCTGGGTCGCCCACGTGCTCACCCCGCCCGAGGTCATCAGCGCCTACGTCGAGCGGCGGATCAACGATCCGTCCCTCCTGTCGGGTGAGCAGTCGGAACCCACGTACGCAGACTTCCTGCGCGACGAGTAGACGGTCTTCTCAGGAGGCCCGGATCACGCACCGCCGTCGGCGGACGTGATCCGGGCCTCCTCTTCGTTCACCCCACCGGTCCGCGGCGTCGGCGACGGGCCGAGAGCGTCACGCCGACGCTCGCGGCGGTGACGCACGCCAGGGCGACCGTCTCGAGCACCGACAGTCCCTCGGCCAGCACGACGAGGCCGGCCAGAGCGGCGATCGCCGGGCCGAGGCTCTGCAGCACGCCGAACACCCGTGTCGGCATCCGGCGGAGCGCGAGCATCTCGAGGGCGTACGGCAGCACGCTGGACAGCACGGCGACGGCGCCGAAGACGATCAGGAGCGTCGGTTCGCGCAGGACGCCGTCCACCGCGGACCGGAGCCCGAACGGCAACGACACGAGCATCGCGACCACCATCGACACGACGAGCCCGTCGACGCCGGGGATCGCGGCTCCGACGTGCCGGTTCATCACGATGTAGCCCGCCCAGCACGCGGCGGCGAGGACCGCCCAGACGACCCCGCCCACCTCGGTCACCGCGGTCGGGCCGACGCCGAGCAGCACGACCCCCGCGAGCGCCAGCACGGCCCACAGGGCATCGCGCCAGCGCCGGGTGTGCACGAGCGACAGGGCGAGCGGCCCGAGGAACTCAATCGTCACGGCGACACCGATCGGGATGCTCGCGAACGACAGGTAGATGAAGACGTTCATGCCGCCGAGCGCCAGGCCGAGGCCGACCGCACCGAGCCACTGCGCCCGCGTCCAGTGCCGGACGCGGGGACGGACCACCAGGGCGAGCACGACGGCACCGATGACGAGCCGGAGCGTGGCGGCACCGACCGCGCCGACGTCGTCGAAGTGGGTCTTCGCGATCGCGGCGCCGAGCTGGACCGACACCATCGCGGTGAGGGCCAGCAGGGGTGCGGGGACCCGGCTCATCCGAGGTAGGCGAGGACAGCGAGGACGCGGCGGTGGTCCTCTCCGGTGTCCTCGAGTGCGAGCTTGCCGAAGATGCTCGACACGTGCTTCTCGACGGCACCGGTACCGATCACCAGGGCGCGGGCGATCGCGGCGTTCGTGCGGCCCTCGGCCATCAGCCCGAGCACGTCCCGCTCGCGCGGGGTCAGGGCTGCGAGCGGGTCGCGGCGTCGGCTCATCAGCTGCGTGACGACCTCGGGGTCGAGCACGGTGCCCCCGGCGGCGATGCGGCGGACGGCGTCGTCGATCTCCTCGAGCCGGGTGACGCGGTCCTTGAGCAGGTAGCCGATGCCGGTCGCGCCGGCCGCGAGGACGTCCTCGGCGTAGGTGGCCTCGACGTACTGGGAGAGCAGGAGCACACCCGTCCGTGGAGCGATCCGGCGGGTCTCGACGGCGGCGCGGACACCCTCGTCGGTGAAGGTCGGTGGCATCCGCACGTCCATCACCACGACGTCGGGCGCACCCTCGGGCAGCGTCGCCAGGAAGGCCCGGGCGTCGGAGTACTGCCCGATCACGTCGATGCCGGCCTCGTCGAGCACTCGTGCCAGGCCCTCGCGCAGCAGGACGGCGTCGTCGACGACGACGGCCCGGATGCGTGCTGCATCCGGGCCGTCTGTCATGCCGACCAGCCTAGTGGGAGCGCGGACGCCCCCGTGGGGTCACGACCGCTGGTTCGCCGCCGTCGGGACGCCGTTCAGGGCACCGAGGGGGATCCGGGCGGTGGCCTCGGTCGGGCCGCCCTCGGGGCTCGAGACGACCAGGTCGCCGTCGAGGGCCCGCATGCGGCCGATCAGGCCCTCGATCCCGTGGCCCTGCTGCGGTCGGGCACCGCCCCGGCCGTCGTCGGTGACGCTGACCGTCAGGTACCAGAGGCCCGAGGCGTCGACGACCAACCCGAGGTACACCCCGGCGGTGGTGGCGCCGGCGTGCTTCATGGTGTTCGTCAGGAGCTCGCTCACCGTGAAGTACACGTTGCGCTGGATCTCCGTGGCGAGTTCCAGGCCCTCGGGCAGCCGGACGTCCAGGCCCACCGGGATCGGGGTGCGGGCGACCAGTGCCTCGAGCGCCGCGACGAGTCCGCGGTCGAGCAGGATCGGCGGGGCGAAGCCGCGGGACAGTGCGCGCAGTTCGTCGAGGGCGTCCTGGGCGTGCTCGGATGCCTCACCGATGAGCTGCTTGGCCTTCTCGGGGTCCTTCTCGAAGGCGCGCTCGGCGGCGGACAGGTCCATGCGGAGTCGCACCAGCCGCTGCTGTGGGCCGTCGTGCAGGTCGCGCTCGATCTGGCGGAGCGCCTGCCCCTCGGCGGTGACGGCGCCGGCACGGGAGGCCTGCAGGCCGGCGACGCGCTGCTCGAGCTGCTCGGCACGGAAGCCACCCAGCAAGCCGAAGTCGACCCAGTAGTGCGCCAGGACGGACCCGCGGGCCCAGAGCGGGAAGAGCACGACCGAGGCGGCCATCGACAGCAGGCCGAGGGCGCCGACGCCGGTCACGAACCCGACGCTGTCCGGGAAGTAGCCGACCCGGACGTTGTTCGCGAAGTACAGTCCGCCCACGACGATCGGCCAGGCGAAGCCGACGAGCAGCAGTGCACCGGCCCCGACGGTCACGACCGCGACGAGCGGGTAGACGACCGCGGCGTGCAGCAGGTAGAGCCAGTAGTGCGGGTTGGCGACGGCCGAGCCGGTACGGGTCCACCAGTTCTGCTGCCACCGGGGCGTCCAGTCCACCGGGCGGATCGGGCGTCGGTCGGCCCAGCTCATGCGGAGCTTCTCGAACTGTCCGAGCCACCGCGCCACGAACAGCGCGATGAAGAACATGAGCAGGACGAAGGGGTTGAACAGGTCCCGGAACCCGCCACCGAAGATCGCCGTCGGGAACGCGAAGTACAGCGTGCAGAGCAGCACGGCGGTGAGCGCCATGTAGCCGAAGTCCCGCGGCAGGCGCTTCCACGCGTCGCGGTAGAACTGCCCGGCGGTCATGCCGGACCCGCGACCGGCACCACCGACCGGGCCGGACCCGACCCGCGGGGTGGCGCTCCACGACGCCGGCGGGGACTGCGGGGTGTCCTGGGGGTCCTGGTGGTGCTGGCGCGGGTACTGGGGCATCGGCTTGGTGGCTCCAGGGGGCACGGAGCCGCCCAGCGGGACGGTCTGGGCCTGGTCGGGCGAAGGCGTGACGTCGTCCAGCGGGACGGTTCGCGCCTGGTCGAGGCGGTCGGTGTCGGTCATGCATCCAGCCTCGCGATCGCGGAGCCGTTCCCCCATCCTGCCCTCTCCCCACCCCGGGTGGGGTTATCCCCCCTCTTCCACAGGCCACCCGATCCACGCCCACGCGTCCTGCCCGTGGATCACGCTCGTCGGATGGGTGACGCGCTCCGAGCACTGATCGACGCCGTCGGGCTCCAGGTCGGGCCGGGCACCGAGGTCCGGTCCGACGACGAGGCGTGGACGCTCGACGTCGAACCGACGGGCACCCACGTCTGGGTGGCGACGCGGTCCCGCTCCGTGTGGGTCCGGCACGGAGAGGACATCGCGATCGTCGACGCCGGCACCGCCGCCCTCGTCGAAGGGCACGCGACGATCACGATCGGCACGGGCCCCGAGCGCTCCGGCCCGCCCCGCGTCGCGGAGACGTACGCGTTCCCGCACGAGGCACTCTTCGCGCTGACCGGTGTCCTCCTCGGAGCCGCAACGCTCGGCCCGCTCGCCGACGAGGTCCTCGCACTCCCACCCGTCGCGACCACCGGTCCGCCCGGGGCTCCCTCGCCCGACGTCGGCCTCGCGCTCCGCCACGTCGGGCACCTCGACGGCGGGAGGTGGCACGGCGCGCAGCAGCAGGCCCTCGCCCGCCTCGTCGTCACGACGGTGCTCCGCGACAACCCGCCCCCGGTGCTCGGCGACAACGGTCTCGCGCGGATCCTCGACCGCCTGTTCGATCCGGCCGCTCCGTCGTCTCTGCAGGCCCTCCTCGTCGGTGTCCGGATGTCGGAGCGCACCCTCGAGCGCCGGTGCGCCGCAGCGACCGGATGCTCGCCCGCGCAGCTCGGCCGCTGGTACCGCAGTCTCGCCGTCCGCAGCGCACTCACCCGAGGCGACCGCCCGTCCGACGTCGCAACCCGCTTCGGCTTCAGCACGACGTCGTCCATGCGTCGAGCCCTCGAGCGGGTCCGACCCCCGACGAACCGCCGGTGACCGTCGCCCGCGGGGGAAGGAGGTTCCGCTCCGCGTCGATGACTGTTCTGGTTCACGATCCTCGGGCTTCGTGAACCAGAACCGTCACGGCGCGGAGAAGACCACGTCGTCCCGCGTCGGTGCAGTGCAGTGCGGTGCGTGTGCCAGATGCAGGCAGCCGCGCCGCGCTGCGGGAGGATGAGCGGCGGCATCGGGAGCGGGAGCGGGAGCGGGTCGTCGGCGCCGACGTCCGGAGCGGGTCAGGCGGGGGCGCGGCCGGTGGACTCGCGGACGCTCAGGGTGAGCGAGGGACCCGGGCGTGAGGGGAGAGGGGCGCTGGCGTCGATCTGCGCGCGCAGCAGGGTCGCCGCACGCTGCCCGAGCTCGACGGTGTCGCGGGTGAGCGAGGTGATCGCCGGGCGGACGAGCCGGATCATCGCCGAGTCGTCGAAGGACACGATCGAGACGTCCCCGGGCACTGCGACGCCCATCTCGCTCGCCACGCCCAGCCCGGCGACGGCGAGCACGTCGTTGTCGTAGACGATCGCGGTCGGTCGGATACTCCTCGACAGCAGGGTGCGGGTGGCGCTGGCGCCGGCCTCGGCCGAGTAGTCCGTCGGCACCGAGACCGTGTCGTCGAGCCCCTCGTCGGCAGCGAACGCGCGGAGCCGGTCCATGCGCATGGCGGTGTGCTCGAACTCGGGCCGGCCGGCGACGTGCGCGATGCGTCGGTGCCCGAGGGCGTGCAGGTACCGCAGAACGGTGTCGGTGGCGTCCGAGTCGTCGATCCAGACCGTGGGGGCGGCGCCGTCGGGGGAGGGGTGCGAGCCGACGACGACGGTCGGCATGCCGAGGTCGGCGAGCAGGGCGAGCCGGGCGTCGTCGCGACGGGGGTCGATCACGATCACGCCGTCGACACGGTGTCCGCGCCACCAGTCCCGGTAGGTCTCGAGTTCTTCCTCGGCATCGCGCGCGACGAGCAGGTTCATGCCGACGTGCGTGCCGGCGAGCCCGAGCTGGATGCCGGAGATCAGATCGCCGAAGAACGACTCCGTGCCCAGGGTTCGGGCCGGGCGGTTCAACACGAAGCCGATGGAACCGGCCTTCGCGCCGCCGAGTGCCCGGGCCGCGGTGTGCGGCTGCCAGTCGAGCTCGCGGGCGATCTCGCGCACGCGGCGACGGGTCTCGTCGGAGACGCCGGGGCGGTCGTTCAACGCGAACGACACCGCGCTGATGGACACACCGGCCCGCGCGGCGATGTCGGCGATCGTCGTTCGACGCTTGGTGGCCACGGGGTTGACTATAGCGCTTTAGTCATTCACAGTGGCTGCCACACACGGGTTCGGTGACTGCTGCTGAACCGGTTCAGCTATGACGAGGGAGTCAGACGCCATGAGGACCACCACACGCATGACGAGGGGCCGCGCCACCGCGCTGCTCGCGACGGCCGCCGCCACGGCGCTCGTCCTGACCGGCTGCTCGAGCGGCGGGAACGCGGCCGACAACGGCGGCGGCGAGATCAGCGGCACCATCACCCTGCAGACCTGGGCGCTCACGCCGACCTACACGGGCTACCTCAACGGGGTCATCAAGGACTTCGAGCAGGCCCACCCGGACGCGAAGGTCAAGCTGCAGGACCAGCCCGGCGACGGGTACGCCGACAAGGTGCTCAGCCAGGCCTCGTCGAACAGCCTGCCCGACGTGATCAACCTGCCGCCGGACATCGCCCTGCCCCTCGCGAAGCGCGGGTTCCTGCAGGACGTCGCGAAGGACGACTCGAAGCTCGCCAGCACGTACGTCGCCGGCGCGTTGGACTCGTACAAGTACAAGGGAGTGGACGGCACGTTCGGGTACCCCTGGTACCTCAACACCGACGTGAACTACTGGAACTCGACGATGTTCGCCAAGTGTGGCCTCGACGCGAAGAACCCGCCGAAGACCACCGACGAGCTGTTCACGCAGGCGAAGACCATGCACGACAACTGCCCGACCGACTACCTGATGAGCCGGAAGCCCGGCCTCGGCGACTTCACGCTCGCCGGCGTCAAGGTGCTCAACGCCGACGGCACGAAGTTCACCTTCGCCGACTCGTCGAAGGCCGCCGACCTGATCGACCGCTACAAGGACGCGTACCAGGACGGCTACATGCCCTCCAACGTGCTGAACAGCGACTACCTCGGCAACTCCACCCTGTTCACGCAGGCCAAGGTCGCCTGGACCACCGGTGGCGCCACCTCGCTCGCCGACTTCGAGAAGAACAACCCGTCGCTCAAGGGCAAGGTCACCGTCAGCCCCGCACTCGACACCCCGCCGCTCTACGTGCAGGGCCTGTCGGTCTCGAGCAAGTCGAAGCACCTCGCCACCGCCGAGGCCTTCGCGAAGTTCATGACGAACGCGGAGAACCAGGAGGCGTTCGCCCACAAGGTCAACATCTTCCCGTCCACCACGTCGTCGCAGTCCGACCCGTACTTCTCGAAGGACGACGGCACCGTGAACGGCGAGGCCCGGGTCCTGGCGAACGAGGCCCTGAAGACGGCGAAGGTCATCAACCCGGTCGAGGCGAACTCCGCGATGACGGACTTCCTCGACCAGCAGATCGCCCTCGCGATGAAGGGCCAGGTGGCGCCCGAGAAGGCACTGCAGACCGCCCAGACCAAGATGAACAGCCTGCTGGCCAACGGCTGATCCGGCCCCGGAGAAGGAAGAGGGAGGATCGTCATGCGTGCGAACCGCTGGTACACGCCCTGGTTGCTCGTCCTGCCGGCACTGATCTGGCTCGTCGCGTTCAGCCTGTGGCCCTCGATCAACACGGTGCGGTTGTCGTTCACGAACGCCAGCCCGCTCGGCGGCGTCAGCCAGTGGGTCGGGGTGCAGAACTTCGAGACACTGCTCGCTGATCCGCAGGTGTGGGAGGCGCTGCTCAACAGCGTCATCTACATGGCGGTGTGCCTGCCGCTGCTGACGGTCCTCCCGCTCCTCATCGCGGTGCTCGTGCAGCAGAAGCTGCCCGGGATCGCGTTCTTCCGCACCGCGTTCTACACGCCGGTCATCGCGTCCGCGGTGGTCGTCGGGCTCATCTGGACGTGGATCCTCGACGACCGCGGCGTCATCAACGAGATGGCGCAGGCCCTCGGCATCGTGCAGGGCAGCGTCCCGTTCCTGACCGACCGGTGGCTGCTGCTCCTCAGCGCCATCAGCCTGACGGTGTGGAAGGGGCTCGGCTACTACATGATCATCTTCCTGGCCGCCCTCGGGAACGTCGGCAAGGACCTGCACGAGGCCGCCGCCCTCGACGGCGCCGGAGCCGTCCGGCGCTTCTGGTCGGTCACGATGCCCGGGGTCCGCGGCACGATGACACTCGTCGGGATCCTGGTGTGCGTCTCCGCGCTCCGGGTGTTCAGCGAGCTCTACATCCTCACGAACGGCACCGGCGGACCCGGCGGGCAGGACAACTCGCTCGTCATGCTCATCCAGCAGTACGCCCGCGGCTTCACCGGCAACCTCGGCTACGCGTCAGCCCTGAGCCTCCTGCTCTTCGTCGTGACGCTCGTGCCGATGCTCGCCCTCGCCCGGATGAACAGCAAGGCGGACAAGTGACGAACACGACCAGCACGACCGAACCCGTCATCGGCGGCGCGCAGGGCGCAGCCAGCCCGACGCCGGACGTGACCGGCGCGACGGGCGCTGGACGGGCCTCCAGGCAGAACAGACGCGACGGACGCAAGCGGCGCCGCGCGGTCTGGGGCGTCATGTCCACCCGCGAGAAGGTCGTCCGCTACGTCCTGCTCATCGTGGTGCTCTTCATCACGATCGGCCCGTTCCTGTGGCAGCTGTCCACGTCACTCAAGGGCGCCGGTGAGGACATCTACACCGCGAACCCGTCGTTCATCCCGTCCGAACCGACCATCGAGAACTACCTGAAGGTCGCCGCGGCAATCCCGGTGTGGCGCTACATCGGCAACTCGCTGCTCGTCGCCGCGATCGACGTGCTCGGCAACATCGTGTTCGCGACCCTGGCCGGCTTCGCCCTCGCCCGGCTGCAGTGGCGGCACCGGAAGCTCGTGCTCGGCCTGTTCCTCGGCACCCTCGTGCTGCCCGGCGAGGCGACGATCATCTCGCAGTTCGTCACCGTGAAGGACCTCGGCCTCGCCGACAACCTGGTCGGCGTCGCCCTGCCCGGCATGATCGCAGCGCTCAACGTCCTGCTCATGTTCAACGCGTTCCGGCAGATCCCCGAGGAGATCGACCAGGCCGCGGTGATGGACGGCGCGAACGCGATGCAACGCCTCCGCTACATCTCGCTGCCCGCCGTGCAGGGGACCATCGCGGTCATCGCGATCTTCTCGTTCATCGGTGCGTGGGACGACTTCCTCTGGCCGCTCATCGTGCTGCAGTCGCCCGAGAACCTCACCCTGACCGTCGGGTTGCAGTACCTGCAGGGCACGTTCGCCACCGACCAGCGGATGATCGCGGCCGGCACCATGATCGCCTTCATCCCGATCGCCGTGATCTTCGCCGTCCTGCAGCGCTTCTTCTTCAAGGGCGTCGAAGAGGGCGGTGTGAAGGGCTGATGCGCTTCGGGGTCAACTACACGCCCTCGGTCGGCTGGTTCCACTCGTGGCTCGACTTCTCGCGGTCGGACACCGCCAGGGACCTCGAGGCCATCGCGTCGATCGGCGCCGACCACGTGCGGATCTTCCCGCTCTGGCCGGTCGTCCAGCCGAACCGGACGCTCATCCGGCAGCAGGCCCTCGACGACGTCGCCACGGTCGTCGACCTCGCCGGCTCGTTCGGACTCGACGTCAACGTGGACGCCCTGCAGGGGCACCTGTCGAGCTTCGACTTCGTGCCGTCCTGGCTGGACAGCTGGCACCGCCGCAACATGTTCACCGACCCGGACGTCGTCGCGTCGACCGCCGCGTACGTCCGGGCGCTCGCCGGAGCGGTCGCCGACAAGCCCAACCTGCTCGGCATCACCATCGGCAACGAGGTCAACCAGTTCGCACACGCGCCGCACCCCGCACCGCACGCGATCACGGCGGAGCAGGGGCACGCGTGGGCGGCGGCGATGGTCGCGGCGGCGCGGGCGGGGCTGTCGGTCGGGTCGTCGGCGTCGGTCGCGTCGTCCGTGTCGGTCGGCCTGGAGGCACGGCTCGACCCCGCCTCGTCGGTCCCGCCCGCCACCGGGTCGCGCCCCGGGCCACTGGTCACCGTCGCGCAGTACGACGCGGCCTGGTACGACGACGCCCAGCCCTTCGGCCCCGAGCACGCGGCGGACCACGGTGACGCCACGGTCACGCACTCGTGGGTCTTCAACGGCTCGGCGGCCCTGCACGGCGCCCTCGGGGCCGGGTCGGTGCGGCACGGGGAGTACCTGCTCCAGCTCGCCGCGGCCTGGAACCGCGACGCCGCCCGGCCGAACTGGCTGCAGGAGGTCGGCGCCCCCACCAACGTCGTCGACCCCGCCGACGCCGCCGCGTTCACCGAGCAGACCATCCGGCACGTCCTCGACGCGCAGCAGGTGCTCGGGGTGACGTGGTGGTGCTCCCACGACGTCGCCCGGTCGCTCGCCGACTTCCCCGAGCTCGAGTACGACCTCGGGCTGTTCACGAACGACGGACGCCCGAAGCCCGCCGGCGAGGCGTTCGCCGCCCTCGCCCGCGCCGAGCACACCCGCGACGTCCGTGCTGCACCGCCGACCACCGCGCTCGTCCTCGACGACGTGCTGTCCGACGGCACCGACCGCCACGGCACCCGCGCCGACTGCGCCCCCGGCGGTCGGTTCGCCGCCGCCTGGCTCGCCCTGGCCGAAGCCGCACCGGACGGCCGCGGCCCCCAGGTCGTCCTGCGCTCCCGCCTGTCGGACACCGCGCTGCTGGCCGCCCGAGGCATCGACCGCTGCGTCGACGTGCCCTCCGACCTCGACACCACCACCGTCCGCGTCGCCCACCCGGCGACGACGCCCTGACCCCGGAAGGCCCCATGCACGACGACATCCCCCTCACCACCGGACGCGCCCGACGGGTGCTCGACGAGCGGATCACCCCCGCGGTGCACGCGACCACGACGGCCCTCCAGGCCCACTGGCACGAACTGCCGGGGGAGCCGGTCCCGCCGACCGAGGGGCTCGCCCTCACGTTCGAGCCCTACGAGGTCGGCACCCCGTGGGGCGCAGCGTGGGGCACGACGTGGTTCCGGCTGACCGGGACCGTGCCGACCGAGTGGGCCGGACGCCGGGTGGAGGCCGTGATCGACCTCGGCTTCGACAAGAACATGCCCGGGTTCCAGTGCGAGGGACTCGTCTACCTGGCCGACGGCACCCCCGTGAAGTCGATCAACCCGCGCAACCAGTGGGTCCTGGTCACCGAGCGGGCCGAGGGCGGCGAGACCGTCGAACTGTTCGTCGAGGCCGCGTCGAACCCCGTCCTGCTCGACTACCACCCCTTCCTGCCGACGCAGGAGGGTGACGTGCAGACCTCGTCCTCGAAGCGCCTCTACGCCACCCGCCGGATGGAGCTCGCCGTCTTCGAGTCCGAGGTGCACGAACTCGCCCTCGACATCGACGTCCTGCTCGAACTGCAGGCCGAGCTGCCCGCCGGACCCCGACGCATGCGGATCCTGCAGGCCCTCGACGACGCCCTCGACGCGCTCGACCTGCAGCACATCCCGGAGACCGCCGGGGACGCCCGTGCGGCGCTCGCCGAGGTGCTGGCCGCTCCCGCCGAGGCCTCCGCGCACACGATCTCGGCCGTCGGGCACGCCCACATCGACTCCGCCTGGCTCTGGCCCGTGCGCGAGACCATCCGCAAGGTCGCCCGCACCACGTCGACCATGACCGAGCTCATCGACCAGACCGACGACTTCCTGTACGGCATGTCGAGCGCGCAGCAGTACGCGTGGATCAAGGAGCACCGCCCCGAGGTCTACGCCCGGGTCAAGGCCGCGGTCCAGGCCGGCCGGTTCCTGCCGATCGGTGGCATGTGGGTCGAGTCCGACACCGTGATGCCGACCGGCGAGAGCATCGTCCGGCAGTTCTCGCAGGGCCAGCGGTTCTTCGAGCGCGAGTTCGGCATCCGACCCAAGGGCGTCTGGCTGCCGGACAGCTTCGGGTACTCGCCGGCGTTGCCGCAGCTCATGCGCCGCGCGGGCTTCGAGTGGTTCTTCACGCAGAAGATCTCGTGGAACCAGGTGAACAAGTTCCCGCACCACACGTTCCTGTGGGAGGGCATCGACGGGTCGCGGGTGTTCTCACACTTCCCGTCGATGGACACCTACAACTCACGGCTGTCCGGCAGCGAGGTCGCGAAGGCCTCCCGCCAGTTCCGCGAGAACCGACTCGCGACCGGCTCGATCGCCCCGGTCGGCTGGGGCGACGGCGGCGGTGGCACCACCCGTGAGATGACCGGCACCGCCGCACGGTTGGCCGACCTCGAGGGCAGCGCGAAGGTCCGCTGGGAGCACCCGGACACGTTCTTCGACCGGGCGAAGTCCGAGCTGACCGATCCGCCGGTGTGGGTGGGGGAGCTGTACCTCGAGCTGCACCGGGCGACGCTCACGTCGCAGCACGGCACGAAGCAGGGCAACCGACGGTGCGAGCAGCTGCTCATCGAGGCCGAGCTCTGGGCCGCGACCGCCGCCGCCCGCACCGACTTCACCTACCCGTACGACGAGCTCGACGCCCTGTGGCAGCAGGTCCTGCTCCAGCAGTTCCACGACATCCTGCCGGGCACCTCGATCGCGTGGGTGCACCGCGAAGCGGTCGAGCGGTACGCCGAGACGGCCGCGGCGCTGACCACGATCATCGACCAGTCGCTCTCGGCGCTCGCCGGCACCGGGGACGCGGCCGTCGTCGTGAACCCGGCTCCGTTCCTCCAGGCCGGTGCACCCGCGCAGGGCGCCGTCGTGGCGACCGACGTGGCGGCGGCGACCGCGGTGTCCCTGACCGAGCAGGACGGCGGGTACGTGCTGGCGAACGACCTGGTACGGGTCGTCGTCGACGCGCAGGGGCTCGTGACGAGCGCCGTCGACCTGGCGAGCGGGCGCGAGGCGATCGCGGCCGGCCAGGCGGCGAACCTGCTGCAGCTGCACCAGGACTTCCCGAACATGTGGGACGCGTGGGACGTCGACCGGTACTACCGCAACCGCGTCGAGGACCTCGTGTCGACCACCGGGCTGACCGCGTCGGTCGACGAGTCCGGGGTCGCACGGGTCGTCGTGTCCCGGGCATTCGGTGACTCGACCGTGACGCAGGAGATCGTCCTGGCGCCGGGGTCGCGCACCCTGGAGTTCGACCAGGTGACCGACTGGCACG
This sequence comes from Curtobacterium sp. MCLR17_059, assembly GCF_003234665.1. Classification (NCBI taxonomy): domain Bacteria; kingdom Bacillati; phylum Actinomycetota; class Actinomycetes; order Micrococcales; family Microbacteriaceae; genus Curtobacterium; species Curtobacterium sp. MCLR17_059. The sequence continues at coordinate 67,938 of NZ_QKSU01000011.1, read as the reverse complement.
AGACCGAGAAGTTCCTCAAGGTGGCGTTCCCGCTCGACGTCCGCGCCGAGCACACCGTCGCCGAGACGCAGTTCGGCGCGCAGAAGCGGGTGACCCACACGAACACCTCGTGGGAGGCCGCGAAGTTCGAGACCTCGATGCACCGCTACGTGCTGGTGTCCGAGCCGGGCTTCGGTGTCGCCCTCGTGAACGACTCGATCCACGGCTTCGACACCACGCGCGACGCCGTCGACGGGCACGTCACCACCACGGTGCGGCTGTCGCTGCTGCGGGCACCGCGGTTCCCGGACCCCGAGACCGACCAGGGCGTGCAGACGCACCGGTACGGCATCGTCATCGGCACCGACCAGCTCGGAGCCACGTCGGCCGGCGTGCGGATGAACGCGGGCGCGCGGACGATCACCGGGGCGCACGGCTTCGAGCCGCTGGTGCAGGTCTCCGGCGACGTCGTGCTGTCGAGCGTCAAGCTCGCCGACGACCGGTCGGGTGACCTGGTCGTGCGCGTCTACGAGCCGTCCGGGCAGCGGGGGACCGGGGGCATCGCGGTCTCGGCCGACGAGGCGACCTTCGGCGCTGCCGTCGAGGTGAGCCTGCTCGAGGAACCGCTCGGTGACGCCGTGCCGTCGTCCGACGCGGCCGCGTCCTCGTTCGCCGTCGACGCCTACGAGGTCCGCACCTTCCGGTTCCCGCGCAACTGACCGACCGACTGACCGACCGTCCCACCCAAGGAGGAACCACATGAAGCAGTCCACGAAGTTCAGCATCGCGACCGCACTGGTCGCCATGCTCGCGGCACCACTGGTGCCCGCCGCAGCATCCGCGGCGCCCTCCTCGTCCGGGGCCGGCCACGGGCACGGACACGGATCGTCCCACGGCGGCGGGCACGGTCATGGCCACGGGCACCACGCTGCGCCCACCAAGTCGGGGCCGACGAGCATCGCCTACGTCGAGGTGAACAACGACGAGCTCGCCAACGTCGGGCGGTACACGCTGGAGAACGGCGCGAACGCGTTCGACGTGGCGATCATCTTCGCCGCGAACATCAACTACGAGGACGGCAAGGCGGTCCTGTACAACAACGAGAACGTGCAGCGGACCCTCGACCAGGCGGCCACGCAGATCCGCCCGCTGCAGGCCAAGGGCATCAAGGTGACGCTCTCGGTGCTCGGCAACCACCAGGGCGCCGGACTGGCGAACTTCCCGACGAAGGCCGCGGCGCGGGACTTCGCGGCGCAGGTCTCGGCGACGGTCAAGAAGTACGGACTCGACGGCGTCGACCTGGACGACGAGTACTCGGACTACGGCGTGAACGGCACCCCGCAGCCGAACCAGCAGTCCATCGGCTGGCTCATCAGTGCCCTGCGTGCGGACATGCCGCGCAAGATCATCTCGTTCTACGACATCGGCCCGTCCTCCGATGCCCTGAAGACCGCGAACCCGTCGATCGGCGGGAAGCTCGACTACGCCTGGAACCCGTACTACGGCACCTACACGGCGCCGACGATCCCGGACCTGCCGAAGTCGAAGATCTCCGCCGCCGCGGTCGACATCCAGAACACCCCGCAGGCCACGGCAGTGTCGCTCGCGCAGCGCACGAAGGCCGACGGCTACGGCGTCTTCATGACGTACAACCTGCCGGGAGGCGACGAGTCCTCCTCCGTCTCCTCCTTCACCAAGGTGCTGTACGGACAGGCCGCGTCGTACCGCTGACGCGTCCGTCCTGACAGCGGCTCGCGCCCCGTGCTCCCTGGCTCCGGCCTGGAGGCACGGGGCGCGTCCGTCGTCCGGGTCCCGCTGGGCGGGGGGAGAGGTAGGGGAGGCACCAGTTCCTCCTCGCGAATGACGGTTCCGGTTCGCAGACCCCGGCGATCGTGAACCGGAACCGTCATCCACCGAGAACGAATCCCGACCCGGCGCGCTCGACGCCGCGGCCGTACGATCGCCGCATGGAGCTCGAGTTCCGCGGCGAGGTGATCGAGTGGCGCGGCCCGTCACCGTTCTTCTTCGTCGTCGTGCCACCGGACGTCGCCGAGGTCATCGCCGACCTCGCGCCGGTGCTCACCTACGGGTGGGGTGTGATCCCGGCCCGCGTGACGATCGGCTCGGTGACGTGGACGACGTCGCTGTTCCCGAAGGACGGCGGCTACCTCGTGCCGTTGCGTGCGGCGGAGCGGAAGCGTGCCCGGGTGGAACTCGGCGACTCCCCGGAGATCACCCTGGAGTTCGCCGACCCCTGACGCGCGTGCGCCGAGGGGTTCTGTGGAGGGGATGACGGGAATCGAACCCGCGTAGCCAGTTTGGAAGACTGGGGCTCTACCATTGAGCTACATCCCCGCGCCTGCGCACCCGGCGCAGCCCGACCATCGTAGCGGACGAACGAGCACCGACATGCCGACGCGCGTCATCCCGAAGCCGGACGCCGGTGCCGAGCGCACCATCCGCTGGTCGCGGGTGGTCTCGTACGTGCTGGTGGTCCTCGCCGCCGCGGTGCTGTCCCTGCGTCCCGACCTGTTCGGTGACCCGCAGTCGCAGCCCGCGCACGCACTGCTGCACGTCGGGCGGATCGTCGTCGGGCTGCTGCTGGCGGTGGCTGCCCTCGGGGTCCAGGTGGCCGTCGGGATCCGGTGGCGGCGGGGTCTGCGACGCGCCGCGGAGGACGACTGAGCAACCCCCGGGAACAGCGCGCCGTCGGACCGCTAGACTCACCGGGGTCGCATGCGCCCCTCGGCGTGCGCGGCTGATCCCTGGCACGAAGCAACGGGGCGTAGCTCAGCTTGGTAGAGCGCCCGCTTTGGGAGCGGGAGGTCGCAGGTTCAAATCCTGTCGCCCCGACCAGGTCCTCCGAGCACCACCGACCACACGAACGTCAACCAACAGGAGAACATCCCTTGGCCACCAGCACCGTCGACAAGGTGAGCGACACCCGCGTCAAGCTCACCGTGAACGTGACGCCGGACGATCTCAAGCCGAGCATCGACCACGCCTACAAGCACATCGCCGAGCAGATCAACATCCCCGGCTTCCGCAAGGGCAAGGTCCCGCCGGCGATCGTCGACCAGCGCGTCGGCCGCGGCGAGGTCCTGAACCACGCCGTCGGTGACGCCATCGACAACTTCTACCGCCAGGCGGTCGAAGAGCAGGAGCTGCGCATCCTCGGCCGTGCCGAGGCCGACGTCGCCGAGCTGCCGAACGTCGCGGACTTCACCGGCGACCTCGTCCTCACCTTCGAGGTCGACGTCCGCCCCGAGTTCGACCTGCCGGACTACTCCTCGTACGAGCTCACCGTCGACGCCGTCGAGGTGTCGGACGACGAGATCGAAGAGGAACTGCAGAACCTCCGCACCCGCTTCGGCACGCTCGTGACGGTCGACCGTCCGGCGAAGACCGGCGACTTCGCGCAGATCGACCTCACCGCCAGCATCGGCGACGACGAGGTCGACTCGGCCACCGGCGTCTCCTACGAGATCGGCTCCGGCGACCTGCTCGAGGGCATCGACGAGGCGCTCGAGTCCCTGACCGCCGGTGAGTCGACGACCTTCGAGTCGAAGCTCGTCGGTGGCGACCGCGAGGGCGAGACCGCTCAGATCGCCGTCACCGTCACCGCCGTCAAGGAGCGCGAGCTCCCCGAGGCCGACGACGAGTTCGCCCAGATCGCCAGCCAGTTCGACACCATCGACGAGCTCAAGGCCGACCTGAAGGAGCAGATCGCGAAGTCCAAGACCTTCGGTCAGGGCGCCGCGGCTCGCGACAAGCTCGTCGAGAAGCTCACCGAGGACGTCAACATCCCGATCTCGGAGCAGCTCATCGCCGACGAGGTGCACCGTCACCTCGAGCAGGAGAACCGCCTCGAGGACGAGGAGCACCGCAAGGAGGTCTCCGAGTCCAGCGAGACCGCCTTCCGCTCGCAGATCCTCCTCGACGCGATCGCCGAGAAGGAAGAGATCCAGGTCTCGCAGGAGGAACTGACCCAGTACCTCATCCAGGCCGCCGCGCAGTACGGCATGGAGCCGGCCGAGTTCATCAAGGTCATCGACCAGAACGGCCAGATCCCCGGCATGGTCGGCGAGGTCGCCCGTTCGAAGGCGGTCGCGACCGTCCTGTCCAAGGTGACCGTCAAGGACACCAACGGCGACGCAGTCGACCTGTCCGCCTTCACGGCGGGCGTCGCGCAGGAGCCGGCAGGGGACGCCGAGTAACGATCTCGACGCCACCAGTACGACAGACGGGAGGCACGGTGCCAGCTGGCACCGTGCCTCCCGTCCGTCGTTTCCGCACCTTCGCATTGCCGACAGCGAACAGACGAGAACTGGTGCGTTGCACCCGATAAGTTCGACAACAAGCGACAACTGAACGGGAGCTTTTCCATGGCCGAAGCAACACTGAACCCCAGTGTTTTTGACCGCCTTCTGAGAGACCGGATCGTGTGGCTCGGCTCCGAGGTCCGCGACGACAACTCGAACGAGATCGCAGCCAAGCTGCTGCTGCTCGCCGCCGAGGACCCCGAGAAGGACATCTACCTCTACATCAACTCGCCCGGTGGTTCGATCACCGCCGGCATGGCGATCTACGACACGATGCAGTTCGTCCCGAACGACATCGTCACCGTGGGCATCGGCCTCGCCGCGTCGATGGGACAGTTCCTGCTGTCCTCCGGCACGCCCGGCAAGCGCTACATCACGCCGAACGCGCGCGTGCTGCTCCACCAGCCGTCCGGTGGCTTCGGCGGCACCGCTGCCGACATCCAGACGCAGGCCAAGGTCATCCTCGACATGAAGCAGCGCATGGCGGAGCTCACGGCCGAGCAGACCGGCAAGTCGGTCGAGCAGATCCTCAAGGACAACGACCGCGACAACTGGTTCACGGCGCAGGAAGCGCTCGAGTACGGCTTCGTCGACCACCTCCGCGCCTCGAGCGCCGAGGTCATCGGCGGTGGTGGCACCGTCGGCGACGGCGAGACGCCCACCAGCGCAGCCGAGCCCGACGCCCAGTCCTGATCACCACCGAAGAAAAGGAAACGAGAATGCATCTCCCCATGCTCGGTGGCGCGCAGAACGTCCCGGCTCCGTCCAATCGGTACATCCTGCCGAGCTTCGAAGAGCGCACGGCCTACGGCTACAAGCGCCAGGACCCGTACGCCAAGCTGTTCGAGGACCGCATCGTGTTCCTCGGCGTGCAGGTCGACGACGCGTCGGCTGACGACGTCATGGCCCAGCTGCTCGTGCTCGAGTCGATGGACCCCGACCGCGACATCGTGATGTACATCAACTCGCCCGGTGGCTCGTTCACCGCGATGACGGCGATCTACGACACGATGCAGTACATCCGTCCGCAGATCCAGACGGTCTGCCTCGGCCAGGCTGCCTCGGCCGCGTCGGTGCTGCTCGCCGGTGGCACCCCAGGCAAGCGCCTCGCGCTGCCGAACGCCCGTGTGCTGATCCACCAGCCCGCGACCCAGCAGGGTGGCGGTCAGGCGTCCGACATCGAGATCCAGGCGGCGGAGATCCTCCGCATGCGCACCTGGCTCGAGGAGACGCTGTCGAAGCACTCCAACAAGACGCCGGAGGAGATCAACCACGACATCGAGCGCGACAAGATCATGTCCGCGCAGGAAGCCGTGGAGTACGGCCTGATCGACCAGGTCCTCACCAGCCGCAAGAACCTGCCGGCGCTCGTCAAGTAGCACCAGCAGGAACGACGAAGGCCCCGCACCGAACGGTGCGGGGCCTTCGTCGTTGCGTTGCGGCTAGTCGTCGGAGTCGTCGGACTCCGGGGCCGGCTTGCGGCGCAGGAGCAGCAGCACCGCGACGACCACCCCGACCAGTACGACGCCACCGGCGCCGATCCAGATCGCGTCGGACGCCGCCGAGTCACTCGATCCCGAGGCGGTGCCGGTGGTGGTGTCCGAGCCGGCGTCGTCGTCACCGGCGGTGGCGCAGGTCGGGGGCTTCGCCGCGCCGGCGGCCGGAGTGAAGCCCGACGGTGCCTTCCACGTGAAGGGGTACTCGTCGGACACGGTGTGCCCGTCGGCGGAGACGATCTGCCACTCGACGGTGTACTTGCCGGAGTCGCCGAGTGCGGCGGCCGTGGTCATCGACGGCCCCTCGACGTCGACGCAGCCGTCCTCGTAGTACTTGCCGTCCGGGCCGACGATGCGGAACGCGAACCCGGACCCCGAGTCGCCGATGTCGAGCAGCTTGTCGTTCGTCGTGATGTCGAAGTTCTCCGGCAGCTCGGTCAGGGTGCCGCCGACCTCCGGGTCGGACGAGATCAGGTAGTTGTGCGCGCTGGCCGGACCGGCGAGCCCGAGGACCGCGCCACCGGCGATCGCGACGGCCGCGGCGGACCCGGCCACGAGCCTCCAGGCAGAGGACCGAGGCCGGGACCGACGCGAGCCGCGCTGCGTCACTTGGCGGAGCTCCGACGACGCGTGCCGGCGACGGCGACGACCAGGGCGACGGCGCCGAGCACCAGGCCGCCGAGGCCGAGGAAGCGACCGACCAGGTCGGGGTCGCTCGAGGCGGTCGAGCCGGCGGCCTCGGCCGTCGGGGTGGCGGCGATCGGGTCGCCGTCGTCGTCCGTCGCCTCGGCGGCGGTCAGCGTGATCGAGGGTGCCGGGTGCTCGGGCTCGGCTTCGCCGGCCTTCTGCTCCTGGTTCCACTCGACGCTGCCCTTCTCGCAGGTCTGGATCGCGGGGAACTCGACCAGGTCGCCGGCCTTGCCGTCCGGCAGTGAGAACGAGAGCGCGAAGGTGTCGCGCTCGTCGGCGGGCAGGGGGGTCTTCGCGGTGTACGTGACGCTGGTGACGCGCTCGGCGGCCGTCTCGGCGTGGTCCTCGTCGGATGCCGAGGCCGAGGGGTCGGTGTAGGGCTCGGTCGCCTTCGTGATCGTCCAGTTCGGGTTCACGGTGGGCGTGACCTCGATGACGGACTCCGGCACCTGGAACTGGATCTTCGTCGTGGGGGAGCCGTCGCAGCCGTGCGGGACCGAGAAGGTCGCCGTGGTGTACGAGTTCGCTGCGGTCGACGTGGCCGTGGCGGACACGTGCGCGCTGGCCGCCGTGGCGCTGCCGAGGACGATGACGGCTGCGACACCGAGGGTGACGGCGCCGCCGGCGGCGAGACGCTTCTGCATGGGGTTCCTTCCGGGGTGGTTCTGCACCTGCTGTTCTACAAGATGTAGAGAAGTCCGGATCACCGTAGCAGGCTCGCACGCCCTGGGCGAACGCGCGGGCGGATTCCGGAGGGGCATCGCGGTCGGTGTCACCGGTTGCGGTTAGGCTCGTGTCCACGACGAGGTGCCCACCAGCAGCGGTGCACCAGCGGTGGTGCGACAGCGCGGCCGGCATGTCCAATCAGGGAGGCACGGGAATGGCACGCATCGGAGAGAGCGGCGATCTCCTCAAGTGCTCGTTCTGCGGCAAGAGCCAGAAGCAGGTCCAGCAGCTCATCGCCGGACCGGGCGTCTACATCTGCGACGAGTGCGTCGAGCTCTGCAACGAGATCATCGAGGAACGTCTGGCCGAAGCCGGCGAGGACACCTCGAGCGGGGACTTCGAACTGCCCAAGCCGCGGGAGATCTTCGACTTCCTGCAGGAGTACGTCATCGGGCAGGACCCGGCGAAGCGCGCCCTCGCCGTGGCCGTCTACAACCACTACAAGCGCATCCGTGCGCAGGGGCAGATCACCGCCGCCGAAGACCGCGACGACATCGAGATCGCCAAGTCGAACATCCTGCTCATCGGCCCGACCGGCTGCGGCAAGACGTACCTGGCGCAGACCCTGGCGAAGCGCCTCAACGTGCCCTTCGCCGTCGCGGACGCCACCGCCCTGACCGAGGCCGGCTACGTCGGCGAGGACGTCGAGAACATCCTCCTCAAGCTCATCCAAGCCGCCGACTACGACGTGAAGCGTGCCGAGACCGGCATCATCTACATCGACGAGGTCGACAAGATCGCCCGCAAGGCCGAGAACCCGTCGATCACCCGCGACGTCTCGGGCGAAGGCGTGCAGCAGGCGCTGCTCAAGATCCTCGAGGGCACGGTCGCCTCGGTCCCGCCGCAGGGCGGCCGCAAGCACCCGCACCAGGAGTTCATCCAGATCGACACGACGAACGTGCTGTTCATCGTGGCGGGTGCGTTCGCCGGGCTCGAGGACATCGTGTCCTCGCGCGTCGGCAAGCGCGGGATCGGCTTCGGGGCACCCCTGCACAGTGCGACCGACCACCAGGACCTGTACTCCGAGGTGCTGCCGGAAGACCTGCACAAGTTCGGTCTGATCCCCGAGTTCATCGGTCGTCTGCCCGTCGTCACCACGGTGTCGCAGCTCGACCAGGCGGCGCTCATGCAGATCCTGACCGAGCCGAAGAACGCGCTGGTCAAGCAGTACCAGCGGATGTTCCAGATCGACGGCGTCGAGCTCGAGTTCGACCAGGGTGCGCTCGAGGCCATCGCGGACCTCGCGGTGCTGCGCCAGACGGGTGCCCGCGGGCTCCGGGCGATCCTCGAAGAGGTCCTCGGCCCGGTGATGTTCGACGTCCCGTCCGACGACGACGTCGCCCGAGTGGTGATCACCCGCGAGTCCGTGCTCGAGAACGCGGCGCCGACGATCGTGCCGCGGCCTCGGGCCAAGCGCGTCGAGAAGTCGGCGTAGCCCTCCGGAACCAGCGAACGGACACAGCACCACGGGATTCCGTGGCGCTGTGTCCGTTTCGTGGTGCGGTGCGGTGCGGTGCGGTGCGACGGCGCTCGGCGGCCTGCGCCGGCGCGCCTACTCGAGCCCGCGGCGCCGCAGCAGCGGGCCGACGTCGGCGTCGCGGCCGCGGAAGTCCCGGTACGCCTCGAGCGGGTCCTTCGCCCCGCCGACCCCGAGCAGACGCTCGGCGAACCGCTTGCCGGCCTCCCGGTCCAGCCCGCCGTTGTCGCGGAACCACTCCACCGTGTCGGCGTCGAGCACCTCGGACCAGATGTACCCGTAGTACCCGGCGTCGTACCCGCCCGAGAACGTGTGCGCGAAGTACGTCGACGAGTAGCGCGGCGGCACGGCCTCGACCGCGATGCCGGCGGCGGCCAGGGCGTCCCGCTCGAAGTCCTCGACGGACGTCACCGCTGCGGCGTCGGCTGCCGACAGCCGGTGCCACGCCTGGTCGAGCAGTGCTGCGGCGAGGTACTCGGTCGTGCCGAAGCCCTCGTTGAACCCCTCGGACTCGCTGAGCCCCAGGACGAGTTCGGGCGGCAGGGGTGCTCCGGTCTCGTGGTGCTTCGCGTAGTTCGCCAGCACGGACGGCCACGACAGCCACATCTCGTTCACCTGGCTCGGGAACTCGACGAAGTCCCGCTCGACGTTCGTGCCGGAGAACCGCGGGTAGGTGGTGCGGGCGATGAGGCCGTGCAGGGCGTGGCCGAACTCGTGGAAGAGCGTCTCGACCTCGTCCTGGATGAGCAGGGTGGGGGAGCCGGCGGACGGCTTCGCGACGTTGAGGTTGTTGACCACGACGGGCAGGGTGCCGAGCAGCTCGGACTGCTCGACGACCGGGTTCATCCACGCGCCGCCGCGCTTGCCGTCGCGCGTGTAGAGGTCGAGCAGGTACAGCCCGACGGGCTCGTCGTCGTCGCCGGTGACCTCGAAGACCCGGACCTCGTCGTTGTAGCCGTGGAGGTCCGGGCGCTCGGTGAAGCTCAGACCGTACAGGACACCGGCGGCGTGGAAGACCCCGTCGTGCAGGACCCGGTCGGCCTCGAAGTACGGGCGGAGCGCGGTGCTGTCCGCGGCGAATTGCTCGCCACGCAGGATCTCGGTGGCGTACGCCCAGTCCCACGACTCGATGTCGAACCCGACCGTGCGCGATCGGACCGCGCGTTCGTCGTCGGCGTTCCGGGCGGCGGCGCCGACGAGTGAGGACAGCAGCCCGTCGACGGCCTCGGGGGTCTTCGCCGTCTCGTCGGCGGTGACCACCGCGGCGTGGTTCGGGAACCCGAGCAGCTCGGCGCGCTCGGCCCGCAGCCGGACGATGCGCAGCAGCACCTCGCGGTTGTCGTACTCGTTGCCGCGACGACCGCGGGCGAGCGAGGCGCGCATGATCCGCTCGCGCAGGTCGCGGTTCGCCAGCGAGGACAGCCACGGGTGTCCGGTGTAGAGCGGCAGCGTGATGAGCCAGCCGTCGAGGCCCCGGTCGGCGGCAGCGGCGGCCGCGGCGGACTTCGCCCCGTCGTCGAGCCCCTCGAGCTCGTCCTCGTTCGTCACGTGCACGGCGGAGGCGTTGGTGTCCTCGAGCAGGTTCCGCTCGAAGGTCGTCGTGAGGGTCGAGAGCTCCTGGTTGATCGCGGTCAGGCGCTCCTTGCCCGCGTCGTCGAGGCCCGCGCCCGCCAGGGTCATCTCGGCGTGGGTCCGTTCGACCAGGCGCAGCGCCTCACCGGTCAGCCCGGCGGCTTCGGCACCGTCGAGCACCTCCTGCACGCGGGCGTACAGACGGGAGTCGAGCGTGATCGCGTCGCGGTGGGCGGCGAGGAGCGGGGAGACCTCGGCCTCGAGGTCGTGCAGCTCCGGCGTCGAGTCGGCCGACGACAGCGTGAAGAACACGTGGCTGACGCGGGTCAGCAGCTGCCCGGATCGCTCGAGTGCGACCAGGGTGTTCTCGACCGTCGGGGCGTGCGGGTCGGTGGCGATGGCCTCGACCTCGGCGCGTTGCTCGGCCATGCCGGCCTCGAACGCCGGTCGGTAGTGCTCGAGTCGCACGTCGCCGAAGGGCGGCAGGGCGTAGGGGAGGGTGCTCGGGACATCGAACGGGGTTGCCATCTGCCCACCCTATTCACGGGTGCCGGAGTCCGTTCCTTCCCATGACGCCCGGACTGGGAAGCGGAATCGGGCGTCCCTGGTCGAAAGAACGTACCCGGTACGCCCGGAACGACCAGGGACGCCCGGAACGACCCGGCAGGCGCACCCGCGCCCGGCGCGACCCACAGACGGACTGGAGGCCCGTGGCGGCGCCGCCACGGGCCTCCAGTCCGCATCGCGGTCGCGTGTCAGCGCATCGCGGCGTCGATCAGGGTCACCGCGGCACGACGCGCGTGCGCGGCCGGCGCCGTGGTGCCGGCGATGGCCGCGGTGGTCTGCGCGCCCTCGGCGAGCAGCGCGAGCTGCGCGGCGAGTTCCTCGGCGTGCTCGGGGTCGGCGACGACCTCGGCGGTGAGCCGCTGCACGAACTGCTGGAACGAGTCCTTGTGCTCACGCGCGATCTCGGCGACCGCGGGCGAGGTCGCACCGAGCTCGCCGAACGCGTTGATGAACCCGCAGCCGCGGAACGTGTCGTCGCCGAACCACGACTCCAGGAAGTCGTAGACCGCCAGGAGCTTGTCGCGCGGGCTGGCCGCAGCCTCGACCGCGCCGTGCACGCCCTGCTCCCACATGTCGTGGCGGCCGGCGAGCACCGCGGCGATGAGCTGCTCCTTGCCGGGGAACGCCGCGTACAGCTTCTTGAGGGAGACCCCGGCGCCCGTGCGGATCTCGTCCATCCCCACGGACTGGATACCGCGCGTGTAGAACAGCTGGTCCGCGACCTCGACGATGTGTGCTCGGACGTCCGGCTCGACGGTGCTGGTGGCCATGTGTGTACCCCGTTCCCTGAGTGTTCACCGTTCTCGAGTTGCGCTGGGAACGGGCGTTCTCTACTGTAGTCCACATCGGCAGAGAACGATCGTTCTCCGCGATACTCAGGGAAGGAACGATCATGGGTGCCATCACCGTCGGAACCGAGAACAGCGTCGACATCGAACTCCACTACGAGGACAAGGGCCAGGGGCAGCCGATCGTGCTGATCCACGGCTTCCCCCTCGACGGCAACTCGTGGGAGGGGCAGGTCCCGATGCTCCTCGAGGCCGGCTACCGCGTCATCACGTACGACCGCCGTGGCTTCGGCCAGTCCTCGCAGCCGTCCACCGGCTACGACTACGACACCTTCGCCGACGACCTGCACACGGTCCTGACGACCCTCGACCTGCGCGACGTGATCCTCGTCGGCTTCTCGATGGGCACCGGCGAGATCGCCCGCTACATCGGCCGCCACGGTGAGGACCGGATCGCGAAGGTCGCGTTCCTCGCCTCGCTCGAGCCGTTCCTCGCCATCACCGACGACAACCCCGACGGCGCCGGCCCGATGTCGTTCTTCGAGGGCATCGCCGCCGACGTGGCGAAGGACCGCTACGCGTACTTCACGAACTTCTACCAGGACTTCTTCAACCTGTCGGAGAACCTCGGCACCCGCATCTCCGAGGAGCAGGTCCGCAACGCCTGGAACATCGCGGCCGGCTCCGGCTCGATCGCGTCCGCCGCAGCACCCCTGACCTGGCCGACCGACTTCCGCCAGGACATCCCGAAGGTCACCGTCCCCGCCCTGATCGTGCACGGCACGTCGGACAACATCCTCCCGATCGACGCCACCGGCCGACGCTTCACCCAGGCGCTGCCCGCGGCGGAGTACGTCGAGATCGAGGGCGCCCCGCACGGCCTGCTCACCACGCACACCGCCGAGGTGAACGAGGTCCTGCGCACCTGGCTCGCCGAGTCCTGATCCCTCGGCGATCACGCGGGCGCTCCCCGGCGGGGGCGCCCGCATCGTGAGCACAAATGGTCGGGTTCCCACCGGGGACCCGACCATTTCTGCACTCCAAGCGCCGCGCAGCGAGCGGCGCGCGCCGCGCAGCCCGCAGCGCGCCCCCGCGCCGCGCGCTAGTCCTCTTCGCCCGCGTCGTCGGGGTTCGTCACCTGGGCGTGCCCGAGCGCGTCGAGGTGGATCGAGGTGCCGTCGTCGAGCTCGACGATCGGCTTGCCCTCCAGGAACGTCAGCGTCCATCCCCACGTCGCCGTGTCGACGGACTCCGCCGCCAGTTCGTCCTCGACCCCGCGCACGGCGACGACCATCGTCTCGGGCAGTCGCGCAGGCGGCTCCCCACCCACGTTCCAGCGTGTGCCCAACTGCATCCGTGCCTCCAGTCCGGTGGTTGACGGGCCGGGTCACCAAGGCGACCCGGCCCGGACAGCCGACGTTACGCCTGCTGTTCCTCGAGCTCGATCTCGGTGACGGCGAGCTCGTCGCCGTCGACGAACGACAGGTTCTCGATGCGGCCGACGGCCGCCAGGTCGACCGCCGCGCGCTCGATGAGCACCCGCGTCTCGGCGGGCGCCGCGACGACCGCACGCGTCACGGGCGTCTTCTGCGAGGCCTTCGCCGCCGTCTTCGCGCCGCGGATCCCGATCAGCGCCTGTCCGACGGCCGCGAGCAGCCCGGTGGGGGCCGCGTCGGTGGGCAGGTCGGCCGCGGTCGGCCAGGAGGCCCGGTGCACGCTGGTGTCGTGGGTCCAGGCCCACACCTCCTCCGTCGCGTACGGGAGGAACGGTGCCAGCAGGCGGAGCAGCACGTCGATCGCGCCGCGCAGCGCCAGGACCGCGCTCGCCTGCGTCTCGTGCGTCGCGTCGGACGCGGTGCCGTAGGCACGCTCCTTCACGAGCTCGAGGTAGTCGTCGCAGAACGTCCAGAAGAAGCGCTCGGTGATCTCGAGGGCACGCGCGTGGTCGAACCCGTCGAACGCCGCGGTGGCCTGCTCGACGACGGCACCGAGCTCGGCGAGCATGTCGACGTCGAGCGCCTCGGTGACGCTCGTGGCGCCCTCGGGCAGCGGGAAGCCGTAGACGAACTTCGCCGCGTTGAGCACCTTGATCGCCAGACGACGGCCGACCTTGATCTGCTTCGGGTTCTGCGGGTCGAAGGCTGCGTCCGTGCCGAGCTTGGACGAGGCCGCCCAGTAGCGGACCGCGTCGGCGCCGTGCTGCTCGAGGATGGACAGCGGCGTGACGACGTTGCCCTTCGACTTCGACATCTTCTTGCGGTCGGGGTCGACGATGAAGCCGGAGATGGAGGCGTGCTTCCACGGCACCACGTCGGCCTCGAGCTGGCTGCGGAGCACGGTCGTGAACAGCCACGTGCGGATGATGTCCTGCGCCTGGGGGCGGACGTCGTACGGGTACACCAGGTCGTAGAGCGCCGGGTCGGTCTCCCACTTGCCCGCGAGCTGCGGGGTCAACGATGAGGTGGCCCAGGTGTCCATGACGTCGAGTTCGCCCTGGAACCCGCCGGCCACGCCGCGCTGGTCCTCGGTGAAGCCGGGGGCGGGCTCGGAGGCCGGGTCGACGGGCAGCTGCGCCTCGGTCGGGACGATCGGCTGGTCGAACACCGGGTTGCCGTCGGCGTCCAGCGGGTACCAGACGGGCAGCGGCACGCCGAAGAAGCGCTGGCGCGAGATGAGCCAGTCGCCGGACAGGCCACCGACCCAGTTGTCGTAGCGGACGCGCATGAAGTCCGGGTGGAACGCGATCTCCTCGCCGCGCTGGCGGAGCGTGCTCTTCAGCTGCTCGTCGCGCGCACCGTTGACGATGTACCACTGGCGGGTCGACACGATCTCGAGGGGCTTGTCGCCCTTCTCGAAGAACTTCACCGGGTGCTGGATGGTCTTGACGTCACCGATCAGCTCGCCGGACTCCGTCAGCGCGTCGACGACGACCTTCTTGGCCGAGAACACGGTCTTGCCGGCCATCTCGGCGTAGAGCTCCCGGCCCGTCGCGGACTCGATCCAGGCGGGCTCGTCCGAACGCACGCGGCCGTCGAAGCCGATGATCGCGCGGTTCGGCAGCTGCAGCTCGCGCCACCACACGACGTCGGTGGTGTCACCGAAGGTGCAGACCATCGCGATGCCGGCACCCTTGTCCTTCTGCGCCAGGTGGTGTGCGAGCACCGGGACCTCGACGTCGAACAGGGGGGAGCGGACGGTGGTGCCGAAGAGGTCCTGGAACCGCTCGTCGTCCGGGTGGGCCACCAGGGCGACGCAGGCGGGCAGGAGCTCCGGGCGGGTGGTCTGGATGACGACGTCGTCGCCACCGTCGGTGCGGTGGAAGGCGATGCCGTGGTACGCGCCGGGCATCTCCTTGTCCTCGAGCTCGGCCTGCGCGACCGCGGTGCGGAAGGTGACGTCCCACAGGGTCGGGGCGTCGGCCTGGTAGGCCTCGCCGCGCTCGAGGTTGCGCAGGAACGCGCGCTGGGCGCTCGCCCGCGAGGTGTCGTCGATCGTGCGGTACGACTGGGTCCAGTCGACCGACAGCCCGAGCGTGCGGAAGAGCTCCTCGAACTGCTGCTCGTCCTGCACCGTCAGGCGCTCGCACAGCTCGATGAAGTTGCGGCGCGACACGGGCAGCTGGTCGGCGGCCTTCGAGGACTTGCCGTCCCCGCCCTCGAACGGCGGCGTGAAGTCGGGGTCGTACGGCAGCGTCGGGTCGCAGCGGACGCCGTAGTAGTTCTGCACACGGCGCTCGGTGGGCAGACCGTTGTCGTCCCAGCCCATCGGGTAGAAGACGTGCTTGCCGCGCATGCGCTCGAACCGGGCCTTGAGGTCGGTGTGCGTGTACGAGAACACGTGCCCGATGTGCAGCGAGCCGGAGGCGGTGGGCGGCGGGGTGTCGATCGACCAGACGGCGTCACGGTGACCGGCGGCGTCGCGGTCGAAGCGGTAGGTGCCGTCCTGCTCCCAGACCGGCCCCCAGACCTGCTCCAGTCCGTCGACGCTCGGCTTCTCGGGCATGGGCTTGGTCATGGGTGTGCCTTCCGTACGTGTGTGCGGCACCGAGTCCGTGATGAGGTGCCTGAGTGTTCCGCGCCTGACGCGCGGTGCCCCAATCGTAGCGGCCGCGCACGCGTACGCAGGCGGACGAACCGGTCGGACGCGGCCATCACCGAGCAGCGCCTAGCACACCGAACTGTCGGACACGCCCGGAGCCTGCTAGTCTTCCTGGGTTTGTCCGGCGAGCGCAGGGTTCGCAGGAGCTGCAACGTCGCCGTCCGCCGGACGCCCGAAGGAAGCACCGCACCCCGGAGGAACGACTTGGCACCGAACAACGCACCCCACCCGCACGGCGATCGGCCGTTGCGCACGAAGGGCGCCGCGAAGCGCGCTCGTCGCGATCTGACGAAGGACGACGTCACCGTCGTCGAGGAGTCGCTGCTCAAGCGTGCCGTCGCGGCTGCCGCGCTCGGCAATGCCATGGAGTGGTTCGACTTCGGCATCTTCGCGTACCTGACGGTCACCATCTCGCAGGTGTTCCTGCCGCAGGGCGACCCGGCCGCGAACATCGTCGCCACGTTCGGCTTCTTCGCCGCAGCGTTCATCGTGCGCCCGATCGGTGGTGCTGTGTTCGGCCCGATCGGCGACAAGATCGGCCGCCAGAAGGTCCTCGCGCTGACGATGATCCTGATGGCCGCCGGCACGCTCATGATCGGCCTGATCCCGTCGTACGACACGATCGGCTTCTGGGCCCCGGTCCTGCTGCTCGTCGCCCGCTTCGTGCAGGGCTTCTCGACCGGTGGTGAGTACGGCGGCGCCGCGACCTTCATCGCCGAGTACTCGCCCGACAAGCGCCGCGGCTTCATGGGCTCGTGGCTCGAGTTCGGCACCCTCGCCGGCTACGTGCTCGGCGCCTCGATCGTCACCGGCCTGCAGTTCGGCCTGTCCGAGGACGCCCTGCTCAGCTGGGGCTGGCGCATCCCGTTCATCATCGCGGGCCCCCTCGGCCTGATCGGCCTCTACCTGCGCCTCAAGCTCGAGGAGACCCCGGCGTTCCAGAAGCAGCAGGAGCAGGCCGCCGAGCGCGAGGGCCAGAAGACCCCGTTCCTCAAGCTCTTCGCCGAGAACTGGCGCTCGCTCATCATCTGCATCGGTCTGGTCCTGGTCTTCAACGTGACCGACTACATGCTGCTGTCGTACATGCCGACCTACCTCGAGCAGAACCTCGGCCAGAACGCCACGTTCGGCCTGATCCTCATCGTCATCGTGATGCTGCTCATGATGGTCGTCATCACGTTCGGCGGTCGACTGTCCGACCGGTTCGGGCGCCGTCCGGTGCTCGCCGCCGGCTGCATCGGCTTCATCCTGCTGTCCTGGCCGGCCCTCAAGCTGGTCCAGACCGGCACCGGAGTCGGCGTCTTCGCGGGCCTGCTGATCCTCGGCGTCGTGCTGGTCACGTTCACCTCGACCATGCCGTCGACGCTGCCCGCGCTGTTCCCGACGATCATCCGCTACGGCGCCCTGGCGATCGCGTTCAACGTGTCCGTGTCGCTCTTCGGCGGGACCACCCCGCTCGCGACCGCCGCGCTCATCAACGCCGCGAAGGACGCCGGGTACGGCTGGGCCGAGGACATCCCCGCGTTCTACCTGATGCTCGCCGCCGTGATCGGCCTGGTCGCGGTGTACTTCACCAAGGAGACCGCCGCGAGCCCGCTCATGGGCTCCGGTCCGACGGTCGGCTCCGAGGACGAGATCGCCGGCGTCATCGAGGACTACAACGACCCGACGTCGGAGCTCGCGCAGTCCGACTGGGCGAAGGACTTCTCGACGAGCGAGATCCCGATCATCTCGGCCGACGCCGCCCAGAAGGAACCCTCCGGTTCCTGACCACGGGGCCGCCCCGCGGCAACCCGGCCAGGAGGCCCGGTGCACGTTCCGTCTCGGAACGCGCCCCGGGCCTCCTGGCCGTTGCCGGGCCGTCGGTGACGTCACGCGCGCAGCGACAGTCCACGGGTGCGAGCGCGCGTGGAGTGTCGCTCAGCCCGCGAGGTCGGCTGCGGTCCCCGCTGCGGGGCCCGCTGCCAGCCGCTCCGCGGCGTGCAGCAGCCGCGCGGTCACCGGGTGCGCTGGGCGCGCGAAGACCTCGGCGGCGGGGCCGTGCTCGACGACCGCGCCGCGGTGCACCACGAGGACGTCGTCCGCCATCCGCCGGACCGCCCGGAGGTCGTGCGACACGAACACCATCGCCACCCCGGTCTCGTCGCGGAGCCGTTCGAGGAGCCGCAGCACGGCGTCCTGCACCGTGGCGTCGAGGGCGGTCACCGGCTCGTCGAGCACGATCACCTCGGGGTCGGTCGCCAGCGCACGGGCGATCGCGAGCCGCTGTCGTTGCCCGCCGGACAGGGTGCGGGGGGAGCGGGACCGCAGCACGGGGTCGAGGTCGACCTGCCGCAGGGCCGCGTCGACCCGGTCGCCGAGCGCACCGCGCGCCCGCCGTTCGTCACCGCGTGAGAACGCGTCGGCGAGGACGCGCTCGACGTTCCACCGTTCGTCGAACGTCGCGCCGGGGTCCTGCACGACGGCCGCGACCCGGTGCCGGCGGGGGCGTCGCTCGCGCTCGGGCAGCGGGACCCAGGGTTCGTCGTCGAGCGTGACCGTGCCGGCGTCGGGTGTCTCGAGCCCGAGGAGCATCCGCGCGAGCGTCGTCTTGCCCGAGCCCGAGGCGCCGATCACCCCGAGCACCCGGCCGCGTTCGAGCCCGAACGACACGTCGTCGACCGCGAGCACCCCGTTGTACTCCCGCGAGAGCCCCTGCGCCGCGAGCATGTCCCTCGCACCGTGCGAGGTTGCCCGCTCGGTGCCGCGGCTGCCGATCGGCGCACGGTGCGGAGTCGTGCGGTCGGTGCGAGGTTGGCCGCTCGGTGCATCGTCAGACGGCTGCACGGAGCCATCGACCTCGCACCGGTCTGCGAGATCGGCACCGTGCGCCGGCGCGGGCGCAGCCGCCGCGGCAGCACCGGCAGCACGCACCAGCGCCCGGGTCGCGGGGTGGGTCGGCGCCGCGAAGACCTCGGCGACCGCACCCTGCTCGACGATCCGGCCCTCGTGCACGACGGCGACCCGGTCGGCCCACCCCGCGACGAGCCCCAGGTCGTGCGTGATGACGAGCACTCCGGCACCCCGGGTCTGCGCCGCCCGCAGCTGTTCCATCACGGTGACGGCGACCCCGGCGTCGAGGGCCGTCGTCGGTTCGTCGGCGACCAGCAGCGCGGGGGACCCGACGGTCGCCGCGGCGATGAGGGCCCGCTGTCGCATCCCACCAGACAGTGTCCCGGCGAGCTGGCCGTCGGTCGCGGTGTCCGGGTCGAGGCCCACCGCGGTCAGTGCGTCGCGCACGGCGTCCACGCGCTCGGCCGCACGCATCTCGGTGTGCAGGCGGAGGCTGTCGGCGACCTCGCGCCCGACGGGACGCAGCGGGTCCAACGCGCCCAGGGCCTCCTGGCCGACGTAGCCGACCCGCGATCCCCGCAGCCGACGCCACCGCCGGTCCGTGTACCCGTCGACGTCGACGCCGTCGACCGTGAACACGTCGGCGTGCACGGCGGCGCCGGGCGCGGACAGGCCGAGCACGGCGCGGGCGGTGACGGTCTTGCCGGAACCGGACGCCCCGACCAGGGCGACGCACTCGCCGGCGTCGACGAGCAGGTCGACACCGTGCACGATCGGGGTGCCGCCGATGGCGACGGTGAGCCCGCGGACGTCGAGGACGGCGCTCACCGCGCGGCCCCGGTCCGTCGGATCGCCCGGCCGAGCACGGTGACGGCGGTCGCGAGCACCACGATCGCGAGTCCGGGGAAGGTGCTCATCCACGGCGCGGTCTGCAGGTAGGTGCGACCGTCGGCGAGCATCGCGCCCCACTCCGGCGCGGGCGGGGGCGTGCCGACGCCGAGGTAGCTCAGCGCCGAGGCCCACACGACCGCCTGCCCGACGCCGAGCGTGGCGACGGCGACGACGGGCCAGAGCGCCGTCGGCAGCACGTGCCGGACCACGGTGCGGGCGGGGGAGCGGCCGAGCAGCACCGCCGTCTCGACCACCTGCGAACCCCGGGCCGCGCGGACCAGGCCGCGCACGATCCGGGCGTAGCCGGGAGCGGTCGCGAACCCGACCGCGAGCACCGCCGGCACCGGGCCCGGACCGGTCACGGCGATGACGACCAGGGCGACGAGCAGCAGCGGCAGGGCGAACGCGACCTCGGTGACGCGGCCGATGACGGCGTCGAGCAGGCGTCCGAGTCGTCCGGCCCCGGCCCCGAGCCCGGCGACGACGCCGAGCAGGACGCCCACGCCGCCGCCGATCAGGGTCGCGGCGACGCCGACGACGAGCGATGCCCGGGTCCCCGCGACCACCCGCGCCAGGACGTCGCGTCCGGACTCGTCGGTGCCGAACGGGTGCGCACCGCTCGGCGCGGCCAGGGCATCTGCGGGGTGCACCGCGAGCGGGTCCCCGCCGCCGAGCAGGGCGGGCCACGCCGCCGCCACGACGGCGACCAGGACGACCACCCCCGCGGCGATGCCGCCGGCGCCGAGCGTCCCCCCACGGACGCGCTCGGTGCCGGCGGCGGTCTGGTGGCCGGGCGCTCCGGTCTGGAGGCCCGGGTCGGCGATCCCGCTCACCGCGCGCCCGCCGGGCGGCCGGGTCCACGGCGTTGCGCACCACCGGGGCGCAGGGCCGCGTTCCGTGCGGTGCTGCGCGGGTCGACGGCACGCTCGACCAGGTCGGCCACGGCGAGCACGACGACGTACGCGGCCGCCGACACCATCGCGATGCCGGCGACGAGCGGCATGTCCCGCTGGGTGACGGCGGTGACCAGGGCACGGCCGATGCCGGGCAGGGCGAACACGGACTCGACGACCACCGCTCCGGAGACGAGCGACCCGAAGGCCCACGCGGACAGCGCGATCCCGGGCAGGGCGGCGTGCCGGAGCAGGTGCCGTCCGAACAGGCCGAGGCGGGTCTCACCCCGGCCCCGGGCGGCGAGTGCGAAGGCGGAGCGCTGCGCGTCGACCACGCCGTCGCGCACGGTCTCGGCCAGGTACCCGGCGACCGGCACGGCCACGGTCAGCACCGGGAGTACCCAGCCGCGCGCGGTGCCGTCACTGACAGCCGGCACCCACCCCAGGGACGTGGCGAACACCACGATGAGCACGCTGCCGAGCCAGAAGTGCGGCATCACGCTCGCGGTGACGCTCAGGGCGCTGGTGAGCCCGGCGGCGATCCGGCCGCGTTGCGTCGAGGCCCACGCGGCGACGATCGCGAGCACCCAGGCGACGACGAGGCCGGCGACCGCGAGCGTCAGCGTGACGGGCAGCTGCTGGGCGAGGAGCGTCGCGACCGGGGTGCGGAAGGCGTACGAGTCGCCGAGCTGCCCGGATGCCAGGCGTCCGAGGAACACCGCGTACTGCACCAGGACCGGCTGGTCGAGGCCGTACTCGTGGCGGACCTGGGCGACGGCCTCGGCTGACGCCTGCGAGCCCGGTCCGCCCAGGATCGCGAGCGCCGGGTCACCGGGGATCAGCCGGATCGCGACGAAGACGATCGTCGCGACGGCCCAGAGCACGCCGATGCCCCCGGCGAGCCGCCGGACGGCCCACCAGACCCATCGCATCCGTGTCAGCGGTCGATCCAGGCGGTGCCGAACCAGGGCGTCGAGACCGGGGTGGTCCGGATGCCGTGCACGGCCGAGCGCACCAGGAAGTGGTTCTGCTGGTCGTACAGGGGGAGCACCGTGTCGCTCGCCAGGATCGTCTTCTGGGCCTGCTCGTACAGGTCGGCGCGCTCGTCGGCGTCCGAGGTGCGGGCGGCCTGCTCGAGCAGCCGGTCGACGGCGGGGTCGTCGAGCTGGGCGAGGTTCGCGAAGTAGCCCGACGGTGCCGGTTCGATGCTCGCGCTGTCGTACAGGATGCGCAGGACGTCGGGGCCGACCTTCGTGTACGGGGCGCTGACGACGTCGTACTCGTTCGCGGCGAGGGCGGCGTACCAGCTGGACAGGTCGAGTTCGTCGAGCACGACCTTGAACCCGACGGCCTTCTCGGACGCCTGGATCTGCTGGAACAGGCTGCGCTCGGCCGGCACCGACTGGTTCGTCGAGACGGGGAACGTCACGGTGAGCTGCTGGCCGTCCTTCTCGCGGATGCCGTCGGACCCGACCTTCCACCCGGCGTCGTCGAGGAGCTGCTTCGCCTTGATGGGGGAGTAGTCGAACCGGCTCTTCTCCGAGTACGCGAGCGGCTCCGCGCTCGAGAGCACCGAGTACGAGCGCTTCGCGGTGCCGAGGAACAGCGACTGCAGGCCGGGGTCGATCTCGGCACCGGCGATGAAGGCCTGGCGCACCGCTTCGTCACGGAAGACCCCGTGCCCGGAGTTCAGCTCGAGCCGGTTCGAGGCGCCGGGGCGCGGGGCGTCGAGGTCGCGGATGGCGCCCTTCGCCGACGCGGCCTTGAGCTGGTCGGGCTGGGCGTTGTCGATCACGTCGACCTGGCCGGACTGCAGTGCGGCGTAGCGCGAGGTCGAGTCCGGCAGGAACCGCCACGTGATGCCGGACAGGCGCGGCTTCGTGGCGCCCCAGTAGTCGGTGTTCTTCGTCAGGGTGACGCGGTCGCCGTGCTTCCAACCGGTGACCTCGAAGGGGCCGGTGCCGACGGGGGACTCGCAGTTCGTCGCCTGCTTGCGCTCGAGCGCCTTCGGGGACTCCATGCCCACCCAGGGCTGCGAGAAGGACTCGAGCAGCGCGCTGTCCGGCCGGCTCAGCGTCAGCGTGACGGTGCGCTCGTCGGTGGCGGTCGCCTTCGTGATGGACTGCAGCGCCAGGTAGCCGGTGCTCGAGGCGGTGGCCGGGTCCTGCACGTGCTCGATGTTCGCGACGACCGCGGCGGCGTCGAACGGGGTGCCGTCGGTGAAGGAGACGTCGTCACGCAGGGTGAACGTCAGGGTCTTCCCGTCGTCGCTCGTGCTCCACTTCGTCGCGAGCTCGGGCGTGGGCTTGCCGTCCTCGAGCCCGACGAGCTCCTCGATGTACTGCGTCGCCAGGAGTGCCTGCGGGTAGTTGCCGCCGACGTGCGGGTCGAGGCAGGTCGGTTCGGCGTCGCCGGAGGCGTAGGTGAGCGTGCCGCCCGCGACCGGGGTGCTGCTCCCGGTGCTCGTGCCCGGTCCGCTGCAGGCAGCGAGGACGAGCAGGACCGCCGAGGCGCCCGCGACGGCGGTGAGGGTTTTCTGTACTGAGTCCAAGATCATGGCTGACCGAGTCTAGCGGTTTACTGGGGCCCATGGACGAACCGATCCGCCGCGGTGGCCGACCCCGACGCTCGAGCGCCGAGGTGCTCGCGGACGCCGCCGCCGAGCTCTTCCTCGAGCAGGGGTACGGACGCACCACGGTCGACCAGATCGCCGCCCGCGCCGGGGTCAGCCGTGCGACGTTCTTCAACTACTTCCCGGCGAAGGCCGACGTGATGTGGCTCGAACTCGACGCCGCCGTCGCCGGGCTGCCCGGGTACCTCGCCGCGTCGACCGAGCCGAGCGTCGTCCGTGCCGTTGAGCAGGCGCTCCTCGCGGCAGCCCGTGCCCACGACCCCGAGCGGGTGCCGTGGGCCGTCGCGCAGGCCGAGGTCATGGGCATCGGGCCCGAACTGGTGGCGGGCGTCGCGGTCCGGGTGACAGCGCAGCACGAGGCCGTCGCCGCCTTCGTCGCCGGCCGCACGGGGGAGCAGCCGCGCTCGCTCTGGCCGCAGACGGTGTCCGGCGCGATGCTCGGTGCCGCCGCCGCGGCGTTCGGGGTGTGGGTCACCGACGGGGTCGGCCGCCGTGCGCTCGTCGAGTACGTCGCGGCAGCGCTCACCCCGGTGGTCGCGGGCCTCGACGCCCGCTGACACGCCGGCGTCTTCGCGCGACGCCGCCTCGACGGCGAGACGCCGTTGAATCCTGCGGCGTCTCGAGCACATGGCGGCGTCTTGCTGACACGCCGGCGTCCCACGGGCCGCGCGCGGGGCGGTGGACGTGACGGGCGGCGGACGGGAGGCCCGTGGCGGCCTGGCACCGCGCCTCCCGTCCGACGCTCTGTCGCCCACTGAACACGCCGGCGTCTTCACATGACGCCGCCTCGACGGCGAGACGCCGCCTTATCCAGCGGCGTCTCGAGCACATGGCGGCGTCTTGCTGACACGCCGGCGTCTTGCGATACGAACTCCGCCGCCGCCCGCGCGCCCAGTCGACGCTCACTCCGTGCGCAGGGTCCCCGCGCCACCGGAAGCCACGTCCGAAGCCGTCCCGTCGCGCACGACCTCGGGCACGTCGCCGTCGGTCGGCACCAGCGACTCGTCGCCCGGGTAGCTCAGGGTGAGGACGGCCTCCTCGATGTACGGGCTGTCCTCGAGCGACTGCTCCACGTCACGCAACCGCACCGCCACGTGCTCCTCGGTCTCGTTGCCCGTCAGGTCGACGGCCGCGACGAGGTACACCCGCGACGGCCCCACGAACTCCAGGTGCAGGTAGGTGACCCGCTCGACCTGCGACCGGCCCAGCAGCTCGACGAGCACCGCGTTCTCGAGCTCCGGGGACGTGCTCTCGCCGAGCAGGAACCGGCGGTTGCGGTCGATCAGGACGATCGCGACGACCCCGAGCAGCACACCGATCGCGATGGAGCCGAGCGCGTCGAAGACCGCCAGCCCGGTGACCTGGTGCAGGAACACCCCGAGGAACGCCACGACCAGGCCGATCAGCGCCGCCGCGTCCTCGGCGAACACCGCGCGGAGCGTCGGGTTCGACGACTGCAGCACGTGCCGCAGCACCGGGACCTTGCGCTTCGTCGCGGCGCCGTGCGCCTGCCGGTACGCCTGCAGGAAGCTCGTGCCCTCGAGCAGGAACGCGACCCCGAGCACCACGTAGTTGAGCACGACGTCCTCGGCCGGCCCGGTGTCCCCGAACTCCGAGATGCCGTGGTAGATCGACACGATCGCACCGGCAGTGAACAGACCGAACGCGGCGAACATCGACCAGATGTACGTCTCGCGTCCGTACCCGAGCGGGTGCGCGGTGTCCCGCTTCTTGCCGCCCCGTCGTTCCGCGACGAGCAGGAAGACCTCGTTGCCGGTGTCCGCCCACGAGTGCGCCGCCTCGGCCACCATCGAGGCCGAACCCGAGACGAGCGAGGCGATCGTCTTCGCGATCGCGACGAGCAGGTTCGCCCCGAACGCGATCAGGACGGTGACGAGTGACTCGGGGCGTTCTTCTGCGGGCATCACTCAAGCATGCTCCCGTCCGGTAAAGTCGTGTTCCAAGAGCGTCGATCCGGCCATCACCGGGGAGCTTCCGGAAGAACACGGAGCGCACCAGCGCCTCCGTCAGTAGAACCGGGCGGGTTCGGGACCGTCACCACCCCCGACACAGAGTGGTCGCACAGCGCACGTTGGGCGGCAAACGAGGTGGTACCGCGGAACCTGTTTCCGTCCTCGTGGAGATCGAGCGAACCCACAAGGAGTCCCGGTGCCGTACCCGTTGAACGCCGATGCCGATGGCGTCGTCCCCTCGCCGAGCTTCCCCGCCGTCGAGCGGGGCATCCTCGCCTTCTGGAAGCGCGACGACACGTTCCAGGCGTCCATCGACGCGCGACAGGGCTGCCCGGAGTGGACCTTCTACGACGGCCCGCCGTTCGCCAACGGCCTGCCGCACTACGGGCACCTGCTGACCGGGTACGCCAAGGACGTCTTCCCGCGCTACCAGACCATGCGCGGCAAGCAGGTGCACCGCCGCTTCGGCTGGGACACCCACGGCCTGCCCGCCGAGCTCGAGGCGATGCGGCAGCTCGGCATCACCGAGAAGCACGAGATCGACGCCATGGGCATCGACGTCTTCAACGCCGCCGCCAAGAAGTCCGTGCTGCAGTACACCGACGAGTGGCAGGAGTACGTCACCCGCCAGGCGCGCTGGGTCGACTTCGAGGACGACTACAAGACCCTCGACGTCACCTTCATGGAGAGCGTGCTCTGGGCCTGGAAGCAGCTCTGGGACAAGGGCCTGGCGTACGAGGGCTTCCGGGTCCTGCCGTACTGCTGGAACGACCAGACGCCGCTGTCCAACCACGAGCTGCGCATGGACGACGACGTCTACAAGATGCGCCAGGACCAGTCCGTCACCGTCTCGTTCCCGCTGCACGGCGACCGCGCTTCCGCGCTCGACCTGACCGGTGTGCGCGCGCTCGCCTGGACGACGACCCCCTGGACCCTCCCGACGAACGCCGCCCTGGCGGTCGGTCCGGAGATCGCGTACGCGGTCGTCCCGGCAGGGCCTGGAGGCGCGGCTGACGGTGCCGACGCCGGTTCCGTCTCCTACCTGCTCGCGTCCGACACCGTGGCCGCGCACGCGAAGGAGCTCGGCTACGCCTCGGGTGACGAGGCGCTCGCCGCCGCCGCGCGCACGCTGACGGGCGCCGAGCTCGACGGCGTCGAGTACGAGCGGCTGTTCGACTTCCTCGCCGACGCCGAGGGCTACGAGAACGCTTGGCGAGTACTGGTCGCCGAGTACGTCGAGACCGGTGAGGGCACCGGCATCGTGCACCAGGCCCCGGCCTACGGTGCCGACGACCAAGAGGTCTGCGCCGCCGCCGGCATCCCCGTCGTGCTGTCCCTCGACGAGGGCGGCGTCTTCACGTCGCAGTTCGGCGAGGTCGCCGGCATGCTCTGGTCGGACGCGAACAAGCCGCTGACCAAGGCCGTCCGCGACGCCGGGCGACTGCTCCGCCAGGCGTCCTACGAGCACAGCTACCCGCACTGCTGGCGGTGCCGGAAGCCCCTCATCTACAAGGCCGTCTCGTCGTGGTTCGTCCGCGTCACCGAGCTCCGTGACCGCATGGGTCAGCTCAACCAGGACATCAACTGGGTGCCGGACAACGTCAAGGACGGCCAGTTCGGCAAATGGGTGGGCAACGCCATCGACTGGTCGGTCTCGCGCAACCGTTACTTCGGCACGCCGATCCCGGTGTGGCAGTCCGACGACCCCGAGTACCCGCGCACCGACGTGTACGGCTCGCTCGCCGACATCGAGCGCGACTTCGGTCGACTGCCGGTGAACGCCGAGGGTGAAGTCGACCTGCACCGGCCGTTCATCGACGACCTGACGCGGCCGAACCCCGACGACCCCACGGGCAACTCCACGATGCGCCGGATCACCGACGTGTTCGACGTGTGGTTCGACTCCGGGTCGATGCCGTACGCCCAGGTGCACTACCCGTTCGAGAACCGCGAGTGGTTCGAGTCGCACAGCCCGGCCGACTTCATCGTCGAGTACATCGGGCAGACGCGCGGCTGGTTCTACGTCATGCACGTGCTCTCCACCGCGCTGTTCGACCGGCCGGCGTTCCAGAACGTCATCAGCCACGGCATCGTCCTCGGCTCGGACGGCCAGAAGATGTCGAAGTCGCTCCGGAACTACCCGGACGTCTCCGAGGTCTTCGACCGCGACGGCGCCGACGCCATGCGCTGGTTCCTGATGTCCTCCTCGGTGATCCGCGGCGGCAACCTCGTCGTCACCGAGGAGGGCATCCGCCAGGGCGTCCGCGAGTTCATGCTGCCGCTGTGGTCGACGTACTACTTCTTCACCCTGTACGCGAACGCCTCGGGTCCCGACGGGTACCGGGCCCAGCGCCGGACCGACTCGACCGACGTGCTCGACCGGTACCTGCTCGCGAAGACCCGGGTCCTCGTCACCGACGTCCGGACGCACCTCGACGCGCTCGACACCCCGCTCGCGGCCCAGGCCGTCCGCGACTTCGCCGACGTGCTCACGAACTGGTACGTCCGCCGCTCGCGCGACAAGTTCTGGACCGGGGCCGACGCGGACGCCGGTGTCGAGACCCGTGCGGCGTTCGACACGCTGTACACCGTGCTCGAGACCCTGACCCGGGTCGCCGCCCCGCTCGCGCCGCTCGTCACCGAGGAGATCTGGAAGGGCCTGACCGGCGGACGCAGCGTCCACCTGACGGACTTCCCGGACCCCGACGAGTTCCCCGCCGACGACGCCCTCGTCGACGCGATGGACCGCGTGCGCGACGTCGCCTCGAAGGGACTGGCGCTCCGCAAGGCCACCGGCAAGCGCGTCCGCCTGCCCCTGGCCACGCTGACCCTGGTGGTGCAGGACCCGGCCGCGGTGGAGCCGTTCGCCGACATCCTGCGCGACGAGCTCAACGTCAAGCGCGTGGTGCTCGAGGCCCAGGCGGAAGAGTCGCTGGCGCAGTACGGCATCGAGCGGAAGCTCACCGTGAACGCCCGCGTCGCTGGCCCCCGCATCGGCAAGCAGGTGCAGCAGGTGATCCCGGCCGCCAAGCAGGGCGACTGGACGGCGACCGACTCCGGCGTGACCGTCGGTGGCGTCGACCTGATCGAGGGCGAGTACTCGCTCGACCTCACCGTG
Organism: Curtobacterium sp. MCLR17_059; assembly: GCF_003234665.1. Lineage (NCBI taxonomy): Bacteria > Bacillati > Actinomycetota > Actinomycetes > Micrococcales > Microbacteriaceae > Curtobacterium > Curtobacterium sp. MCLR17_059. Next base: position 39,884 of record NZ_QKSU01000011.1, on the reverse strand, counting down.
GCCGACGCCTCGGTGGCCGTGGCGTTCCTCGACGAGGGCGGCTTCGTCGTGCTCGACACCGTGACCACGCCCGAGCTCGAGGCCGAGGGGCTCGCCCGTGACGTCGTCCGCGCCGTCCAGCAGGCCCGCCGCGACGCCGACCTCGACGTCAGCGACCGCATCGCCCTGACCCTCCGGGTGGACGGCACGGCCGACGGCGCGGTCCGCGCGCACCAGGAGCTCATCGCGGGGGAGACCCTGGCGACGAGCGTCGAGATCGTGCCCCTCGGGGCGGACGACACCACCACCGACGTCGGTGACGGTGCGAAGGTATCCGTGGAGGTAGCACGCGCATGAGTGACCACGACCAGTACGACGACCACGAGGCGAACGAGGAGTTCGTCGGACACGACGAGCTCGACGGTCACGGTGTTGACGGGCGCGACGCGGACGGCATCCGGATCCCGGTCGGCCCCTCCGGCGACGCTCCGGCCGACGCCGTGCCCTACGGCGGCGACGACGACGAGGTCCGGCGCGTCGAGGCCGCCCTGTACGCCCGCATCGGCGAACAGGCCCCCGAGCGCCGACTGACCGCCACGCGCCGCGCCGTCGAGCTGCTCGGCGACCCGCACCTGGCGTACCCGGTGATCCACGTGACGGGCACGAACGGCAAGACGTCGACCGCGCGCACCATCGAGAGCATCGTCCGGGCCCACGGTCTGCGCACCGGCCTGATGACGAGCCCGCACCTGGTGTCGATCCGGGAGCGCATCGTGGTCGACGGTCAGCCGATCGCGGCGGACCGGTTCGTCGAGAACTGGGACGACATCGCCCCGGTGCTCGAGATCACCGACCGCGAGCTCGCCGACAAGGGCGAACTCCCGCTGACCTTCTTCGAGGCGCTCACCGTGCTCGCCCTGGCGTGCTTCGCCGAGGCCCCGGTGGACGTCGCCGTGATCGAGGTCGGCATGGGCGGCGAGTGGGACTCCACCAACGTCGTGCAGAGCCAGGTGTCGGTGTTCACGCCGATCGCCATCGACCACGCGAAGCAGCTCGGTGCCACGGTGGCCGAGATCGCCCGCACCAAGTCGGGCATCATCAAGCCGTCGTCCGCCGTGGTGTCGAGCCGGCAGGTCCCCGAGGCCCTCGCCGAACTCGAGCGCGCCGCCGAGCTCACCGAGTCCACCCTGGCCGTGGAGGGCACGGTGGGCCCCTTCGAGCCGGTACCTGACCGTCGCGGAGCGGCGGGCAGGCCGAGCTCGCAGGGATTCAGCGTCGTCGACGTCACCCCGGCCGTGGGCGGACAGCTCATCACCGTGCAGGGCATCGCCGGCCGCTACGACGACCTGTTCCTGCCGCTGTTCGGCCGGCACCAGGCCGAGAACGCCGCCGTGGCCATCGCGGCGGTCGAGTCGTTCCTCGGCCGCGGGGCCCAGGCCCTCGACGAGGACGTCCTGTCCGAGGGCATCGCCGGCACGACCAGCCCCGGTCGCCTGCAGCCCATCGCGACCGACCCGACCGTCGTCGTCGACGCCGCGCACAACCCGCACGGTGCGAAGGCCCTGGCCGAGGCGCTGCCGGTCGCGTTCCCGTCCGAGCACGTCGTCGGCGTCGTCGGGATCCTCGGCGACAAGGACGCCCGCGGGTTCGTCCGCGCGCTCAAGGACACCGTCGCCACGTTCGTCGTGACGCAGCCGCCGGGGGAGCGTGCGCTCGACGCGGACGAGTTCGCCCGGGTCGTCGTCGACGAGGTCGGTGAGGACCGCGTCGTCGTCGAGCCCTCCCTGGCGTCCGCACTGCAGGAAGCGCGCAGCCTGGCCGACGAGGCCGACGCCGAGGACGCCCTCGTGCTCGTCGCGGGCTCCATCGTGATGGTGGGCGCGGTCATGGACCTCGTGCACCGCGAAGGCGAGGCGAAGTGACGGACGCACCACGGGCCTCCCGGCCGGGCCGCGCACCGCGCACCCGGAAGCCGCGCCGCGAACGCGGGGCGCAGGAGAGCCTGCTCTCGATCACGCTCGTGCTCGAGGCGATCATGTTCTTCTTCCCCATGCTCGTCGTCTTCGGCAAGGGCACGCTGCCGCCCGCCGCGGCCTTCGGCGGGGGCATCGGCGCGATCATCGTCCTCGCAGCTGCCTCACGTCTGACGGGCAACCGGGCCGGTGTATGGTTCGGGTGGCTGCTGCAGGCGGCCATCCTCGCCACCGGGTTCATCGAACCGTTCATGTTCGCGGTCGCCGTGGTGTTCCTGGCGCTGTGGGTCTTCTGCTTCGTCAAGGGCGGTCAACTGGACCGTCAGAACGCCGCGCGCCGAGCGGCCATGGGCGAGGACTGACCACCACATTCGACCCCGAACACAGGGAGTACTGCGTGTCCGACTTCGAAGAGACCCTCGTCCTCGTCAAGCCCGACGGCGTCGCCCGCCAGCTGACCGGTGAGATCCTCCGCCGGATCGAGGCGAAGGGCTACGAGCTCGTCGACCTGAAGATGCTCACCGCGCCGCGCGACCTGCTCGACGCGCACTACGAGGAGCACCAGGGCAAGCCGTTCTTCGAGCCGCTCGTCGAGTTCATGCAGTCCGGTCCCGTCGTCGCCGTGCGCGTCGCCGGCAACGGTGCGATCGCGGGCTTCCGCTCGCTCGCCGGCACCACCGACCCGACCTCGGCCGCGCCCGGTACCATCCGTGGTGACCTGGGCCGCGACTGGGGCCTCAAGGTGCAGCAGAACCTGGTCCACGGTTCGGACAGCCCCGAGTCGGCCGCGCGCGAGCTCGCGCTCTGGTTCGCCTGAGCGACGGGGACGACGTGACGAACAACGACCGACCCACCAAGAACGAGCGGCGTCAGCACGCCCGAGAGGTCGCACGCCAGCGCGCCGACGCCGAGAAGCGCCGCAAGCGCCGCAACAAGTGGTTCCTGCAGGGCGGCATCGGCCTGGGCATCGTGGCGATCGCCGCGATCATCGCGATCGTCGCGATGAACGTGAACAACGCGCCCGTGGTGTCCGCAGCCGGGCCGAAGAACATGGCCACCGGCGCGATCCAGTTCACCGGCCAGGACGGCAAGGTCACCCCGGTGACCACGCCGGCCGTCTCCGCGACGGGCTCGGCCTCGCCGGTCCCGACGGCGAACAGCGACGGTGCCGTGACGGTCACCGAGTACGTCGACTGGGCCTGCCCGGTCTGCAAGCAGTTCGAGGCGGCCTACTCCGACCAGATCCTCGACAAGGTGAAGTCGGGCGACGCGACCCTGGCGATCCAGCCGGTGTCGATCCTGGACCGCAGCTACGCGGGCTCCCGCTACGCCAGCCGTGCCGCGAACGCCGCCATGTGCGTGGCGAACTACGCACCGGACAAGTTCCTCGACGTGCAGACGCAGTTCTTCGAGAACCAGCCGGCCGAGGGCACCAAGGGCCTGACCAACTCCGAGATCGCGAAGCTCGTCAAGGCGGGCGGCGCGACCGGTTCGGACCTGTCCCAGTGCCTGTCGTCCGAGCAGTTCAAGGGCTGGGTGACGAAGTCGACGCAAGCCGTCACCACGAACGAGGCGCTCGCGGGCACGCAGGGCTTCGGCACGCCGACCATCGTCGTCGACGGCAAGCGCCTGGACGACCTGAGCACCGTCATCACCGCGATCGACGCCGCGGCGAAGTAGCACTCCCCGAACGACCGACGGCCCTCGCTCCCATCCGGGAGCGGGGGCCGTTCGTCGTGGGGAGGGGGCTAGGACGCGCCGCCGTGCTCCCGGACGAAGGCCGCGAACGCGTCGACGTCGGCGAGGGACGCCGCACCGTCCGCGTTGTACTGCTCGCCGTCGACGATGATCGTCGGCGTGCTCGTGATCCCGTCGAGCGACGAGTTCGGCACCGGGTCGTTCATCGCCCGGTTCGTGGCGTCGGCGACCCACGCGGCGAAGTCCTGCCGGGTGATGCACGGTGTCACGGCCGGGTCCGTCGCCCCGGCTTCGTGCGCGAGGGACGCCAGCTCGTCGTTCGTGAGTCCGCGCGTGCTCTCCGAGGGCTGGTGGTCGTAGAGCGAGCTGTTGAAGGCCAGGAACGCGTCCGGGTCGTGGTCCGCGACGCACGCGGCAGCCGCGGCCGAGCGGGTGGAGTACCGCGATCCGAGCGACACGCGGTCGAGCAGCCCGAGCGGGTGCAGCTCGAGGGTGGCGGTACCGTCCTCGACCCACTGCCGGATCCGGGGCATCTGGGCCGTCTCGAACTGGTTGCAGTACGGGCACATGTAGTCCGCGTAGATCGTGATGGCGGTCTTCGAGCCGTCCTGCGCGGTCGGCGTCGGGGTCCCGCCGTCGGGCACCGCTCGCGTCTCGACGGGCACGATCCTGCCGCGCACCCCGGTGAGCAGGACGCCGTCGCTCGCCGTGTTCCGCGGACCCGGCCCGGCGGGCTGCACGGAGTTCGCGACGACCAGGACGACCACCGCGACCACCGCGAGGCCCGCGACGATGATCCCGCTGATGCCGAGTGTGCGGAGGCGCCGGCGTCGAGACTGCTCTGCCGCCCGTGCCGCTCGCGCGCGTTCCCGTGCGGCGTCGCGGCGCGCCCTGCTGCTCTCGTGCTCGCTCATCGATCCCGAGCGTAGGGGCAGCGGGGACGGCTCAGAAGCTGGTGAGGACCGCGGGGAACTTGATGATGATCGTGACGATGATGACCAGGTAGTTCGCCAGCACGAACGCCCAGCTGAAGGGCAGGAGCGACCGCCCGACACGCTGTGCCCCGGCGCCGAAGCGACCCTGGGCCATGTTCCAGATCGTGAACACCCAGAACATCGGGATCGTCATCGACCAGACGAGCATGCACCACGGGCACAGGGCGCCGATGACGAAGACGGTCTGCGTGAACAGCCAGGTCACGAACACCCACGCCAGGAAGACACCGGCGTTGAAGACGATCCAGAACCAGCGCGAACCGTTCCGGAACCCGGCGAGCAGCAGCACGGCGACGGCGATCGGGGCGACGAACCCCATGACGCCGAGCAGCGGGTTCGGGAACCCGAACAGGTGCCCCTGCCAGCTGGCCATCACGTCGGAGCAGTTGATGAACGGGTTCACGTCACAGCTCAGGACGGCCTTCGGGTTCTCGTACTTCGTGAACTCGTCGAGGACGAGCCGGAACGAGCCGAACAGGCCGACGATCCCGGTGACGAGCAGGAAGACCGCCATCGCGATCGGACGACGGGGGGCAGGTGCAGACGCGGTCACGCGGTCATCATCGCATGCGGGTTCCGGTGCTTTCCGGGTGCGGCATGCGATAATGCCTGGAGGTCGTGCGGCCAACCGCACACCGAAGAGAGCTTTCCGAGTGACGCCCCACCGGGCCGAACCCGGACGATCCGGTGCGGTGAGAGCGCACTGTGGTCGGGCAGCGTCACTCCGATGCCGAGCCGGAACGGGCCGGGTGCCCGGACCGGAACGGGCGCGGACGCAACGAGAAGTTGACGCGGACCGATCACGAGACAGCGAGCGCGGGGGCGTCGACGCCGCCCGCCACGACACAGAATTCCCGCCACCCGAAAGGGTGCGAGTGGGGCCGAGGAGTGCACCAGTCCATGGTGGAGCAGAACAACGACAACACGACCAACGACGAGAACGCGCCGAAGCGCCGGAGCCGCCTGTTCGGCGGTCGCCGCGCCCGGTCGTCCGGCCAGGAGGCCCGTGGGGGCGCCGAGCAGGCACCCCACGCCGACGAGACCCTCGCGCTGACGGGCGGCGCTGACGCCCGTCCCGCGGCCAGCGTCGCGTCGGCCGGTTCGCCGGACTCTCCCGATTCGCCGGACTCGCCCGACTCCCCGGCATCGCCGGCGTCGCCCGTCGAGCCGACCGACACCGGGGCGGTCTCCGTCGCGGTCGAGGCGGTCGCCGACAGCGGTGCCGAGCCGCACGACGTGAGCACGCTGACCGGCGACCTGCCGGTCGTGACGGGCGACCGGTCGGGCACCGCGACCGACGGGGCTGACGCGGACCGCGCCTCCCGTCCGGCCGATGCCGCACCGACGGCCGAGGCGAGCGACGACGCCGCACCCGCCGACGAGCCGTTCGTGCCGAAGGCCACGAGCACGCTCAGCCTGATCTTCCACGCGCCGGTGCTGCCGGAGCTGCCGCAGCGCGCGCCCCGGTTCGAGCGCGACCGTGACCGTGACCGTGATCGTGATCGTGACCGCGACGAGGACGACCGCTACGACCGCGAGGACCGCTTCGACCGCGATCGCGACCGTGACGACCGCGACGACCAGGGCGGCTCGCGCCGTCGCTCGCGTCGCCGTGGTTCGAGCGCCGACCGCGAGGCCCGCGAGCCGCGCGACCACCAGGAGCCGCGCCGCCGCGAGCCGGAGCTCATCACCGAGCCGCAGCGCATCAAGGGCTCGACCCGGCTCGAGGCGAAGAAGCAGCGTCGTCGTGACGGCCGCGATGCCGGACGCCGCCGTCAAGTGGTCAGCGAGGACGAGTTCCTCGCCCGCCGCGAGAGCGTCGACCGCCAGATGATCGTCCGCTCCAGCTCGTCGACGATCGAGATCGGCGTGCTCGAGGACGGCATCCTCGCCGAGCACTACATCACCAAGTCCGAGAACGTGTCGCTCATCGGCAACGTCTACCTCGGCAAGGTGCAGAACGTCCTGCCCTCGATGGAGGCGGCGTTCGTCGACATCGGTCGCGGTCGCAACGCCGTGCTCTACGCCGGTGAGGTCGACTGGAACTCCGTCGAGACCGGAAACCACGGTCGCCGCATCGAAGCAGCGCTCAAGCCGGGCGACAAGGTCCTCGTGCAGGTCACGAAGGACCCGGTCGGCCACAAGGGTGCCCGCCTCACCAGCCAGATCTCGCTGCCGGGTCGCTACCTGGTCTACGTGCCGAACGGCTCGATGAACGGGATCTCGCGCAAGCTGCCGGACACCGAGCGCGCCCGACTGAAGAAGATCCTGAAGGAGGTCCTGCCGGAGCACGCGGGCGTCATCGTTCGCACCGCTGCCGAGGGCGCGACCGAGGAGCAGCTCACCCGCGACGTGCAGCGCCTGACCAGCCAGTGGGAGGCCATCCAGAAGAAGGTCGCCGGTGGTCACGCGCCGGTCATGCTGCACTCCGAGCCCGACCTGCTCATCAAGATCGTGCGTGACGTCTTCAACGAGGACTTCACGAAGCTGATCATCGACGGCGAGGCCGCCGGTGGCACCATCGACGAGTACCTGTCGGCCGTCGCCCCGGACCTCAAGGACCGCGTCGTCCGGTACGAGGGCCCCGACTCCTTCGAGGAGTTCCGCCTCAACGAGCAGATCGACAAGGCGCTCGACCGCAAGGTCTGGCTGCCCTCCGGTGGTTCGCTCGTCATCGACCGCACCGAGGCCATGACGGTCGTCGACGTCAACACGGGCAAGTTCGTCGGCTCCGGCGGCAACCTCGAGGAGACGGTCACGAAGAACAACCTCGAGGCCGCCGAGGAGCTCGTCCGCCAGCTCCGCCTGCGCGACATCGGCGGCATCATCGTCGTCGACTTCATCGACATGGTGCTCGAGGAGAACCGCGACCTCGTGCTCCGCCGCCTGGTCGAGTGCCTGAGCCGCGACCGCACGAAGCACCAGGTCGCCGAGATCACCTCGCTCGGCCTCGTGCAGATGACCCGCAAGAAGATCGGTGTCGGCCTGCGCGAGTCCCTCGACGAGGTCAACGCGAAGATCAACGACAACAACGCCGACCCGGGCCCGAGCAAGGGCCGTCGCAAGGGCCGCGGCGGGAACGGCAACGAGAACGGCCGATCCGACAACGGCAACGGCAACGGTGGCAAGGGGAACTCCGGTTCCTCGGGGCAGTCGAACGGTGCCTCCGGCCAGGCGCACCAGATCACCGACGACGTGAAGAACGCGCTGTCGCGGATCGCCGCCTCGACCCTCTCGCACGACGAACAAGAGGCCGCAGCCGCTGCCGCGACCGCGACGGAGGCCACGGCACCGTCGTCGGCCGACGCGTCGACCGGCCCGGACAGCACGGGTGGCGAGCAGCCGACCGGTTCGAAGCGTCGTCGCCGTGGCCGTGGCGGCCGCGGGGCAGAGCAGCAGAGCGGAGACCAGCAGGGCGGCGACCAGCAGGCCGCTGCCGACGCTCGGGCCACCGATGCACCGCAGGCACCCGCTGCCGAGCAGTCGGACCCGTCTGGGTCGTCGGTCATCGCTGAGCCCGCCGTGATCGTCGAGCCCGAGGCGCGCGCGCCGAAGGTCGCTGCTCCGGCCGTCACCGAGCCCGCAGCCGCACCGAAGGCGAAGGCCCCGGCCCGTCGTCGCGTGAGCTCGAGCGCCACCGTGACCCCGACCGACAACACCGTGGCGATCCTGGACATCCCGATCGCCGCGGCACCGAAGCGCGAGCCTCGCGCGGTCGCCCCGGACGCCGAGTCCCTGCTCGACTCGGTGCTCCAGGCGCTCCCGGAGCCGAAGCAGCCCGGACAGGGGCGCTCGCGCTCCCGCCGGGTCTCGTCGCCGAGCATCAGCGCTCCCGCCACGCCGACGGAGGAGTCGACCGACGACGCCGATGGCTCCGACGGCTCCGTGATCCTGGGGAACTGACGTGTCGAACCCGGGCGACCCGCAGCAGCAGCGTGGGTACTACGGTGCGGGCTGGTCCCAGCCCGCACCGCCCGGTCCGGGTGCCCAGCAGCCCGGCGGCCCGGTGCCGCCGCAGCAGGGCGGTGTGCCGCCGTACGGGCGTCAGCCCGGTGCCGGCGCGCCGTACGCCCCGCCGCGGCCGCCCCGTGCCCCGGCCGACCCCCGCCGGGCCTTCGCGCCCGGCGCCTCGGTGACGAACACGGCCGGTGCGCTCATCGCCGTGGTGGCCCTGGTGCTCGTCGAGTTCGTGTCCGGGCTCTTCGGGCTGCTCGGCACCTCGCTCGTGGTCAGTCCGTTCCGGCACTACGGCGCCGGCACGAGCCTGCTCGGCAGCTTCACGACCGGGGTCTTCGTGGCTCCGTTCCCGTACTACGTCGGCGCGTTCCTGGCCCTGGCGTTCCTGACGCCGATCGACCGCCGCAGCCCGCTGCCGAGGCTCCTGCTCCGCGTGGTCCTCGCCGGCGCCGCGGGCACGGTGGCCCTGATGCTCGTCGGGGTGTTCACCGGCTCGTTCGGAGCGACCACCGCCGGCGGCTCCCAGCTCGTCATCGACGTGCTCACGCGGCCGCTGCAGAACGGTCTGCCGTTCACCGTGATGCTCCTGGCGACCGCCACGGCGGCCTGGCTCTGGCTCGGTCGGCCGCGCCGCGGACGTGGCTCGTCGACGACCCCGGGGATGCCGGGCACCGTCCGACCCGCCGACGCGGTCCCACCCCCGACGATCCAGCCGCAGGCACCACAGCAGCCACAGCAGCAGCCGCCGGCACCGTACGGGCAGGGGCGCGTGCAGCCCGACCCCCACGGCCAGTACGGCGGCCAGTACGGCGCCGGGCCACGCCCAGACCAGCAGCAGCCCCCGGCGAACCCCTGGGGCGGTCCAGCGCCCCGCTGAGCCCGTTCGCGCGGCCCTGCGAGCCGGCGGCGCCCCGTGGGCGGTGCCGGGCGGGGCGGACCAGCACCGCGCCTCCCGAACGTCCGGACTGGCGGTCAGAGACCGCGCTTGTCCCGCTGCGCCACGCGCAGCCCACTGCGGATCAACCGCAGCACGAGCTCGCGTCCGGTCACGGCCGAGGCGCCAGCGGCCACCAGTTCGTCGTACCGCGAGAGCGGGACGTCGTAGTGGTCGTGGTCGAACGCACGGCGCGGCACACCGGCCCGCGCAGCGAACGCGTGGAGTTCCGCGTAGGATTCATCACTGACGAGGTGCGACCACAGTGTGTCGTGGGCGGGCCACGTCGGTGGGTCGATCAACACGGTCACCGTGCAATCGTACGGGTGCCGCCGTTTGACCGGACCCAGGGTGATCGAGTATTCTCGGTCCCTGGTGTCAGCGGGCCGTTCTGCCTGCGTCGCCGATCGGGCCCGGCCTTCCGGGAGCCGCTCGTGCAGAAGTGGGCACCCGAGACTTCCCTCAAGCAGAGTTACGTAAGGATTTCCACGTGGTTTACGCAGTAGTGCGCGCCGGCGGCCGTCAGGAGAAGGTCGAGGTCGGCACCATCCTGACCATCGACCGTGCCAAGGCGGACGACAAGGGCAACATCGACCTCGCCCCCGTGCTCCTCGTGGACGGTGACAAGATCACGTCGGCGGCTTCCGAGCTCGCGAACGTGACCGTCACCGCCGAGGTGCTCGACGACCTCCGTGGTCCCAAGGTCATCATCCAGAAGTTCAAGAACAAGACCGGGTACAAGAAGCGCCAGGGTTTCCGCGCTGAGCTGACCCGCGTCAAGATCACCAAGATCGCGTAAGGGAGTCAACTCATGGCACACAAGAAGGGTGCGAGTTCCACTCGCAACGGTCGTGACTCGAACGCACAGCGCCTCGGCGTGAAGCGCTTCGGTGGCGAGGTCGTCAACGCCGGCGAGATCATCGTCCGCCAGCGCGGCACGCACTTCCACCCGGGCGCCAACGTCGGCCGCGGTGGCGACGACACGCTGTTCGCCCTCTCGTCCGGTTCGGTCGAGTTCGGCACCAAGGGTGGCCGCAAGGTCATCAACATCGTCAACGCGTAGTCGTTCGAACGACTGCAGCTGGAGGGGCGGGCCGAGTGCCCGCCCCTCCTTCGCTTTTCCCGCCGACGATCCCGTCGGCACAACGAAACACCTGGAGTGGACCCATGGCGACCTTCGTCGACCGCGTGACCCTGCACCTCAGCGCGGGGCACGGCGGCAACGGCTGCGTGTCGGTCCGCCGTGAGAAGTTCAAGCCCCTCGCCGGGCCCGACGGCGGCAACGGCGGTGACGGCGGCGACATCGTGCTCGTGGCCGACCCGCAGGTGACGACGCTGCTCGGCTACCACCGTTCGCCGCACCGCTCGTCGAAGAACGGGCAGCCCGGCATGGGTGACCACCGCAGCGGTGTCAGCGGCGAGGTCCTCGAACTCCCGATGCCCGTCGGCACCGTGGTGTACGACGATTCCGGCGAGGTCATCGCCGACCTCACCGAGCCCGGCATGCGCGTCGTCGTGGCCCCCGGTGGACAGGGCGGCCTCGGCAACGCGGCGCTCTCCACCACGAAGCGCAAGGCCCCCGGCTTCGCGCTGCTCGGCACCGAGGGCTGGGCGGGGGACATCAGCCTCGAGCTGAAGACCATCGCCGACGTGGCCCTGGTCGGGTTCCCGAGCGCCGGCAAGTCCTCGCTGATCGCGGCCGTCTCCGCCGCCAAGCCGAAGATCGCGGACTACCCGTTCACGACCCTCACCCCGAACCTCGGCGTCGTCGAGTCCGGTGACACCCGCTTCACCGTCGCCGACGTCCCCGGTCTGATCGAGGGCGCGTCCGAGGGCAAGGGCCTGGGCCTCGAGTTCCTGCGCCACGTCGAGCGGTGCGAGGCGCTGCTCCACGTCATCGACTGCGCCACGCTCGACCCGGGCCGTGACCCGATCAGCGACCTCGACGTCATCCTCGGCGAGCTCGAGCGCTACCCGGTCCCCGAGGGCCAGGTGCCGCTGCTCGAGCGCCCGCAGCTCATCGCCCTGAACAAGATCGACGTGCCCGAGGCGCAGGAGCTCGCCGAGTTCGTCACCGCCGAGCTCGAGGGCCGCGGCTACCGCGTCTTCCCGATCTCCACGGCGTCCCGCAAGGGGCTCCGCGAGCTGACGTTCGCCCTCGCCGACATCGTCGAGCAGGCCCGTGCCGCCCGTGCGGCCGAGCCGGTGCCGGAGCGCATCGTGCTCCGCCCCCGCTCGGTCAACGAGAAGCCGTTCACCGTGCGCGCCGAGGGCGGCGAGGAGCACCGCTTCTACCGCGTCCGCGGTGCCAAGCCGGAGCGCTGGGTCCAGCAGACCGACTTCACCAACGAAGAGGCGATCGGCTACCTGGCCGACCGGCTCGCGAAGCTCGGCGTCGAGGACGGCCTGTTCAAGGCCGGAGCCGTCGCCGGCTCCACCGTCGTCATCGGTGGCGACGGCGGCATGGTCTTCGACTGGGAGCCCACGCTCACGTCGACCGCGGAGCTCATCACGAGCGCCCGTGGGACCGACGCCCGCATCGGTGCGACGGCGCGTCCGACCCGCAACGAGCGGCGCGAGGAGTACTTCGAGCGGATGGACGCCAAGGCGGCCGCCCGTGCCGAGCTCGAGCAGGAGCGCGTCTCCGGGCTCTGGGTGGACGACGACGTGGTGACCAGCGACCAGCTCGGCACCGGCGACCAGTTCGACGCCGACCAGGTCGAGACCAGCGACCAGAAGGACTGACCGCGGCATGACCGACACGACCGCCCGCACCGACCTCGGACCCGTCACACGGCGCGAGGACATCCCGCGTGCGCGGCGGATCGTCGTCAAGGTCGGCTCGTCCTCGGTCAGCGGTGACGCCGCCGGCCAGATCGGCCCCCTGGTGGATGCCCTGGCTGCCGCCTACGGCCGGGGGACCGAGGTCGTGCTCGTGTCGTCCGGTGCGATCGCGACCGGGTTCCCGTTCCTCGGGCTCGAGGGCCGGCCGGACGACCTCGCCACGCAGCAGGCGGCGGCCGCCACCGGGCAGAACGTCCTGATGTTCCGGTACCAGAAGGAACTCGACCGGCACGGTGTCATCGCGGCGCAGATCCTGCTCACCGCCGGTGACCTGCAGAACCCCACGCACCGGGTGAACGCCCAGCGCGCCATCGACCGGTTGCTCGCCCTGCGCGTGCTCCCGATCGTGAACGAGAACGACACCGTCGCCACGCACGAGATCCGCTTCGGCGACAACGACCGGCTCGCGGCCCTGGTGGCCCGGCTGCTCGGGGCCGATGCCCTCGTGCTGCTCTCCGACGTCGAGGCGCTCTACACGGCACCCCCGGAGCAGCCCGGCGCGACCCGCATCGACGAGGTGCCGTTCGGCGACGAGCTCGCCGGGGTCACCTTCGGCTCGATCGGCACCGCCGGCGTCGGCACCGGGGGAGCGGGGACCAAGGTCGCCGCCGCGCGGCTCGCGGCCGAGGCGGGCACCGCGGTGCTCGTGACCGACACGGCGCTGGTCGACCGCGCGCTGGCCGGCGAACACCTCGGTACCTGGTTCCACGCCGCACCGCATTCCTGACGCAGCCCGCACCGCGCCCGGAGCGGCGGCAGCGAGTGGTCACGACTCCCCGTCGGGACGGCGCCGACTGGTCGGAGGCCGTCGGTGTGGGCGTCGCGGAGCGACGGTCTGCGACCGCTCGCGTGGCGCAGGACGATGTGTCGTGACCGATTGACGGGGTGGGCGCGACTGCCTGGAGGCCCGGCACGGGTCCCGGAGACCGGTGCCGGTCCTCCAGGCGGTCTCGACTAGGTCGTGTGGTCGGGAACCGTCGGTATGGGCGGCGCGGAGCGACGATCTGCGACCGCTCGGCAGGCGGGTGACGACGTGTCGTGACCGGTCGGTGGGGCGGACCGGGCCTGGAGGCACGGCGAGCGTCCGGCACGCCCGTCACGAACCGAGGGGCGGACCTACAATCGGTCCATGTCGTCGATCGCGCCCGCCCCGACCCTCACCGACAAGCTCGTGGCGGCACGGGCCGCCTCGTCGGCGCTCGCGACCGCGACGACCGCCGTCAAGGACGCCGCCCTCGGCGCGATCGCCTCGGCGGTGCGTGCCGCGACCGACGAGATCGTCGCCGCGAACCACGACGACCTCGTCGCCGGCGAGGACGGCGGACTCTCGTCCGGGCTGCTCGACCGGCTGCGACTCGACCCCGTCCGGATCGAGGCCCTCGCCGCCGCGGTCGAGCACGTCGTCGGGCTGACCGACCCCGTGGGCGAGCACGTGCGCGGGTCGCAGCTGCCGAACGGACTCCAGCTCACCCAGGTGCGCGTGCCGTTCGGTGTCGTCGGGGCGATCTACGAGGCACGCCCGAACGTCACCGTCGACATCGCCTCGCTCGCGCTCAAGTCGGGCAACGCCGTCGTGCTCCGCGGCGGGTCAGCGGCCCAGCACACGAACGCCGTGCTCGTCGCCCGGATCCAGGACGCGGTCGAGTCGGTGGGGCTGCCCCGCGACCTGGTGCAGACCATCGACGAGTTCGGCCGCGCCGGTGCCACCGAGCTCATGCGGGCACGGGGCCTGGTCGACGTGCTGATCCCGCGGGGGAGCGCCGCACTCATCCAGACCGTCGTCACCGAGTCGCAGGTGCCCGTCATCGAGACCGGTGCGGGCGTCGTGCACGTGTTCCTCGACGCGTCCGCACCCGAGCAGCGTGCGGTCGACATCGTCCTGAACAGCAAGGTGCAGCGGCCGAGCGTGTGCAACGCCCTCGAGACCCTCCTGGTGCACGAGGCCGCGGCCGAACGGCTCCTGCCGGTGCTGGCCGACCGGCTGCGGGCGTCCGGTGTGACGCTGCGCGGCGACGACGCCACGCGGGCGATCGTGCCCGGGGTGCTCCGCGCCACCGACGACGACTGGGCGACCGAGTCGATGGACCTCGACCTGTCGATCCGTGTCGTGCCCGACGTCGACGCGGCGATGGCGCACATCGCCCGGTGGTCGACGCACCACACGGAGTCGATCGTCACGAACGACGTCGACACCGCCGAACGGTTCCTGGCGACCGTCGACTCGGCGGTCGTGATGGTGAACGCCTCCACCCGGTTCACCGACGGCGGCGAGTTCGGTTTCGGGGCCGAGGTCGGCATCTCGACGCAGAAGCTGCACGCGCGCGGCCCGATGGGCCTGCCGGAGCTCACGAGCACGAAGTGGATCGTGCGCGGGTCCGGCCAGATCCGCGGCTAGACTGAACGGCGTCTTTCCCCGACCGAACGGAGCACGAACGATGACCCTCCTCGCAGAAGCTGCTGAGCACGCCTCCGGGGCGCCCGCGTTCGTGTTCCCGATGGTCGGCGCCCTCTTCTTCATCTTCCTCGGCTTCGTGACCTGGAGCTTCCGCGACGTGGCCTACCGCCACTCGCAGAAGTTCGAGGCCACCCGCCACCACGAGACGGGTGTCGACGAGTTCGGTCACACCAAGATCTGACCGACCACTCGATGCTCGAGACCACCGGACGGCCACGCATCGGCGTGATGGGTGGCACGTTCGACCCCATCCACCACGGGCACCTGGTCGCGGCGTCCGAGGTGGCGCGGGCGTTCGACCTCGACGAGGTCGTCTTCGTCCCCACCGGACAGCCGTACATGAAGTCCGACGTCACCGACGCCGAGCACCGGTACCTGATGACCGTGATCGCCACCGCGTCGAACCCGATGTTCACCGTCAGCCGCGTGGACATCGACCGCCCGGGGCCGACGTACACCGTCGACACCCTGCGAGACCTGCACGAACAGCGACCGGATGCCCAGCTCGTCTTCATCTCGGGCGCAGACGCCGTTCAGCAGATCGTCGACTGGAAAGACCATGATGGTCTCTGGGACCTCGCGCACTTCGTGGCCGTGACGCGTCCGGGACACGCCTTGAGCCTCACCGGATTGCCCGAGCGGGACGTAAGCTTGCTCGAAGTCCCTGCACTGGCCATATCCTCGACGGATTGCCGTGACCGGGTTCGACGGGGGTTCCCCGTCTGGTACTTGGTTCCCGACGGTGTCGTCCAGTACATCTCCAAGCACCATCTGTATCGGAGCGTTGCATGAGTTCGTCCGACGCGCAGCCGCCCCTGTCGCGGCGCCAGGCGCGCGAGCGGGAGCGTGCCGCCGCGGCCGGTTCGCAGCCCGCGACGCCGCCCCCGACCGTCGCCGCACCCGCCGCCGAGACCCCCGAGTCCCGTCGTCGCCCCGGGTCGCACGTCGCCCCGGCCCCCGGTGGCCTCGCCCAGTCGTCCGCGCCGGCATCGGCGCAGACCGAGTCCGGGTCTGACCAGTCCGTCCCGGTGTCGGCGCCCGCGGCCGGTGTGCCGCCGTTCCCGCCGGCCTCCGCGACCGAGATCGTCCCCGGCAGCGGTGGGCTCACCCGTCGGCAGATCCGGCAGCTCCGTGCCGCCGAGCGCCAGGCGGTCCTGCCGGTCCCGCTGCAGAACCCCACGCCCCAGTCGTCCGACCGCACCGTCGAGGACGTCCTCGGGTCGGTGGACACGATCGACCCCGCCGCGCCGCAGAGTGCTCCGGACGCCGAGGCCGCGCACGACGAGCAGCCCGCTTCCCCGACGGTCCTCGACCAGGCCGCGGTCGCCCAGGCCACCGAGGCCGACGGGTCCCCGGACGCGCTCGAGCCCCTCGACGAGGCCGCTGCGCACGCCGAGGAGCCCCGCCGTCACCGGTCGACGTGGTCGCCGCCCGCCGACGTCACCGAGTCCGACGCGTCCGCGACCGACGTCCCCGAGTCCGGTGCGACGGAGACCGACGTCCCTGAGTCGGATGCGCCGGTGAACGACGCCCCTGCGGACGAGACGACCAACGTCGCCCCGGCGGACGAGTCGTCCGAGGACGCTCCGGATCGGTCTGCCGACGACGCTCCCGCTCCCGCTGCCGGGTCGCAGCCCGCCGTCACGCCGGTGCCGATCCCGACGAACGCCGCCGCGGCGACCCCCGCGGTGTTCCCGCTCTCGCTCGACGCCGAGGACGACGACACCAACGAGGTGCCGCTGCCCGAGCCTGCGACCGAGGCCCCGAAGGTCCCCGCGGCGTTCCAGCGTCCGACCGAGCCGAAGCCGGTGACCACGGCCTTCGCGCCGCCCGCCGGCCACTGGTCGCAGCAGGCGCACGACTCGAACGATTCCGAGGTGCACGACGCCGAGACGGGCACCCGCCGCGTCGCGGTGACGAACACGAACGCGATCATCCTGCCGAACTCGGCCCTGGCCGACCCCACCGGGGCGCTCAACGCGACGGGCGAGGTGATCCTGACCGGATCGATCGACCTGCCGGCGTCGCTGTCGTCGACGGGGTCGCACCGTCCGATCGACGGCGCCGAGGTCGACCGCCTGCTCGAGCAGCAGGACGAGCAGCCCGAGACCGACGCCAGCCCGGTGCGGGCCAGCCGCGCGGTGTCCAGCCACACCTCGACCCGTCAGGTCGTGCTCGCCGCCGCCAAGCCGAAGGAGTCGCGCACGCCGCTGATCCTCGGTGTGACGGTCGGCGCGGTCGGGCTGGCCGCGGCCGGCGTCATCATCACCGCACTGCTCACCACCCACGCGTTCGGCGGCTGACCGCTGCCGTCCTCGACGTCCGTTCTCCACCACCCCGCCGACCCTGGCCTGGCCGCTGTCGGCGGGGTGGCTTATGATCGTGACCCATCAAGCGAACCGGCTGTCCGTCGGTTCGACGACCGGAAGGAATCCGTGACCGCCTCCACTCGCGCACTGGAACTCGTGCAGGCCGCAGCACTCGCGGCCGACGCCAAGCAGGCCGAGGACCTCGTCGCTCTCGACGTGACCGGGCCGTTGCAGCTCACGGACGTGTTCCTGCTCGCAACCGGTCGGAACGAGCGCAACGTGCAGTCCATCGCCGATGCCGTCGAGGAACGCCTCCTCGAGCTCGGTGCCAAGACGCTCCGCCGCGAAGGCCGTACCGAGGGCCGTTGGGTCCTCATCGACTTCGGCGAGATCATCGTGCACGTCTTCCACGACGAAGACCGCCAGTACTACTCGCTCGAGCGTCTCTGGGCCGACTGCCCGACGATCCCGCTCGAGCTCCCGGTGGACCACACCGCCTGATCAGCGACGCGCCCGGGTGACGGCTTCGATTTCGTTGCCCGGCGTTCGCATGGTGTACGCTTCTATGGTGCCTCCGGGGAACCGGTTGGCACGGAAGCAGCACGATCTGGGTCTGTGGCGCAGCTGGTAGCGCACCTGCATGGCATGCAGGGGGTCAGGGGTTCGAGTCCCCTCAGATCCACCCTCAACCCCGTCGTTCCTCGGAACGGCGGGGTTTTTCGTGCGCCCGGCGGGACTCGGTGGCCCGATACGCTGAGCGCATGAGCAACGACGCGCCGCTGTCCGGGTCCCCGCTGACGATCGCCTCCGCCGGGTACACGGCCGACATCGCCACCGTCGGAGCGACACTGCGGACCCTGCGGCACGAGGGCCGAGACCTGGTCGTCCCGTTCGACGCCGACGAGGTCCGTCCGGTCTTCCGCGGTGCCGTCCTGGCCCCGTGGCCGAACCGGATCGTCGACGGCGAGTACTCGTTCGGCGGCGTCGATCACGAGCTCGCCCTCACCGAGCCAGCACGGCACCACGCCCTGCACGGACTCGTCGCGTGGACGGACTTCCGCGTGCAGGAGCAGGCGGACGACCGCGTGGTGCTCGCCACGACCGTCCAGGCGCAGCAGGGCTACCCGTACCGCGTCGAGGTCACCGTGGAGTACCGGCTCGACGCCGAGGGGCTGCACACGACGATCACCGGGACGAACACCGGGGCCGAGGACGCACCGTGGGGGACCGGCCCGCACCCGTACCTCGTCGCGGGTACCGGCACCGTCGACGACTGGACCCTGACGCTCCCCGCCGCCCAGGTGCTCGAGGTGACGCCGGACCGGCTCGTCCCGACCGACCTGGTCCCCGTGCACGACGAGTTCGACCTGCGCACGCCCACGCTGATCGGTGACCGGTTCATCGACCACGCCTTCACCGGCTTCGACCGCGACGCCGCCGGCCTCGCCACCATCGCGGTCACGGCGGCGGACGGTCGCGGGGTCCGTGCGACCTTCGGGCCGGAGTGCGGCTGGGCGCAGGTGCACACCGCCGACCACGTCGTCCCCGAGTACCACCGCGCCGGTCTCGCCGTCGAGCCGATGACGTGCGCCCCCGACGCCTTCAACGACGGCGAGGACCGCGGCCTCGTGGTGCTCGCGCCCGGTGCCTCGCACGCCGCCGCATGGACGATCGCCGCGATCTGAGCACCCCCGACCCCGGCGTCCGCGTCGAGGTCCGCCGACTCGACCCGGTCCCCGACCTCGCGGCCCTGGCGGCGCAGGTCGCCGGGGACCTGGTGTGGCTCGACTCCGGCCTGCCCGACGGTGCTCCCGCCACGGCTCGGCCCCGGGCGCGCTTCTCCGTGCTGGCGTGGACGGACGGGCCGTTCGCCGCCCGGTTCCGGCACCAGGACCGTCGCGCGCACCTGACGGTCGCCGCGCCCGCCGAGGGGTGGTTCGGGCCCGCCCGATCCGAGGAGCGTCCGGCCTTCGCGGTGCTGGCGGACCTGCTCCGACGCACGCCCCGCCTGCCCGAGCCGGTCGTCGGGTGCGGGTTCGCGCTGGGCTGGGTCGGGTTCCTCGGCTACGAGCTCGGCCGCGAGTCCGGCGGCCAGGACCGCACCGCCGACGGGTACGCCGACGCCGACCTGCGGTTCGTCGACCGAGCCGTCGTCGTCGACCACACCGGTGGCGCCTGGGCGCTCGCGCTCGTCGCCGACGCGGAACCGGCGGCCAGCGCGCGGAACCGCGCGTGGCTCGAGGAGGTGCCCACCCCCTCGACGTCGGTCGGCGTCGTGGACGCGGCCACGGGCCTCCCGACCGGGGTGTCCACGGCGACCGGACGCGTCACGCGCGCCGCCTACGAGCGGGCGGTCGACGCGTGCCGCGCGGAGATCCGCGAGGGGAACGCGTTCCAGGTCTGCCTCACCACCGCCTTCGCGGTCGGACTGGAGGCCCGTGGCGGCCCCGGTACGGACCCGCACCTGGTCGAGTACCTGCGGATGCGGGCGGCCGACCCGGTGCCGTTCGGCGCGTTCCTGCGGCTCGGCCCGCTGCGCGTGGCGAGCCGGTCACCGGAGCGGTTCCTGCGGATCGACGCGGCCGGAGCGGTGCTCGCGGAGCCGATCAAGGGCACGCGGCGGCGGCTCGCCGACGCGGTGGCGGACGCGGCCGCGCGGGACGACCTGGCGGCGAGCCCGAAGGACCGCGCCGAGAACGTGATGATCGTCGACCTGCTGCGGAACGACCTGCTGCGGACCGCGGTGCCCGGGTCGGTGCACGTCGAGCGGCTGTGCGCCGTCGAGACGTACGCCAGCGTGCACCAGCTGGTCTCGACGATCGGGGCGGTGCTGCCGCCGGGGACGTCGCGGGCCGACGTGGTGCACGCGGCGTTCCCGCCGGGGTCGATGACCGGGGCGCCGAAGAGCAGTGCCACGGCGATCGCGGACCGGCTCGAGGGGGCGCCGCGCGGGGTGTACTCGGGCGCGATCGGGTACTTCTCGGCGAGCGGGGCGGTCGACCTGTCGGTGGCGATCCGTAGCCTCGTGACCGTGCTCGACGAGTCGGGGGCGGTGCGTTCCCGGACCCTCGGAGCCGGGGGAGCGGTGACCTGGTCGTCGGTGCCCGCGGACGAGGCGGACGAGGTCGAGACCAAGACGCGGTCGGTGCTCGGCGGGGTCGGGGCGGTTGCCAGCTGGTGAGCTGCTGCCCTGATCCGAACACGTGTTCGACCAGGACTGTCCACGGATGTCGGACGCGATTGACATCATCGAACACATGTTCGAATATGAGGGCATGCAGACGGCGGCGGCACTCCGGTCGCCCACCCCGGACCGGGGCGGGCGGAGCGGTGCTGCACGCGGCGGCAGCGGTGCGGGCGGTGGCGGTGCGCGCCGGGGGCCGGACCACCTGAGCGATGCCCGGGCCGCGCTCGACCGCATCACGTCCCTGCGGTCCCGGGTGGCCGACATGGAGTCCACCCGGGTCGACACCGCCGGGCTCCCCACCGCCCCGGCACTCGAACCCCTGCTGCCCGGCGGCGCGATCCGGGTCGGTGGCACCTACGCCGTCCCCGAGTCGGTGCTGCTCGCGATCACCATGCTGCAGGCGGCCTCGGCGGCCGGGGCGTGGTGTGCGGTCGTCGGGGTGCCGTCCTTCGGGATCGAAGCCGCCGCTGCCGCGGGGATCGACCTCGAACGGCTCGTGCTCGTCCCCGATCCGGGTGACCAGTGGCTCGCCGTGACGGCGGCGATGGCCGACGTCGCCCAGATCGTCCTCACCCGACCGCTCGGCCGGGTCGTGCCGGGCGACGTGGCACGGCTGTCGGCCCGCCTGCGACAGCGCGGTGGCGCACTCGTCGCGCTCGGCTCCTGGCCCGGGGCGGACGTCACGCTGCGGGTCACGTCCTCGACGTGGAGCGGCATCGGTCAGGGCCACGGCCACCTGACGGAGCGCCGGGCCACCGTGACCGCGACCGGGCGGGCCGGCGCGGTGCGTCCGGCGACCGCCGAGCTGCTCCTGCCCGCGGCCGACGGTGCGGTCCGGGCCGCCACACCGGTGCCGACGGTGGGCTCCGGGGACACCCGCGTGCTGCGGCCCGTGGCGGTGGCGTCGTGATCGCCTCCGGGCGCGTCCGGACCGACGCGATCACGCGTGGGGCGGCACTGCCCGAACCACCCCCGACCCGGACGATCGTGCTCTGGTGCCCGGACTGGCCGGTCATCGCGGCGGCTCGGGCCGGTGGCACCCCGCCGGAGCAACCCCTCGCCCTGACCGCGAAGGGGCTCGTGTTCGCGAGCTCTGCGTCCGCGCGTGAGCAGGGTGTCGTGCGGGGGCTCCGCGTGCGTGAGGCGCAGGCGCGGTGCCCCGAGCTCCTCGTGCAGCCCTACGACGACGCCCTCGACCACCGCGCCTTCGAGCCCGTCATCCGTGCGGTCGAGGCGGCGGTCCCCGGGGTCGAGGTGCTACGGCCGGGCACCCTCGCGCTCCGCGCCCGCGGGCCGGCCCGGTACTACGGCGGTGAGCGCGCGGCGGCGGCGACCCTCGCCGGCATCGCCGCCGACCACGGGGCCCCCGCGGTGCGGGCCGGGGTGGCCGACACCCCGTTCGCGGCGGACCAGGCCGCCCGGGCCCGTCCGGTGCGTCCCGGCGAACGGGTGCGGCTCGTGCCCGTCGGGGGATCGGCGGACTTCCTCGCGCACCTGCCGCTCGGCGTGCTCGGCGACCCCGACCTCACGACGGTGCTCGACCGGCTCGGCATCACCACGCTCGGTGACTTCGCGGCACTCGGCGACGAACAGGTGCGGGACCGCTTCGGCGTGGCCGGGGCGTTCCTGCACCGGTTGGCCGGGGGCCGCGACCCCCGCGAGATCGCGGCGCGGGAGATCCCGCCGGAACTCCGGGTCGAGGCGTCGTTCGAGCCCCCGCTGGACCGTGCCGACCAGATCGCGTTCGCGTTCCGGCGTTCCGCCGACGACTTCGCCGAGCGACTCCGGGCCGCGGGGCTCGTGGCGACGACCATCCGTGTGGGGATCGTCGACGAGCGCGACATCCTGCTCGAACGGACCTGGGCGCACCCGCGCTGGTTCGACGCCGCCGACGTGGTCGACCGGGTGCGGTGGCAGCTCGCCGGCGGGGTGGACCCCAGCGGGCTCGAGGCGCCGGTCACCTCGGTCGTGCTCGAGCCGGTCGCCGTCGACGACATGGCGAACCACGAGCGCGGGCTGTGGGGCTCCGGCCCGGACGAGCGCGTGCACCACGGACTCGCCCGGATCCAGGGCATGGTCGGCCACGACGGTGTGGTGAGTCCGCGCATCGGTGGGGGCCGCACCCTGTCCGAGCGCGTGGTGCTCGTGCCGTGGGGCGACGCGCCCGCCGGTGGTGAGCGAGCCCTGGCGACCGTCCGCGACCGACCGTGGCCCGGCAAGCTGCCCGGCCCGCCCCCCGCCACCGTGCTCGAGCGCCCCCGACCGGTCGACGTCGTCGCCGCCGGCGGTGCGAGCGTCGACGTCGACGAGCGCGGTGTGCTGTCCGGCGCACCCGACCGGTTCCGCGCCGAGGGCGACCGGGGCGGAGGGTTCTCCGCCGTGACGGCCTGGGCGGGGCCGTGGCCGCTCGTCGTCCGGTGGTGGGAGTCCGGCGGCCGACGCCTGCACCGGCTGCAGCTCGTCGACGCCGAGGGGCGTGCCTGGTACCTGGTGCTGGCGGACCACCGCTGGTGGGCCGAGGCGATCGCGACGTGACCCCGACCACCACCACCGACAGGAGCGTGACCTGATGGGCTACAGCAACCCACCGATCCCGTGGTCGCAGTTCGAGCGCGCGCTGTCCGACAAGCGGAGCCCGGGCACGGCGCACGACGGCGACGGCGGCGACAGCCCGGCGTGGTCGCGGAAGCGCGAGCCGTACGTCCCGTCGCCGCTCGACACCGACGGCGGGCCCGTCGTGCCGTACGCCGAACTGCACGCACATTCGGCCTTCAGCTTCCTCGACGGCGCCAGTCAGCCCGAGCACCTGTTCGAAGAAGCCGCTCGGCTCCGACTGCACGCCCTCGCGCTCACCGACCACGACGGCTTCTACGGGGCCGCCCGGATGGCCGAGGTCGCCGAGTCGTACCCGCAGGTCGGCACCGTCTTCGGCACCGAGCTGTCCCTGGGGCTGACCGAGCCGCAGAACGGTGTGCCCGACCCCGAGGGCTCGCACCTGCTCCTGCTCGCCGACGGCCAGGACGGCTACCACCGGCTCGCCGGCGCGGTGACGAGCGCACACCTGGCAGCCGGGTCCGAGAAGGGCAGCCCGCAGTACGACCTCGACGACCTCGCCGCGCGGGCCGACGGGCACTGGCGGGTCCTCACCGGCTGCCGGAAGGGCTCCGTGCGGCAGGCCCTCGAGCAGGGTGGCGAGTCCGCCGCCGAGACGGCGCTCCGGGTGCTGCTCGACCGGTTCGGCAGCCGCAACGTCGTCGTGGAGCTGCTCGACCACGGCGACCCGCTCGACAGCGCCCGCAACGACGCCCTGGCCACCCTCGCCGCGAAGCACGCGCTGCCCCTGGTCGCCACCGGCAACGTGCACTACGCCACCCCCGACCGGTTCCCGGTGGCGACCGCGCTCGCTGCGGTGCGCGCCCGCCGCAGCCTCGACGAGATCGACGGCTGGCTGCCGGCCGCCGACACCGCCCACCTGCGCTCCGGCGCCGAGATGGCCAGACGGTTCGGGCGCTACCCCGGCGCGATCGAGCGGACCGTGGAGCTCGCCGACGAGCTCGGGTTCCGGCTGAAGACCGTGCAGCCCGGGCTGCCCGACCTCGACGTCCCGGACGGGCACACCGCGATGTCGTGGCTCCGCGAGCTCACGTGGACGGGTGCCCGTCGGTTCTACCCCGGCAGCGCCGACGGCGTCGACCCCCGCAAGCGGGAGCGCATCGAGCGTGAGCTGTCCGTGATCGAGGAGAAGAACTTCCCGGGGTACTTCCTGATCGTGCGCGACATGGTGCAGTACGCCCGCGGTCGGGGCATCCTCTGCCAGGGGCGGGGCTCGGCGGCGAACTCGGCGGTCTGCTACCTGCTCGAGATCACCGCGGTGGACTCGATCCGGTACGGGCTGCCGTTCGAGCGGTTCCTGTCGGCGATGCGCGACGAGGAACCCGACATCGACGTCGACTTCGACTCGGACCGACGCGAAGAGGTGATCCAGTACGTGTACGCCAAGTACGGCCGGCACAACGCCGCCCAGGTCGCGAACGTCATCACCTACCGCCCCAAGGGCGCGGTGCGCGACATGGCGAAGGCGCTCGGCCACAGCCCCGGGCAGCAGGACGCCTGGTCGAAGCAGGTCGAGCGGTGGGGGTCGGTGACCGAGAGCCAGGACCACGACATCCCGCCGGCGGTCGTCGGGCTCGCGAGCGACGTCCTCGGGTTCCCGCGGCACCTCGGCATCCACTCCGGCGGCATGGTGCTGACCGACCGCCCGGTGGGCGAGGTCGTGCCGATCGAGCACGCCCGGATGGACGGCCGCACCGTGCTGCAGTGGGACAAGGACGACTGCGCCTACATGGGGCTCGTGAAGTTCGACATGCTCGGGCTCGGCATGCTCGCGGCGCTGCAGTACTCGTTCGACCTGGCGGCAGAGCACTGCGGGGAGCGCTGGGAGATGCACTCCATCCCGAAGGAGGAACAGGGGGTCTACGACCAGCTCTGCCGCGCGGACACGATCGGGGTGTTCCAGGTGGAGTCCCGTGCGCAGATGGGCACCCTGCCCCGACTGCTCCCGCGGCGGTTCTACGACCTGGTGATCGAGGTCGCACTCGTCCGACCCGGGCCCATCCAGGGCGGCGCGGTGCACCCGTACATCCGCCGGCGCACGGGCGAGGAACCGATCACCTACATGCACCCGGCGCTCGAACCCGTGCTCGAACGCACCCTCGGGGTCCCGCTGTTCCAGGAACAGCTGATGCAGATGGCGATCGCGGTCGGCAACTGCTCCGGTGACGACGCCGACCTGCTGCGACGGGCGATGGGGTCGAAGCGCGGGCACGAGAAGATCGACCGGCTGCGCGACAAGCTCTACACGGGGATGGCGGACAACGGGATCCACGGTGCGGATGCCGACGCGATCTACGCGAAGATCCAGGCGTTCGCGAACTTCGGCTTCGCGGAGAGCCACTCGATCAGCTTCGCCCTCATCGTCTACGCGAGTGCGTGGATGCGGCTGCACTACCCGGGGGCGTTCCTGGCGGCACTGCTCCGGGCGCAGCCGATGGGGTTCTACTCACCGCAGACCCTGGTCGCCGACGCCCGGCGGCACGGCGTCCGCGTACTGCGACCGGACATCCTGCGGTCCGGGGTCGACGCCACGCTCGAACCCCTGCCGGACGGGGACGCCCCTGCCGGTGCCGACGCGTGCCTGGCCACCGAGCAGCCACCGGTGCTGCCCTTCGACAAGGCGCTCCCCGACGACACCGCGAGCCACCGACGCGACGGTGCCTTCGCCGTGCGGCTCGGGCTCGCCGAGGTCGCGTCGCTCAGCCGGAAGAGCGCCGAGAAGATCGTCGCGGAGCGGGACGCCAACGGTCCGTTCCGCGACATGTCGGACCTGGCCCGCCGGGTCGGGCTCACCACGCCGCAGCTCGAGGCCCTCGCCGCCGCCGACGCCTTCGCCCCGTTCGACATCGACCGCCGCGGTGCGATGTGGTCGGCTGCCCAGGCGGCCGCCGAGCGTCCGGACCAGTTGCCGGACACGCAGGTGTTCGTGCAGCCGCCGCTGTTCGGGCAGATGACGAGCGGGGACGTGCTCATCGCCGACATGTGGTCGACGGGCATGACGACCGACGACCACCCCGTCCGGCACGTGCGCGACCGACTCGCAGCTCGCCGGGTGCTCAGCGTGCAGGACACCGCGACCGCCGAGACCGGACGACGGGTCGAGGTCGGCGGGATCGTGACGCACCGGCAGCGTCCGGCGACGGCCTCCGGCATCACGTTCCTGAACGTCGAGGACGAGACCGGGCTGGTCAACGTCATCTGCAGCGTCGGGGTCTGGGGGCGCTTCCGCCGGGTGGCGCGGGAGTCCCCGGCGGTGATCGTCCGGGGCATCCTCGAGCGCTCGCCCGACGGGGTGGTCAACCTGGTGGCGGACCGCATCGAGCACCTGTCGCTGTCCGTCCGCACCCGCTCGCGGGACTTCCAGTGAGCGGTCTGCTCGACTGAGCGGACGTGCCCGAGTGAGCGGACGTGCCCAGGCGAGCGGTCGTGCTCAGCGCACCTCGGGCAGGCGGATCGTGACCTCGAGCCCACCGGCGGGCACGTTGCGGAGCGACGCCGTGCCTCCCGCCCGTTCCGCCACCGCACGCACGATCGCGAGTCCCAGCCCGGAGCCGCCGGGCAGGGCGCCGGCACCGGTCGACGGGTCCGGGTTCGGGCGGGACGTCCGGGCCTCGTCCGGACGGGTGAAGCGGTCGAACGCCACCGGGATGAAGGACTCGGGCACGCCGGGGCCGTCGTCGGTGATCTGCAGCACGCCCTCGCCGCCGGTGCTCCGCCAGGACACGAAGATGCCGCCGCCGCGGGGGAGTGCGGCCACGGCGTTGCCCGCGATGTTCGTGACGAGCTGGGCCATCCCGCCGGTGTCGATCCGGTACCGCGGTTCGACGGTGCCGCCGCCGATGCCCGGGCCGGAACCGCCGACGGCGACGGGCGGCTCGAGGTCGAAGTCGACGGTGACGTCCTTCGCCGACGCGATGAGCCGGACGCGGTCGACCGCGGCCATCACCTCGTCGCCGAGGTCCGACCACGCGGTCTCGGGGCGCCGGTCGCCGTCCTGTTCACGCCGCTCGGACTCCTCGATCCGCGACAGGGCGAGCAGGTCGTTCGCCAGCCGTGACAACCGCGCGACGCTGTGCTTGGCGCGTTCGATGTGGGCGGCGAGGGCGGCGGCGTCGTTGCCGTCGAGCGAGGCGAGGTCGAGCTGGGTCGTCAGGATGGCCAGGGGCGTCCGGAGCTCGTGGCTGGCGTCCGACACCATCTGGCGTTCGCGCTCGGTCGCCTGCCGGGTCCGGGCGAGGAAGGCGTTGAGCGTGGTCGCCAGGGACGCCAGCTCGTCCTGGGCGGGGCCCACCGGCAGTTCGGCACGCTCCGGGGCCACGGAGAGCCGTTCGGCCTCGCGGCGCATGCGGTTCACCGGGCGCAGCGCGGTGGTCGCGAGCACCCAGGACGCCACGCCGAACGCGAGCAGGATGGCCAGGCCGGTCAGCGACAGCGTCGTCGTGAGGTCGTCGACGACGATGGCCTCGGCCTGCGAGTTGCGGGCGGCGACGACGGTCCAGCGGCCGGCCTCGTTGACGGGGTGCTCCACCACGACGCGGTACTCCGAGCCGGATGCCGTGATGATCGAGGTGCCGGCAGGGGTGGACCGCAGACTGCCGAGCGCCTGCTCGACACGGTCGGGCATCGTCGACAGCACGATCTCGCCGGACGGGGACACGACGGCGACGAGCTGCGCGTTGCCCGGCGGCGAGAGGTCGGGGTCGCTGTCGACCTCGAGCGTGGCGACGTACGGGTCGGCATCGGCGTCGAGCAGGGTGCGGGTCGCACTCGCGACGACGCTCACCACCTGGAAGCGCATCACCAGGACGAGCAGCAGGATGACGATCGCGGCGATCGCCGTCGACCCGATCGTGATCCGGGCACGCAGCGACAGCAGACGCAGCGGCCGGATCGGACCGCCGCGTCGGCGGTCCGATCGTGGGGCGTCGTCGGCCCCGCTCACGCCCCGAGCAGATCCAGGCGGTACCCGCGACCGCGGACCGTGGCGATGGCGACGGTGGCCTCGTGCGCGGTGAGCTTCTTGCGGAGGTACGAGATGTACTGCTCGACCACGTTCGGGTCGACGTGCTGCGAACCGTCCCAGACCTCTTCGAGGATCTTCGGGCGGTCGACGACACTGCCGGCGGACCGGGCGAGCAGTCGGAGCAGGGCGAACTCGGTGGGGCTCACGGCGACGCGCTGGCCCTTGATCGAGATGCGGCGGGCCTCGGAGTCGATGGAGACGTCCCCGACCTCGATCGTGCGGGGTGCCCCGGCGGACTCACGACGGCCGAGCGCACGCAGCCGAGCGGTGAGCTCGGCGAAGGCGAAGGGCTTGGTGAGGTAGTCGTCCGCGCCGGCGTCGAGCCCGAACACGCGGTCGTCGACGGCATCGCGCGCGGTCACGAGCAGGATCCGCACGGGGTCCTCGCGCTCACGGATCCGCCGGGCGAGCTCGAAGCCGGACATGCCGGGCATCATCACGTCCACGACCGCAAGGTCGAACGCCTGCTCGCCGAGGGCGATGAGCGCCTCGACACCGTTCTCGACGGCCGTGACCCGGTACCCCTCGGCCGCGAGTCCGCGTTCCATCAGGGCACGCATCTCGTCGTCGTCCTCGACCACCAACAGCCGCATAGTGGACCTCCTCGGACCCATCGTGGCATCGAACCGGGGCGGACGGCCGTTCTGCGGGTCCGACTCGCTGAATCTCGTCACAGGACAAAGCAGAACGGTCTGTCCCACGTTCTAGGGACGTGAGTGCCGCTTGCTTCGTTGCTAGGCTCCGGCAGCGGACAGCGCGACCCGATGCGCCGCCCGCACTGGGGGATCATGAACGACTCGATCGACCACCCGGCCATCGTGCGCCTGCGCGCCGAACTGGACGCCGCGTGGAAGGGCATCGGCGCGCTCGCGCAACTGGAGGACGCACCGCGCGACCGCGTGGTCGCGGAACTGCGGACGGCCGTGCCGGACGTGGCGAGCCGTGCTGCACGCGAGGTCGGCACCGAGGCCGTCGTCGCGGAGATCAGCCGGTACGCCGACGCCGGCATCCCGGGTGCGACCGACGTCGTGCCGACCGCGGTGATCTGGTCGGACGTGGTCCGGACGGCGTCGGAAGCGGCCTGCGCAGCGCGCTGAAGCGGACCGAGCGGCCTGCGCAGCGCGCTGAAGCGGACCGAGCGGCCTGCGCAGCCCGCTGAAGCAGACCGAGCGGCCTGCGCAGCGCGCTGACGCGGACTGACTAGTCGTCCTCGCCGAGCAGCTCGCCACGCACCCGTCGGATGTCCTCGAGCAGCGCACCGATGAGCACCCAGTGCCGGGAGTTCGGCCGGACCACCTCGAGCGGCGCGGTGAGCGCCGGCTCGGAAGCCTCCGCCCACGGCCCGACGTCCGGCCCGGAGGCAGCAGTGTCCGCTCCGCCGACCCCGGCCACCGGGTCGAGCCGTGTCGACTCGACCCGCGCACTGAGGGCCCGGACGTCCGCACCGATCCGTGCCACCTCGGTCGCGATGCCGTGCACCACCGGGTCGTCGCGCAGGTCCGGTGCGGTGTTGTCGCGGATCGCCCGGGTCATCCCGGTGACCCGGGTCACCAGGACGCGCAGGTGGTCGGTGGTCACCACGTCACGGTCGAGGATCGTCCGGTGCCGGCCACTGCGCGGGTTCATCGTCAGGGACTCACGCGCCGACCCCAGGGACGCCTCGGCCTTGGCGTGCTGCTGCCGCAGTGCGCGGGCCGCGACGAGCGCCTCGTCCCAGCGCTCGCGGTCCCACCCCTCGGTCAGGCCGATCGCGATCCGCTCGAACGCCACCGCGGTGTCGCGGGCGAGCCGGGCGACGGCGAGGTGCGCCGGTTCGAGCAGCACGGGCGGCACGATGAGCGCGTTCACGACCAGGGCGACGATCGCACCGATCACGGTCTCGAGGATCCGGTCGGCGGAGTAGTTCGGCGTCACGACCCCGGCGGTGAGCACGAGCATCCCGCTGATCCCCACCTGGGTGGCCGAGGTCGGGGTGAGCCGGAGCGCCCACGCGATGAGGATCGCGAGCACGATGACGAGCAGCACGACGAACACGCCGTCGCCGAGCAGCAGGTGGAACCCGGTGGC
This sequence comes from Curtobacterium sp. MCLR17_059, assembly GCF_003234665.1. Lineage (NCBI taxonomy): Bacteria > Bacillati > Actinomycetota > Actinomycetes > Micrococcales > Microbacteriaceae > Curtobacterium > Curtobacterium sp. MCLR17_059. The sequence goes on along the minus strand of NZ_QKSU01000011.1, from coordinate 9,850 downwards.
CAGCACGACGCCGATCACCACGCCCGCGCTCCGCTCGAGCCCCTTCACGAACGACTGGTTGATGCTCGGCTGCACCACGAGCAGTGCAGCGATCGCCGCGAAGGTGGGGAACGGCCCCTGGATGACCAGGCGGCAGAGGAGTACGGCCGCGACCACCGCGACGGCGGTCTTCACGACCTGCAGGAACGGCGTGCGACTGGAGCTGCGGAGACGCGCGACCGGGTTCACACCGACCACGGTAGCCACCGGCCGCGCGCCGAGCCGTGCACGAACGCGACGAAACCCGCGCGACACGGTTGACTGATGTCGTGTGGCCCAACCATGAGCGCGTCATCCCGCAGGCCTTCGCCGGCTCCGGGACCTCCGTGGTGGCCGCGCGGGCGCACTCCGTCGAGCCCTCGGGCAACGGCTACCTGTACGGCTACGAGGTCGACACGGTGGACCGCAACGGCCAGCGCGCCACGGTCCTGACCTACGTCGACACCGGCGGCACCCACGACCAGAACAGCGCGATCGTCACCGACCCGGCGACGGGCGACCCGGTGTCGGTGTGGGCGTACCCCAACGACCCCGGCCTGCCGGTGCTGCCGCAGGTCACCTACCGCGACGCCGTCGCCGAGCTGCTGACCACGCTCGGCATGCCCGTCACCGACCCGGTGCTCACCGTGGCGGCGTACCGCCCCGGCAAGCGCGCGGTCGTGCGCGTCGACGCCCCCGAGCGCACCCTGTTCCTGAAGATCGTCCGTCCGCACCGGGTCGCACCGATCGTGCAGTCGCACGAGCAGTTCGTCGCGGCCGGTCTGCCGGTGCCGCGTGTGCTGTCCAGCCGTGGTGACGGCCTGCTCGTGCTCGAGCGCATCCGCGGCGTGCCCGCAGGCAGCCGCATCCTCGACATCGCCGACGACCCCCGCTTCGTGGCGTCGCTCGCCGCGCTGAGCGGTCGGGTCGCCACCGTCCCGATGACCCAGCAGGCGCGCGCCGACGCGATGGACCACGCCGACTGGCACCGTCGCACGCTCATCGCCGCGCTGCCGCGTGACGCCGAGGAGATCGACCGCCTGTACGACGCCATCGGCCGCCGCTCCATCGGCTGGTCGAGCTCGACCAAGCAGGTCGTGCACGGCGACCTGCACCTGGAGCAGGTGTTCGTCGACGAGGACGAGCCGTGGCGGATCTCCGGCCTGCTCGACATCGACACCGCGGGCTGGGGCTTCCCGGTCCGTGACGTCGGTGCCGTCGTCGCCCACCTCGTGGTCACCGGGCTCTGGCACCGGTCCCGAGGCGACACCGAGCGCGGCGCCGCCGCCGAGCGCCTCGCCGACGCGATCGCCCGCGACTGGGTCGCGCGCAACCCGCGCGAGGCCGACCGCATCGGACCCGCCATCGGCGCCCAGCTGCTCGCCCACGCCGGCGGCCAGGCGACCACCGGCTCCGCCAACGGGATCCAGACGGCCCAGCAGCTCCTCGCCGCGACGCAGGCCGCCCTGGCGGACGCGGCCCCGAGCCTCCCGACCGGTGGGTCGACCCGCCCGCGGTCCGCACCGCAGGTCTGAGACCCGACGCCGCTGTCGCGAAAGCGACAGTTCTGCGCGGAACATCCGCGGCGTCCTGTCGCTTTCGCGGGGTCACCGGGGCAGGGAACCGGAGACGTGTCGCTTCGGTGGGGTGAACGCGACCGAAGGACGGACTGGAGGCCCGGGTCGGGCCCGCCACGGGCCTCCCGTCCGCCGTCGCGACGCGCGCGGGCAACGCGCCGGTCGCCTCTGTCGGTGGTCCGGGAGTAAACTGAGCGCGCACGCACCGCGTTCCCGCGTGCCGCGTCGATTCCGGACGCAGCCGTCGATCACTTGATCGACGCGGGGACCGGGCCGTGACCGCCCCGAGGGGGCATCACGTGCGTGTGACGACGCCGGATCCCGGCGCGGACCGTCCGAACCTGCTCCCGGCAGGTGCTCGTGTGGAACGGCTCGCGGGAGTCCACCGGACGTCCCGATGCGGGGACCGGCGATGCGGTGGGCCACGGTGGCCCGCAGCTGAACCGGAGCCGCGCCAGGCGCCGGTGCAGGACTTCCCGCCCCACGGGCGGATCGCCCCGACGTGTGGGCGGAACAGGAGGAGCGTTGGCTCGATCAGGCACCCGGCGTGCTGCCGGCGGGACGCGGACCGCGTCACGCCGCACCAGGCCGCTGGACAACGACGGCGTCATCCCCGTCCTCGCTCGCGCTGTGCGCGAGGTCGAGGCCGCGGCGCAGCGCGGACCGCTCAAGGCATCGAACCGGACGAAGTTCCAGGCGGTCGCCCTGCTCATGCGCGAAGAGCGCGCGCGGGTGAAGGCCGACACGGAGCTCACCGACGCGCAGCGCGCCGAGCAGCTCAAGCGGCTCGACGGCGTGGCCACGATCCTCGCGAAGACGGCGGCGCGCGACACCAGTGTCATCCAGCTCCTCGCCGAAGAGGTGCAGGTGTCCGAGGCGACGCGTGCGGTCAAGCGCGACATGATGATCGCCGGCGGCATGGAACTGCAGCCGGAGGACCTCGTCATCGCGTCCGAGCCCGCCGCGGTCGTCGAGACCCCGGTGCGGGCCGTCGTGCCGCAGGCGGTCGTGCAGCGCCAGCTCGCGAACCCGTTCATGCCGCCGGACTTCGCCCTCGCCGACCAGCCCGTCGCGCACCCGCGTCGCCTGGCGAACTGGGAGCTGTTCGGGCCGCTGTTCAAGTCGTTCGAGTACGGCGCGGGCGGGGGAGCGGCGACGATGCCGCTGCCGGAGCCCACGACGCTGCACTCGCGCTCGGGCACCACGCTCATGAAGCACCAGGCGGAACTCGTCGCCGCAGCAGCGCAGGGGCACCGCACGTTCCTGCTCGCCGACGAGCCCGGCCTCGGCAAGACCGCACAGTCGCTGCTCGCCGCCGATGCCGCGAACGCGTTCCCGCTGCTCGTCGTCGTGCCGAACGTCGTCAAGACGAACTGGGCGCGTGAAGCCGAGCGCTGGGTGCCGAACCACCGCGCCACGGTGATCCACGGGGACGGCAACGACCTCGACGGGTTCGCCGACATCGTCATCGTGAACTACGAGATCCTCGACCGGCACGCCGGGTGGCTCGGCAACTTCGGGTTCAAGGGGATGGTCGTCGACGAGGCGCACTTCATCAAGAACAGGGACTCGCAGCGCGCCCGGTTCGTGCTGCAGATCGCCGAGCGCATCCGGCAGCGCACCGCCGCACCGCTGCTCATGGCGCTGACCGGTACCCCGCTGATCAACTCGGTCGAGGACTTCCGCACCATCTGGGAGTACCTCGGCTGGATCGACGACAAGAAGCCGCGCGCGAAGCTCATGAACGAGCTCGAGGAGATCGGCCTGACGCCGGCCGACCCCGGGTTCTTCGTCGAGGCCCGCCGTGCCGTCATCGACCAGGGCATCGTCCGACGCCGCAAGGTCGACGTCGCCGCGGACATCCCGGCCCGCCGGATCGCCGACATCCCCGTCGAGCTCGACGGTGACGAGGGTCGCTCCATCCGCGACGCCGAGCGCGAGCTCACCGCGAAGCTCGTCCGCCGCTACCACCAGGCGCTCGACGCCCGCACCGGGCAGGACCCGGTCGTCGGCATCGACCACAAGCTGGTCCGCCAGGTCGCCCGCTGGGAGCTCGAGGACCAGGACGCCTCGTCGACCGGCGAGAACGTGTTCTCGATGGTCCGCCGCATCGGCCGTGCCAAGGCCCAGCTCGCGGCCGACTACGCGGCGCAGCTCGCCTCGAACGTCGGCAAGGTCGTGTTCTTCGCGAAGCACCTCGACGTGATGGACCAGGCGGAAGAGGTGTTCGCCCGTCGCGGGCTGCGCACCGCCACGATCCGCGGCGACCAGACCCCGACGCAGCGCACGGCCGAGATCGACTCGTTCGTGAACGACCCCGACGTCGCCGTCATCGTCTGCTCGCTGACCGCGGCCGGTGTCGGTCTGAACCTGCAGGTGTCGTCGAACGTCGTGCTCGCCGAGCTGTCGTGGACGAGCGCCGAGCAGACCCAGGCGATCGACCGCGTGCACCGCATCGGGCAGGAAGAGCCCGTCACCGCGTGGCGCATCATCGCCGCGCAGACGATCGACACCAAGATCGCCGAGCTCATCGACTCGAAGGCGTCCCTGGCCGCCCGCGCGCTCGACGGTTCGGACGAAGAGGTCGTCGACTCCGGTGACATCCAGCTCGACGCGATGGCTGCGCTGCTGACCGAGGCGCTCGGCGGCTAGCTCGGCGCGTCCGGCGCGCGGCGCTGTCCCGGACAGCAAAACACCGGTGTTCGCACTCTGAACCGCGTCATGCGCGTGTTCGGAGTGCGAACACCGGTGTTTTGCGGAGGGCCGCCGCTCAGATGCGGGACTGCACCTCGGCCAGGGACGGGTTGGTCGCAGTCGAGCCGTCGGGGAACACGAGCGTCGGCACGGTCTGGTTGCCGCCGTTGACCTCGGCGACGAGCTCGGCGGTACCGGGGGTCTGCTCGATGTCGACCTCGGTGAAGGGCACCCCGGCCTTCGACATCTGGTTCTTCAGCCGGGCGCAGTAGCCGCACCACGTGGTGGTGAACATCGTGACGCCGCCGGCTTCGGGCGTGAACTGCTCGCGGGTGATCGTGTCGCTCATCCCTGCAGGCTAACCCCGGGTGCGGGGAAACCCCGCAGTGCCTGGTAGACAAGAGCGTGTGAGCCACACGCACCTCGAGATCGAGCGCACCTACGACCTGCCCGAGGGCGGTGCCCTCCCCGACCTCGTCGGCGCGGGCGGCATCCTCCGCACCGAGCACCAGGAGCCGTTCGAACTGGACGCGACCTACTGGGACACCGAGCGGTACGACCTGGTGGCCGCGCGGGTGACCGTCCGCCGTCGCACGGGCGGCCCCGACGCCGGCTGGCACATCAAGCGCTCGGAGTCGGACACGGTCCGCCACGAGCAGCAGTTCCCCCTGACCGACGACGCCGACACGGTGCCCGACGAGGTCCTCGCCGCGCTCTTCACGGAGCGTCGTGGCCGCGGGCTGCGTCCCGTCGTCCGGATCACGACCACCCGCACCGTCACCCGACTGCTCGACGAGGACGGCGATCAGATCGCCGAGCTCGCCGACGACCAGGTCACCGCCCAGCGCCTCGACGACGATGCTCCGGAGACCCCCCGCACCTGGCGCGAGGTCGAGGTCGAGACCGTCGACGGCGTCGACCCGCAGATCGCCCACGAGCTGTTCGCGGCCCTCGACGGGCGCTTCGCGGCCGTCGGTGCCGGCCCCGCCGCCGTCGCGTCCAAGCTGGCACGCGGGCTGGCAGGAGCACCGGCACCGCGCCTCCAGACCGAGGAGAAGCCGGCCAAGGGCACGACCGCACGCATCCTGGCGAAGCGGGTGCGCAAGCTGCGCGTCGCGCTGCTCGGCCAGGAGGCCCGGCTCCGCTCCGGCGACACGGCCGACCTCCGGCAGGCGGCCGACACCACCCTCGAGATCGCCGCGATCCTGGGCGCCTACCGTCCGGCGTTCCCCGACGGCGAGGCCGTCGACCGCGCCGCCGAGGCGGCGGACGGCCTGGCGGGCGTCACCGCGCGTGCGGCGCTGGCCGAGTACCTGATCGACCGGCTGCCGCGGGCGTCGTCGCCGGCGCAGGACGAGCTGGTCGACGCGATGACCCGCGAGCGCATCCTCGCCTCGACCCGGGAACGTCGCGACCAGGCGGTGTGGGACGTCGTCGCGTTCCTGCACGGCGAGCCGTTCCTCGAGCTGCTCGACGCCCTCGACGACGCTGCCGAGCGCCCGGCGCCGACAGCGTGGTCGCTCCGCGCACCGAAGCAGGTCGCGCAGGACGTCGGCGCCGACGTGAAGCCGCGTGTGCGCGAACTCGTCCGGGCCGCCGTGGCCGACGACACCTCGGACACCGCTGCCGAGCGCGAGGCCGCCGACCGGACCACCACCGAGGCCGCGTGGCAGGAGACGATGCGCGCCCGGATGGCGATGGACGTGCTCGGCGACGACGCGTTCCCGCACGCGCTGTGGAAGCGGATCGGCACCGCCGCCGACGTGCTGACCGAACGGGTGCGGTCCCTGCATGCCCTCGACATCCTGCGGGCGAACGCGGCGATCGCGGAGCGCGGGGGTGAGGGCACGTTCGGGTACGGGGTGCTCGCGGGGGACCGGGTGCGCCTGGCCGAGGAGTCCTACGACGAGGCGGTGCACGCGCTCAACCGCGTGTGAGCGGTGTGCGCGCTGCGTGCGCTGCGTGCGCCGCTGTTCGCTTGGTGAGCAGAAGAGGTCGGGTCCCGCGTTCGGACCCGACCTCTTCTGCTCACGAAGTGCGAGGCGTTGCTCAGCCCGCGGCGATCGGGTTGGCGGTGGCCGCGGCGGGCGTCTCGTCGGCGAGCCCGAGCACGTCGAGCAGCCAGGCGAGTTCGAACGCCCGCTCCTTCCACGACGCGTAGCGACCGCTGACACCACCGTGGCCGGCGGACATCTCGGTCTTCAGCAGCACGGGCGCGCCGACCTCGCGGAGCTTCGCTGTCCACTTCGCGGGCTCGACGTAGAGCACGCGGGTGTCGTTGATCGAGGTCACGGCGAGGATCTGCGGGTACTGCACGTCGTCGCGGACGTTCTCGTACGGGGTGTACTCGCTCATGTAGCGGTAGACCTCGGCGTCGTGCAGCGGGTCGCCCCACTCGTCCCACTCGATGACGGTGAGGGGCAGGTCCGGGTCGAGGATGCTCGTCAGGGCGTCGACGAACGGCACGGCGGCCAGGATGCCGGCGAACCGCTCTGGTGCGAGGTTGGCGACCGCACCCATCAGGAGCCCGCCCGCGCTGCCACCCTCGGCCACGAGGCGGTCGGCGCTGGTCCGGCCGGAATCGATCAGGTGCTCGGCGACCGCGACGAAGTCGGTGAAGGTGTTCTTCTTCGTCAGGGTCTTGCCGTTCTCGTACCAGTGCCGGCCGAGCTCACCGCCACCACGGACGTGCGCGACGGCGAAGACGACACCGCGGTCGAGCATCGACAGGCGCATGACGCTGAAGCCGGGGTCGATCGAGTGCTCGTACGAGCCGTAGCCGTAGAGGTGCAGCGGTGCCGGGGTGCCGTCCTCGACGGCGTCACGACGCCAGACGAGCGAGATCGGCACACGGGTGCCGTCCGACGCGGTCGCCCAGTCGCGCTCCTGCACGTAGTCGGCCGGGTCGTAGCCGCCGAGCACGGGCTGGCGCTTCAGGACGGTGACCTCGCCGGTGGCCAGGTCGAGGTCGCTGACCTCGGAGGGGGTCACGAACGACGTGTACCCGATGCGGAGCGTCGGCTGCTCCCACTCCGGGTTGCCGCCGAGCCCCGCCGAGAACAGTGCTTCGTCGAAGGGGACCTCGTGCGCGTCACCGTAGCCGTCGCCCTCGATCGGGATGATCGCGACGCGGGGCAGTGCCTCGGAGCGGTACTCCAGGGCGAGGTGCCCGGCGAAGGCGTCGACCGACTCGATTCGGCGTTCGGTGTGGTGCGCCACGACGACGCGGCGGTCACGCTCGGACGTCGGGTCGTCGGCGGGGACGTCGACGAGCTCGAAGTTCTCGGCGCCGTCGTTGTGCAGCACCAGGAACCGGTCGCTGCCGCCCACGATGGCGTGCTCGATCTCGTACTCGACACCCTCACGGCGGGGCCAGACGACCTGGAACTCACCGGTGGGGTCCGCAGCGTCGAGGACGTGCGCCTCGGACGTGATCTTCGAGCCGAGCTCGATGACGATGTACTGCGACGAACGGGTGACACCGACACCGACCCAGTAGCGGTCGTCGGGCTCTTCGAACACCAGGACGTCCTCGGACGCCGCGGTGCCGACCGTGTGGCGCCAGATCTTGTCCGGACGCCACGACTCGTCGACCGTGGGGTAGAACACGTAGCGGCCGGCCGGGTCGAACGTGGCGCCGGCGCCCGTGTTCGGGATGGCGTCGCCGAGGTCGATCCCCGAGGCCAGGTCGCGCACGTGCAGGGTGTACCGCTCGTCGCCCTCGACGTCGATGCCGTAGACCAGGCGGGTGCCGTCGTCGCTGATGTCGTAGGTGCCGAGGGAGAAGAACTCGTGGCCGTCGGCCAGGGCGTTGCCGTCGAGGACCACCTGCTCGCCGGGGAGTGTCGACTCGCCCTCGACGACGGCGGGCGGCGTCCAGTCGTCGGGGCCGGCGACGGGCACGCGGCAGTGCACGCCGTACTGGCTGCCCTCAGCGGTGCGGGTGAAGTACCACCAGTCGCCCATCCGGACCGGCACGGAGAGGTCGGTCTCCTGGACGCGGCTCTTCACCTCGGCGAAGATGCGGTCCCGCAGCGGCGCGAGGTGCGCGGTGGCGGCGTCGGTGTGGGCGTTCTCGGCTTCGAGGTACGCCAGGGTGTCGGGGGATTCCTTGTCCCGCAGCCACTCGTAGTCGTCGACGAAGTCGATGCCGTGGTGGGTCCGTGTCACGGGCCGCTTGGCGGCGCTGGGCGGGGTGGATGCGGTGTGCTCGTTGCTCACCGTCCCACCCTATTCGCCCGCACCCCCGGTCAGGCCGCCGTGCGCTCGCAGCCGCCCGCCGCCGCCTGCACCCGCCGCTCGAACGCCTCGAGCTCGGCGACCACGGCGGGTGCGACCCATGCGCGGTCACGGCGACGACCGGTGACCGGACGGAGCACTCCCGCCAGCACCAGGTCGTGCGTGACGCGCTCGACCTCGTCGGTGGTGAGCAGGGTGTCCAGGTGCGCTTCGGTCAGGACGGGGTCGTCGGCGAGCGCACGGCCGACGACCGCGTGCGGGCCCGAGGCGCAGGGGCCGACGGACCGATCGGCGTCGTGCTCGGCGAGCAGCAGGGCGCTCAGCGTCGCCTCGTCGCACACCGTCCCGATCGCCAGGGCCAGGTCGACCACGAATCCGGTGACCTTGCCGTCGCGGTACTGCTCGAGGTGCCGGAAGTACCGCCGCCGATCCGCCGCGAGCGCGGTGGCCACCGGTGCCGTGACCGTGGTCGTCACCCCGCGACGCCGGAGCACGGCACCGATCAGCGCGCGCCCGATCCGACCGTTGCCGTCGGTGAACGGGTGGACCGACTCGAACTGGGCGTGGGCGATCGCGGCCTGGGCGATCGGGTGCAGGTCCACACGGTGCACGAACGCGAACAAATCGGCCATCAGCGGTGCCACGAGCTCGGGCGGTGGTGGCACGTACACGGCATCGCGGGGCGTGGCGCCGCCGCCGATCCAGTTCTGCACGTCTCGGTACCGGCCGGCGTACCGTCCGTCCACCGGGTCGTCGCGCATCAGCAGGCGGTGTGCCTCGAGCAGGGAGGCCTCGGTGACGGTGCCCGAGTCGGCTCCGGACACCAGGTGCTCGACGGCTCCGCCGGCCCGGACGACCGCCGTGGCACCGGCGTTCGCGCGGATGCCGACGAGTGCCCGCGCCAGGTCGTCGATGGACGCGGACTCGTCCTCGATCCGCGACGACGCCACGGCTTCGGTCCGGCCGAGCACGGACCCGAGCGGCGCGAGCCGGGAGCCGTGGTGGACGTCGAGGGCGCGCAGGGCCGTGGCACTCCGGTCGAGCAGCGCGACGGTGTCGTCGTCGGGCGTCCACCGGGCCCTCGCGATGGACGGGGGCAGCGACACCCGCACGGTGGTCACCAGCCGGTCGTCACGGCACCCGCGGACGGCGCTCCGCCACGGTCGCTCGCTGCGTTCGTGCGTGGGCCAGGTGTCGCTCCGGTGTGCCATCCCGCGACGGTAGAGCCACCCGGACGCTCGACGCCAGGAATCGGTATTTCGCCCGCTCGCCGCCTGCCGCCGCGGGCCCGCCCCGCGCCGCCGCCCGACCCCCCCCGGCCC